>CAYVMR010000008.1:0-35876 GCA_964452545.1 uncultured bacterium
TTGTGTTTCTCCTGATTGGCGACCAGGTGCAGTTTTCTGGGCTGGTGGACCAGTTGGATAAGATTCTGGTGGCGATCGCTCTGATTCTGGTGGCCCGTGCCCTTAGTGTTTTTGTTCTCGGTGCCCTCAGCAATGCGATCACCGGCCCCAGCATGGATCTACCCCTAGCCGGTCAAACCATTCTTTGGTGGGGAGGGCTGCGGGGCTCGGTGTCGGTGGCCCTGGCCCTGAGCGTGCCGGCCCTGCTCAGTCAGCGCCAGGAGGTGATCTCGATTGTCTTTGGGGTGATGCTTTTTACCCTACTGGTGCAGGGGCTAACCACCCAGCCCCTGCTGCAATGGCTGGGACTGCTGGGGGATCAACCCCTACGACTGGAGTACAAACAGTTGACCGCCCGCCGGGTAGCCCTTAACCGGGTGATGGATCGGCTGGTGGAGATCAAAACCACAGGGGAGTTTGATCCCGAATTTGTCAGCTACCAGATGGCCCTGGTGGATGGTCAGCTGGACCAGGTGCAGGAGCAAATGACCCAGTTGGAACAGCACAATCCCCTGATCCAGGAACTGGCCTCAGAGCGGCTGCGGGAACAACTGTTGGCGATTGAGGCGGACACCTACGCCGAATTTATTCGTACCGGCCACCTGAAGGACGCCCTAGATCCCCTCCTAGCCTCAGTAGTGTTGGACGAGGAGACCGCTTAAACATCCAGCACAATCGTGGCTTCTAAACCCTCGGCCGTGGCAACAATTGACAAATTATGATAAGTAGCGGCCTTGACATCCTTTTCCCAGGCCTGCAGGGCGGCCCCCCCGAGGGTGGCTACCAGATGCTGGGCATCTAGGTCGGTAATGTCCCATTCATCAAATCCGAGGTGCTCACTCTCGCGCAGGTAAAGCAGCTCATTCAACCAGGCGATCAGTAGGCTTTCGTAGTCCACGGCCCACAGTTCTAGGCGACGGCTGACCCGGGGAACGGTCACCAGCTGAGCCTTGACCAGGGTGTAGAGCCCCTGCCCCGCCTGAATAAACAATCCGGGGTAGTCGGGGGCCCAAATCCGGTAGGCCCAGTCGGCGGTGTGGGGCACCTCCTGAAAGCCAGAGGATGGCCAGGGCAAATCGGCAGGGGGCATAGGGGGTGGGGACGTAGCCAGGGTTAGATCACCCTAGCCGTTGATAATGGATTTCCTTATTAAACCGATTTTTCTCAAGGAAATTCCTATGTTTGACAAGCCATTCATAATTAAATTGTGGTTTAAACCAATCTTTGTCAAAGTTTTTCCTAGGGTTGGCCGATCCTAAGTAGGCAAGGGGTGGGTTGCGTCCAACCGTTACCAGGGCGATCCCTATGCTTGGATGTGCTTGGGGGAGGAAAGGACATGGCCTGCAGGATCTCATCTCAGGGCGTAGCCTACCTCAAGGCTAGGACTTGGCTAGGGGGTGGACTTCGGCGCGAGATTGTGGGAAGCTTTCGACCGGAGTGGCTAGAGTTAGCCTTGTCAAAACCATCACTCCCCCGGGGGATGACTAAGGTTATGGACTGGGGAGAAACCCATGGTAGAGGATCAATTTAATCTGTTTGGGGCTGAGGGGGGCAGGGTTGCTGATGTCTCGTCAGGGGCCTACGATGCCATTCCCACCACCGCTGCGATCGCCATTACCCCCGGCACCTACGGGGATCTAACCGCCTTAGCCACCCACTGTCAGGCCTGTCAACGCTGTGGCCTGGCCGCGGGACGCACCCACGTGGTGGTTAGCCGGGGCAACCCCCAGGCTCCCCTACTGATTATTGGAGAAGGTCCAGGTCAACAGGAGGATGAGCAAGGTAAGCCCTTTGTGGGCAAGTCAGGCCAACTGCTGGATCGGATCCTGGCGGCTGTGGAGCTGGACCCCGCCAGGGATGTTTATATCTGCAACATTGTCAAGTGTCGTCCCCCCGGCAATCGGGTGCCGACTCCTGCGGAAGTGACGGCCTGCAAGGGCTACCTACTTGAGCAAATCCGCCTGGTGAATCCCCAAATTATTCTGCTGACCGGCGCCACCGCTGTCAAGGGAATTTTGGGCTTGAAGGAGGGTATCACCAAACTGCGTGGGCAGTGGTTTGCATGGGAGGATCGACTCTGTATGCCAATTTTCCACCCCGCCTACCTGTTACGCAATCAATCCCGGGAAAAGGGCGGCCCTAAGTGGCTAATGTGGCAGGATATTCAAGCTGTAAAAGCTAAATTAGAGGAGCTATCCTACGGGAATTGATAGCTATGATTGCCGCAGGAAACTTCCACATTAAATAGGACAACACCCAACCTTTTTGACCAAGGCACTTCCCCCTTTGGGTTGAGGCTTCGTGGAGGGAAAACCTCTGATTAAAAGGCTACCAACCTTAATTAATCAAGGTTTCTCACCGCTCCCCTAATCTACTATAGGAAGTATTGGTGGAAAGATTGGGTGTTGAGGGTTAGACGAGACAGATGGAAAGTTAACAGCGCCTTCACTCCTTTTTGTGTGTGGACCATTGGCTGTTTGATCTGCCAGGGGAGCTTTTCAACTCCACCTTTAATATACCGCTGGATATGGAGGGTAACCCGTGGATGAAACGATCGTTAATACCCCTGGGTAAAAAATAGTCATGGCTCCAAATCATCAATCTGGGGATTCCGTGGATGAAAACCCCAGCTGGTTAGGGATAGGCCGGTCAATTAAACCTAGCGGGACTTACTTGGCGAGGGGGAGCCGTTGCTGACGCTGGCTAACCATATCCTCTAAACGAGCATGGAGATCCTGGGTGAGCTGCTGGGCCCCGGTTTTGATGGCGTCAGCGGCGGTGTTGCCATTCAGGTAGCCATCAACGGCGATCGCTTCACCAATCGTGACCTGCACGGGGCAGCCCCAACCGGGGTAGGCCTCCCCATAGTAAAGATCAATGGGCAGCACCCTCACCCCCAGGTCGGTAGCGGCGGCCTGAGCCTGCAGCGCTAGGCGGGCCAACCCAGGCTTTAAATGCTGTACTTGGTCCCGCCGATGAATACCCCCTTCTGGGTAAATCACTAACATTTCCCCCGCCAGCAATAGATCAATGCCATGGCGCAAGCTGGCAATGCTAGGTCGGCGGACATTGACGGCAAAGCCCCCCAGACGCTGAATCAGCCAGCCCTGCACCCCGGTTACCTCATCAGCCGTCACCATAAACCGGAGATCCCGTCCCGTGGCGGGACGACCGGCCGCCAAGGGCAGTACAATCGAATCCCATCGGGCCCGGTGGGTAGGGGCCAAAATCACCGGGCCAGCCTGGGGCAAGTGGTGCTGACCACGAATATCGATGTCACCAAAGTAGAGGGGTATGATTAACCGCTGCCCCAGCAGGTAGGCCAGGGGGGTCAACACCGGTGAACAGCGAGAAATACTGGAATCGGCGGCAGTGGCCATAAACGGCTGACGCAATAGGAAAGGGGTCATGGTTCAGAGACCGGGACAGTAGATTTACCCTAGCAATGCCAACCCTCAACCGACTGCCCAAACGGGCCAGTTTGATGAGTGGTAGGACCGCTGTTTTAAGGTACCCAATGTGGGACAGATCAGCCCACACCAAGCCCCTCACCGACCGCTGCTGGATCCCTGGCAAGGATCTCCCTGCGATTGTAGGGTTGACCCATTGCTTAGACCACCCTCATCTTGGTTTCCCAAAGACCAAGGACATTCTCAAGGGTTTGCGGCGGTAGGGCCTGGGGATCGCCAACGTAAATCCCCATGGAGCGAGCTACCTTCACCATGGTGCTATCGGTTTCCACGGGGCCAGGGCAGATCCCCCGTTTATGGCATTCCCGCACAATGTCAATCACTTCACTAAGGTCCTTGGATCGCACCCGTCCGGATTCCCAAACCACCAAGCGACTAAACCGGCCTTCATCAATCAGGTCAATGGCTTTGCGACCAAAGGCGGAGGCCAGCAGGCGATCGGAGGCCGTGGGGGTGCCACTGCGCTGGATGTGCCCCAGCACCGTAGCTCGAGTTTCTACCTGATCCATATCACAGTAGTGGGCATCACCGGTTTGACAGAGCTGGGTGCTTTGCTGTGCCACTAGGTGGGCTAGGTGCTCCCCCACCAGGTGGATTTTCTCACCGCCCTCTCCCCGCACCCCCTCGGCCACCACCAGCAGGGCAAATTTTCGACCCCGCCGTCGCATGGCGGCAATTTCCTGACAGATTTGACGAATAACCAGGGGACTCAGTTCTGGCACTAATTCGGGGATGAGAATCACATCGGCTCCCCCGGCAATACCCGCATGGAGGGCCAGGTGACCGGCATCCCGGCCCATGACTTCCACCACCATCACCCGATCGTGGCTAGCGGCAGTAAAAGTCAGGTCGTAAAGGGCTGACGTAACGGTCTGTACGGCGGTATTAAAGCCGATGGATTTTTCCGTAAAGGGCACATCGTTATCAATGGTCTTGGGAATCCCGATCAGATTCCAGCCGCCCTGTTGGGCCAGGTCGTACATAATATCTAGACTGCCGTCGCCGCCAATGGCAATCAAGCAGTCGAGGTTGAGCAGACGGTAACCCTCAAGAATTTTCGCCACCGCTGCCGAGTCTTCAGGATGGCCCTTGTTCAGGGAACCCAAAATTGAACCACTGAGAAACTGGAGAATATCCAAACCTTGTAAAATACCTGGAATATCGTAGCCATGTTCCCGCAGCACCAGGTCTTCTAGGTTGTAGCGCCCTTCAGTGATGTGGATCAGACCATCGGTGCTGTAGGGAATACCAATCACATCCCAACCCCGGCGATTGGCGCATTTGACCACCGCTCGAATTACCGCGTTCAGCCCAGGGCAGTCACCACCACTGGTCAGGATGCCAATACGTTTGCCGCCGGTTGTCATAGGGATCTCCTTTATGGGTCAGGGATGCGTATGCACTCAAGGTTTGATCTAGCATTTCCCTAAGGTCAGAGGCAGTTTCCCATGGTTTTATCTAGAATTCTGTTACTTTCGTTAACCTAGGAGGCCATGGACAACCCAGGGTTGGGCATGGCTCAACCCTAGAGGGTTGTATGGGGTTAGCTAGAATGCTGAGGACAGTAGAGTGGACTCCTCAACGTCAATAAAGGATAAGGTAACCATAGGCACCGTTCTAGGATGATGGCCATGGTATCAAAGCTACTCTTTCTGTTTTATCAGGTGGTTTTGCGGCTGAGAGATTTTGTTCAAGGGCAGACCAACCATCAGGGTGACCGCCGTCAATTTGTGGTGGGGATCAACTTTGCAGGCCCAGCGCTGACGATTGAGGGCGATCGCTGGCTATCCTTTCAAGAGGCTCTGGCTCTAGGGCTGAGCATGCCTGACATACAACTAGCCCACAGCTACGTTAGACCCAGTCCCGAAACCACCTATAGCATCACTAAGATGCTGAATACGGTGGCTTTCAAGACCGAGGCCGTAACCCTGCACCAGTCCCTAGGGGATGGCCCCTACGACCTCTATCTGTGGGTGATGGAAAATTACCAAAGTGACTGGCATTCGCTCAAGGTTTCCACCAGTGACCAGGTGTTGGCCCCAGCGATCGGTCAGCTGAAGCTGGGCAATTGGGCTAAGTATGGTCCCTACAGGGTAACTGTTAGCCAGGGTCGTCTGGATCTCACCCTGACCAGTAACAGCCTAGCCGACGCTCACCTCATGGGGATGAGTATTTTTGCAGCCGATCGCACCAGTTGATCATTCGCCAACCCCCTCCATGACCGGGGTCGCCAGTCCGGCGATGGAGACCGCCGCCCCAGTAGATGAATTGAAGACCCGCCAGAAGGGGTATCACCTAGGTTTGGCGTTTACCGAGAACCCTAGGGGCCTCAGGGTTTTGGCTGGGGCTAGGATAAACGCGCCAAGGAAAGGCGCGCTGCTTCAGCGACTTGGCAATGGCTATCCTTCTCTAGGTAACGCAGGGCAGGGATAGTCTTGGGGCTAGGCAAGTTGCCCAGGGCTTCCGCCAGCCGCTGGCGTACCAGCCAGTCGGAGGATTGGGCAAATTTGAGAATGGCAGGTACAACCTCTGGGTCACCGATTTCTCCCAGGGCGGCGATCGCCGCCTGCTGCATCACCGCCTCATCACTTCCTAAGGCCTCCAGTAAAACGACATGGGCGCGGGGATCTTTAAGGTTGCCGAGGGCCACCGCCGCACTAAACCGCACTAGCCAGTCAGCGTCTTCATAGAAAGCCCGGACCAGGCTGCTAAAGGCACGACCATCCTCGAGATAGCCCAGAGCCCCAGCGGCATCGGCCCGAATGCCATAGTCGGGGTCAGTGGTTAAGAGATTAACCAAAATATCAAGGGATTGATCGTCAGGTTTAATCCCCAGGGCAAAGACCGCCATCGAACGAATTTGTAAATTACTATCGTGGATCATCTCCCGAATCAATGGTGCCGCCTGGGCTGCCGGCACATGGCGCAGGGAAGCTAGCGCTAACATCCTATCCTTAGAGTCCTGACTCTTCAGCTGGGCCGCAATGTGTTCGAGATCAACGGTGGTCATAGGTCCCAGAATATTTATATTTGTTTATAGTTTACAACTAGACAAGCCCCTGGGGGTGGGGTAACTACTACCCCAGGGCACTGATGTTCAGATCGGTGAAGGGTTGGAGGAAGCCTCGCAAGCGCTGGGCGATCGCCGCTACCCCGCCGGCCACCTCGGACTCAATGTTCAGGGGTAGGACCGGATCATGGAGAGATAGGCGCAGTAAAAACCAGCCCTTTTCCCCATCAGCAGAACAGCTGACCCGCACCCCCTCATAATTCTTGGGCACTATCTGCCAATCCGGTTGACTGGCAACCCAGCCTTTTAGGTGCTCCATGACCTCCGTGCCGTAGGCTTTAAAGTCAGGCGCCAGTACCTTAAGCCGAAATTCCTGACTTTCCGCCGGTTCCTGGAGACCAGCAATTAACTCCGTCAAGCGGCGACCCGCCTGGTGGGCCCTAGCTAACTCCACCAATAATTTGCTGATCAGGTAGGCCCCATCGTCCAGGAAATAATTTTCCTGCAGGGCCCCATGGCCAGAGGTTTCAATCGCCAACCAGGCGGGCTGGCCGATCTGGTTGAGGCGCATGGCCTCGTTAATCACATTTTTGTAGCCCCGCTTGAAGCGATGGTGAATGCCTCCCAGATCACCCTCAATAAAGCGACTGAGGCCATCGCTCGTGACTGAGTCAGTCACAATGGTGGAACCGGGATGTTCCTGCAGGACGATCGCGGCCATTAGGGCAATTAGACGGTTACGATTGAGCTCCCGGCCTTCACCGTCAACGGCGGCGCCCCGATCCACATCGGTGTCAAAAATCACGCCAAAGTCAGCGCCCTGGGTCACCACGGCTTGACAAATGGCCGCCATCGCCGCCGGATGCTCGGGGTTGGGAACATGGTTAGGGAAGGTGCCATCGGGTTCTAAAAACTGACTACCCCGAATATCGGCCCCCAGGGGAACGAGCACCTGGTGGGCGTAGAAGCCGCCGGCTCCATTGCCCGCATCCACAATAATATGCAGGCCTCGCAGGGGCTGGTCAAAATGATCGGGGTGGTTAACCCCCCGCCGGATGGTCTGCACCAGGTCGGCGGCATAGGCCGAAATTAAATCGCGACGTTCCACTGGGCCGGGGCTGGCGCTGATCGGAAAGGTACCGGCCTCAGCCCGGCGCAGCAGGTCCGTAATATCCTCCTTGCTGAGGCCCCCCTGCCGGGTAAAAAACTTAAAGCCATTGCGGTTGAAGGGTAAATGGCTGGCGGTGAGCATGATGGCGCCGTCACAGCTAAAGTCCGGTAGAACCGTGCTCATGAACAGGGCGGGGGTGGAGGCCATGCCCACCTCCAGCACTCGACTACCCTGGGCTGTCATGCCGGCGATCGCCGCCGCCATCAGGGCCGGGCCCGACAGACGGCTATCCCGGCCAATGGCAATGGTGAGTTCCGTAGCGGGGGTTTGCAACTGGTCACTTAACCAAGCTACAAAGGCCTGCCCCAGGGTGGTGGCAACGGCGGGGGTGAGGTTAACCGCCTCCCCAGCCACGCCCTCCAGGGCCACCCCGCGAATATCAGAGCCATTTTGTAGGGCACTCCAGGCCAGGGTTGGGGTAGATAAGGTCATGGGGCGATCGCTCCAACGTCTAGTCCTCTCACCATAGCGCGTGCCACCGGCGACTAGCCCAGGACTGGGAGTTTCTTCAGGTTTACCCGCCGCCGGTTTGGGAATAGGAGATTTCAGGGCGAGTCACAACCGGCTAGTACCGGGTTAGGAAACGGGGTACCATCAAATTACGTTTACAATTCATAACAATGAAATATTGGCGAGAAACCCTGGCGGTGGCCCAACGGATTTTAGCAGAGCTCTGGTGTCGCAAACGCAGTCTGATTTTCTGGGCGATTTTCCCAGCCCTGCTGCTAATTCTCAACAGCCTGATCCTACAGGAACGTACCCAGGTTTCCCTAGCCCAGGCCTATGCCAATGCCCTGCCCCCCACCCTGGTGGGGGCGGCGCTGTTTTTCAGTGCCCTGGGGGGCAGTTTGGCGGCGGTGGTGTCAGAACGTGAACAGCACACGTTGAAACGCTTGTTTCTCTCGCCCTTAAGCGGCGTCTCCTATTTCCTGGGGATTGGTCTAGCCTACACTGTTATCGGCCTGGGTCAGGCCGCCCTAATGTATGCCATTGCCCTGTCCCAGGGGGCTGATTTAAAAGACAACCCCCTGGCCAGTGTAGTGATTATTCTCCTGAGTATCGCCGCCTACGTTGGGGTCGGCTTTGTCCTGGGCACCCAACTGGCCCGCCGCACCGAGGATGTTAACTCCCTGGTGGCGGCCTTTGGCATTCCCCTGATGATTTTAGGCGGGGCGTTTTTACCCACGGATTTCTTTCCCGAGTCGCTCCTGAATCTCACCCGGTTTAACCCGATTTATCACATGATCGAAGCCATGGCTGGGGTAGCCAGTGGGGAATCCCTGGCTGACGTCGCTGAGCATGTCCAGTTCCTCGGCGTCTTCGCCCTGACCATGGTGCTCACGGGTTGGTTGGCCTACCGCCGCATGGTGCGGGTGGAGCGCCAGCTTTAAACACCTCCCCTGCAGCTAATAGCGAATTTGTAAGGTCACCCGGGCCTGTACGGTTTGCTCCCCCCCCATCACTGGAGTCGCCATATCGGCGGCGGGGGCGGCGGCGACCTGACGGGCCATGGGCATGGGCCGAGGGGGAATGGCGCCATTGATTTCGATACTCACAACCTCCTGGGAGCGCAGGTTCAGGGCGCCAAGCACGGCGGCGGCTTGAGCCTGGGCATCCGCCACAGCCCGTTTCAAGGCTTCCTGGCGGGCTGCCTCCAGGGCCGCATCATCGGCGATAAAGCTAACCCCTCGGATTTGGTTAGCCCCCGCCTTGACCGCATCATCCAAGAGGGTGCCGACGGCCTCCGTGGGCATTTGAAAACTGACGGTGTTACTGCCACTGTAGCCGACCAGTTGGGATTGACCATTGTCGTAGCGATAGCGGGGACTGAGCTGCAGGCCGGTGGTTTCTAATTTTTCCACGCGGCGCGATCGCAATAGCTCCACCACCGCGCTGGTGCGTTCGGCCACCTGACGCTGTACCACCGCCGCATCGGTGCCCTCCAGATCCACCCCTAGGCTGACCTGGGTTTTGGTGGTCTGGACGGCCTGTTGCCCCTGACCGGTTACTGTCAGGGTCCGTAGGTTAGTTTCTTGGGCCATGATCGGAGGGGTTAGAACAGGACTGCATAGGAGGGGAGTAGCCAGACTGACCACCAGAGCCAGGGCCAGGTTTCTGCCAGAATAGGATTGCATCGGTTGCATGGCACCTAAGGTCTATCAATGGGTGAACGTTCCTACTCTGCCACAGTCAGATAGCCATACCAAAGCTGGTTGCAAAAGTTGATACGGCCCCAGGTCAGACAGTTAACCCCCTTGATTATCTGCCTATGAGCTCCTTCTCTGTGCCTGGCTATCAATTACGGCGTGGGTCTTCCTTAGATCGGGGCAACCTGGTGAAGTTCATGGAACGTAACTGGGGGGAACTGGCCCCTGACCACCCCCGCCAGCACCTAGCAGACACCATTGATCGCTATCTCTCTGCTGACACTCCCCTCTGGTGGGTCCAGTCTCAAGGCGCCTCAGAGACCGTCGCCTGTCTTTGGCTGGGCTGGGCCACCGACCAGGACAATGGCCAGGTCCACCCCTACCTATTGCTGCTCTACGTCAGCCCTGAGCATCGCCGCCGAGGGATTGCCAGCGCCCTCTTGGAAGCCGCCCATGACTGGGCTGGGCAGACCGGGTACCGGCAAATCAGTCTACAGGTGCTGAGCCATAACCAGGCGGCCCAACTCCTCTACGAAAAACTCGGCTACCAACCCCAGGCAATTTTAATGCGACGCCTGCTGTGCTAACGAAACATACTACTGACGGAACTTTCTTCGTGGATACGCCAGATCGCCTCACCGAGTAAATTAGCCATGGACAGCACCGTCAGTTGGTCAAACTGACGGTCAACAGCCATGGGAATGGTGTTGGTGACAATCACCTCTTCAAACAAACCACTGGAGAGCCGTTCGATCGCCGGCGGGGAAAACACCGGATGGGTAGCACAGGCGTAAACCTGGCGGGCACCTTCCCGTTTGAGCAGCCGAGCCCCCTCACAAATAGTACCGGCGGTGTCGATCATGTCATCCACCAGCACTGCTGTTTTGCCCCGCACATCACCGACCACATTCATCACCTCTGCCACATTATGGGCTTGGCGACGTTTATCGATGATAGCCAGGGGGGCATCATTTAGTTTTTTAGCAAAGGCTCGAGCCCGGGCCACCCCCCCCACATCGGGAGAAACCACCACCAGGTCAGCCAGGTTTTTACTAGCGATATAGTCAATTAGCACCGGTGTGCCATAGACATGGTCACAGGGAATATCAAAATAACCCTGAATTTGGGCGGAGTGCAGATCGATGGCCAAAACCCGACTGGCCCCCGCCTTAGCAATCAAGTTGGCGACTAGTTTGGCGGTGATCGACTCCCGTCCGGCGGTCTTACGGTCGGCCCGGGCATAGCCGTAGTAGGGCACCACCGCCGTAATTTGCCGAGCTGAGGCCCGCCGACAAGCATCCACCATGATCAGCAGTTCCATCAGGTGATCATTGACAGGGTGGCAGGTGGGTTGAATTAAATAGACATCGCAACCGCGAATAGATTCCTGAATCTGGATGTACAGTTCTCCATCGGCAAAACGCTTGCGCACCATAGGACCTAAATCAATGCCGAGGTATCGGGCTACTTCTCTAGATAACTCCACATTGGCAGAACCGGAGAATAATTTTAATCGGTTATTGTCACCAAAGGATGGCAACAGTGGGGTCTGCAACGGCAGGGTAGCAGAACGGATCACAGTAAGCCCTCTCAGCATGTTCACCTAGCAAATCCTAGCATCTCAAATTCAAAACTTTCTGAGCATTTATCCCTATTAGCCCTAGGAAATTTCAGAGTTTACCGAATTATGGTTCTGGTTTACAACGCTGAGAACAGGGTTGATCGGTCAAGGCTAGGGCTGGATGGCCATTTAGACCGCTAGCTACCCAGCTTAAAGGCCTCCACCGCTAGGGCGTAGACCGCCCCCAGCTTGACCCCGTTTAAGCAGTCTAGCCAGAGGGGTTTGGGGATGCGGCGCACCATTTCTGGATCACGCCAGCGCCGACTATACACTAGCCAGCTCACCGCCTCAGCCAAAATCACCAGAAAAAGGGCTACCAAATTATCCTGGCCGGCCGCTTGACCCGAAATGGCGGCGATGGACACGCCGGAAAAGTAGCCACCCAACAGCCCAATCACCAGCAGGGACACCCGTCGCCAGGGGTTAATTAACCAGAGTCGCAACTGATCTCCCAGATCGTCAAACAAAAGGCTGAGTCGGGTACGCTGCATGGTTATGTCAAAAAGCGTTACATTGCCAGAAGCATAGGAATAGACAATTGCTAGTATATAGCTGTTGTAAAAATGCCTCCGCCGGCCTAGGGCGATAACAGCGCCTATTTAAACGCTCCCTGCCTTGCCCTAAATTTACTGCAATGGATGACCATAATGGATATTAAGCTCATTTTAGCTGTACTTACTGGCCTATTTGTGGTGGCTACCCTTTTCTTTGGCACCAAAAATGGGTTTTACGACACCGACAACTACCACGGTAACGGTTCCGCCCACTAACCTGCTTGCTTAAGTGATCAATGGTCATCCCTTAGCGTACAGGTCAACATTTCAAGAGAAATCGAAGGCCGTCTATTGTTAAGGACACCTGAATTGGCCGATCGGGTGCCAGATTGACAGGGCGGCTAAGCCGTTAGTGAAGCCGGGGTGATGATTGGTGAGCGAACTGACCTGCTTTCCCTTGGCCGTCGGTCATGGTCAGGAGGGGGTGTGCCTACATCTACAGATGGGCAAGCGAGGCATCTTACTAGACTGTGGTTTGTCTAGTTTGGCAGCTCTCGAGGCGGTCAGACCGATGGTGGAGTCAGCGGATCTGCTGTTTTGCAGCCACGCCCATCGGGACCATGCCCAGGGGCTATGGGCTTTTTCCCAGCGCTTTCCCCAGGTGCCTATCTATGCCAGTGAAGTTACCACCCAGCTTTTACCCCTGAATTGGATCAACCAGGGCCAGACCCTCCCCCCCCAGTTGGGCCATGCCCTACCTTGGTTTACCCCCCTGGAACTGACCGATGACCTAACCATCCAGGTCTGGCCAGCCGGCCATTTGCCCGGAGCGGCCTCCGCCCTATTCACCTACCAAACCCCCCAGCGCGCCTATCGGGTGTTTTACGCGGGGGATTTCTTTATGTCTAACTCTCGCCTGGTGGATGGCCTGCCGCTGGAGGCTTTGCGGGGGCTGAAGCCAGACGTGTTGATTTTGGAGGGCAGTGCGGGTACGGCGCGGCACCCTCACCGCCGCCAGCAGGAAAATCAATTAGCCGCCACCCTCTATCAGCTCTGGCAGCAGGGCCGATCGCTGCTATTGCCGGTGCCTACCCTGGGGCTGGGGCAAGAGTTAGTCGTCCTGTTGCGCAGTCACCATCAGTTTACTGGCCAGGACATCACCATCTGGGTGGATAGCACGATTGCCGCTGGCTGCGATGCCTACCTGGACCTATTACCCTCCCTACCCAGCAGCATCCAGAACTTTGCCCGTCACCAACCCCTCTTCTGGGATGAGCGCATCCGGCCCAGGATGCGTCGTTTGCTTAACCGAGAACAACTCGCTACCGCCCAACCTGGCATCGTGATTGGGGCTCAGACCATGGACCTGGCTCATTACTGTCGGGCTTCAGAACGGTGCTGGTCAATTTTGTTACCCGCTGACCTGGCCACCAACCTGGCCCTGGGGAGACTGCAGGATGGGGAGGCCAGCCCCGATCTGAGTTTTGACTGGCTCCAGAGGTTGGGACCAGAGTTAGCCACGGGACAGGTGGATGTCCACACCTATACCCTAACCAGCCATAGCGATCGGGTGGGCACCACCCAGTTAATCCATAATCTGCGCCCCCAGCACGTGGTGTTGATCCATGGTCAACCTGGTCACCTGGCCGATCTGGCGGGCCTGGAGGAGTTACAAACTCGATACCAGTTGCATCTACCCACCGCTGGCAAGCCCCTAGACTTTGTGCTTGGCGATCGCTTTGTCCAACCCGCTGCTCCCGACCTGGTCTTTGAAGCAGAAATTGGCCAGGAGGAGGAGGGGGTGCGACTACAATTACCCGACCCCCTCACCCGTGACCCTCGCTGGCGACGCCTGACCGACTCCGGTCTGGTGCAGGTCCGCTGGCAAGGGGATGAACTGGTGCTGAAGGGGCTGAGCCAACGGGATGTGCTGCGGTGGCTGGGGTTGGGGGATCGGAGTGAGCCGGTAGCAACCTGCGACTATTGCCGCCACCTCAAGGGCGGCCGATGTTGTAGTGCCGCCTCCCCGCTCTACGGCATGGTCGTCAGTGACACCGCCTTCTGTGACGCCTTTCGGCCCGCCAATCAGGGGTCAGAAGGGAACTCTGCCCAGGACCCTATGCCCCCCAACCCAACCGCCGATTAGCGTCGATCGCGAAAGGCAAAGACTGGGCAGCCGTTCTGGCGTGCCCCTGCCCCGTTGGCCAAGGCTAGCCGGCCTGAAAACCAAGGATTAATTAAATTTAGAACGATCTCAGTTGAGGTCGATCTAAACTTCATACCCACTACATCTAACCTAAACGCGGGTTCAGTATAAAATAAATCTCACCTCTATATAACTTCCAAATTAATTCCAGATACCATGGATTTTATTCACAATCCCATATTTCTTACCCTAGCGGTACTCTTAGGATCCCTAATCGCCTTTGTGGCTGAATGGTTACCCGTGGACCTAACGGCGATCGCCATCACCACAGTCCTCATCGTGCTAGGACTGGTAACCCCAGAGGAGGGCATCGCCGGCTTTGGCAACGCCGCCACCATTACGGTGCTACTGATGTTTATCCTGAGTGCCGGTATTGCTAAAACCGGGGTGATTCAGATGGTGCGCGATCGCCTGTTGGTCTGGGGAGGAGAGCAACCATCCCAACAAATCCTGGTGATGGGGTTACTAGTGGGTCCGATTACCGCTTTTATTAACAACACCGCTGTCGTCGCCGTATTTTTGCCCATCGTGGAAGATTGGTGCAAAAAACAGAACCTTTCCCCCTCCAAACTTCTAATTCCGCTCTCCTACGCCACCGTTCTAGGCGGCATGATCACCCTGATCGGCACGTCTACCAATATTCTGGCCAGTGGAGTCTCTAAAAGTTTGGGCCTGGGCGAATTTGGCTTGTTCCAATTTACGGGGGTGGGGTTGATTACCTTCGCGGTGGGGTTGGCCTACCTAACCCTGGTGGCCCCCTACTTACTACCGGCTCGCAAGGCGCCCACCGCCAATCTGGGCGACTACGGGCTGAAGGAGTACGTCACGGAGGTGGTGATTGGCCCCAACTCCAACCTGATTGGCGAAACCTTGAAAACCAGTGAGATTCAGCGTAAGTACGACATTGATGTGTTGGAACTGATCCGGGGTGACAGTCGCTTTGCCCAACCCCTGGCAGATAAGGTCCTGGCGGTGGGGGATATTCTGCTGATTCGGAGTGGCCGGGAGGATCTGCTCAACCTGCGGGAGCAGCGGGGGTTGGACATTGTGCCGGAGATCAAGTTCAGCCAACCCCTGGAAAAGGAACTGAGCACCGGGGAGGAACAAATCGCTGAGGTGTTGATTTTGTCCAACTCCCGCCTGGTGGGGGCCACGCTTAAGGAAATGCGCTTTCGCCAGCGCTACAATGCCACGGTACTGGCGATTCGGCGGGGGCAGGAGCTGGTGCGGGAACGGTTGGGGAAGGTGCCCCTACGGTTTGGCGACCTGTTGCTGGTGCAGGGGCCTCGGGACAGCCTGACCGGATTGCAAACCACCCGAGAGTTACTGGTTTTGGCTCAACGGGAGGCGGAAAATCTGCGGACGGATAAGGCCGGGTTGGCGATCGCCATTATTCTTGCGGTGATTATCAGCGCCGCCCTAAACTGGGCCCCCATCCTGGTCACCGCCCTGGTAGGGGTACTGGCCATGGTGATCAGCGGCTGCCTAAAGCCAGGGGAGGTGTATGGGGCCGTGCGCTGGGATGTGATTTTTCTGCTGGCCGGGCTGATTCCCCTGGGTACCGCCATGCAAAATTCTGGCGCCAATGATTGGCTGGCAGGTCACCTGGCCCGGATCGGGGGAGATGTACCTGGGCTAGCCCTGCTGATCATTTTTTACCTGGCCACCAACCTGCTGACGGAGATCCTGTCTAACAACGCCACCGTTGTTCTGATGGCCCCGATTGCGGTGAGTGTCGCCCAAACCCTAGGCCTTAACCCCCTAGCCTTCATTTTTGTGACCACCTTCGCCGCCTCTAACAGCTACTTAACGCCGATTGGTTATCAAACCAACACCATGGTCTACGGTCCTGGAGGCTATCGATTCCATGATTTCTTCCGGGTTGGTTTACCGCTGAACTGCATTTTGACCGTGCTCACTCCCTTACTGATTAACTGGCTATACGGCGTCTATCCCCCCAGCTAAGCAGGTTGATCCGCTTGGCGATGGCCAGAACTCTGACCGACTCAAGGTCAGTCAAGCCAGCTTACTGAGACGAAAACCCCTATAGAATCATCAAGCGTCGTATGATGCTGGGTAGAGACTATTGGCCTGCCAATGCGCTTTTCCAAGATTTTAATCGCCAACCGCGGAGAAATCGCCCTCCGCATCCTCCGCACCTGTGAAGAAATGGGCATCGCCACCGTGGCGGTGCACTCCACCGTTGATCGCCATGCCCTGCACGTGCAATTGGCCGATGAGGCGGTCTGTATTGGCGAAGCCCCTAGCCAGAAGAGCTACCTGAATATCCCCAATATCATTGCTGCCGCCCTCACCCGCAATGCCAGCGCCATTCATCCGGGCTATGGCTTTCTGGCGGAAAATGCCCGGTTCGCCGAAATCTGTGCCGATCACCAGATCGTCTTTGTTGGCCCCTCGCCAGAGGCGATTCGGAAAATGGGGGACAAATCCACCGCCAAGGAAACCATGCAACGGGTGGGGGTACCGACGGTACCGGGCAGTGAGGGGCTGTTGATGGACGAAGAGGAGGCAACGGCGATCGCTGAGCAGATCGGCTATCCGGTGATTATCAAGGCCACCGCTGGCGGCGGCGGTCGGGGTATGCGGCTAGTCCAGGACCCCAGCGAGCTCAGGAAGGCGTTTATGGCGGCCCAGGGAGAGGCCCAGGCCGCCTTTGGCAACCCTGGGGTCTATTTAGAGAAATTTGTCGACCGCCCTCGCCACATTGAGTTTCAAATCCTGGCCGACAACTACGGCAATGTGGTCCACCTGGGCGAGCGGGACTGCTCCATCCAGCGACGCCACCAAAAATTATTGGAGGAAGCCCCCAGCCCCCTCCTTAACCCGGTGATGCGGGAGAAAATGGGGGCGGCAGCAGTCCTGGCGGCCCAGTCGATCAACTACGTAGGCGCCGGTACCGTGGAGTTTTTGGTGGACCCCAGCGGGGAGTTCTACTTCATGGAAATGAACACCCGCATTCAGGTGGAGCACCCCGTCACAGAAATGATCACCGGTATTGACCTGATCGCCGCTCAGTTGCGCATTGCCCAGGGGGAAAAGTTGCCCTTCACTCAAGCAGATATTCAGTTCCGGGGCCACGCGATCGAGTGCCGCATCAACGCTGAAGACCCAGACCATAACTTTCGCCCCAACCCCGGCCGGATTAACGGCTACCTGGCGCCCGGTGGCATGGGGGTACGCATGGACTCCCATGTCTACACTGACTATGAAATCCCTCCCTACTACGATTCGCTAGTGGGTAAGTTAATTGTTTGGGGGCCGGATCGCGCTACCGCCATTAAGCGAATGCGACGAGCCCTGCGGGAATGCGCCATCACCGGATTACCCACCACCATCCCTTTCCACCAAAGAGTCCTGGAAAATGCGGATTTTCTCAGCGGCAATGTTTACACCAACTTTGTTGCCCAAATGACGGTTAACACTTAACCCTAGAGCAACCCAAGGCAATTACCTAGGCTTGCTGCCCAGCCCCAGGGGGGTCTGGTGGAAACCCC
Source organism: uncultured bacterium (assembly GCA_964452545.1). Lineage (GTDB taxonomy): Bacteria > Cyanobacteriota > Cyanobacteriia > Phormidesmidales > Phormidesmidaceae > Nodosilinea. The sequence goes on from CAYVMR010000008.1 coordinate 17,674, forward strand.
AGCGGATTAGAAGTTTAGTCCGGCAGCAGCAAATCAGAACGCCTGCGAGGGACCCAGGGTTTGCCGGTGAATTGGGTCAATTTAGGTGAATTTCATGGATTTAAATGATGACATCAGGAGAGCGAAAATGTCTGGATTTCATCACAATACCCCCTGGGGCTATTCAAACTAATTAGTATGCCTCCTAAACTGTGGATACTTAGAAAATATTCTTCGCTTGAACAGATCTAAAGTCATAAGTATTTATGCTCTAAACCCTTCCCGTTCGCCGACCTGAATGTTATGACTACCAGCGGGCCGCCATACTCCCCATCCTTGATTGATCGCCAATCCAGTAAGTGATTAAAAGCCATGCGAATCCTGAAGACCCAGACCTTACGAGGGCCAAACTACTGGAGTATCCGTCACCCCAACCTCATTTTAATGCGGCTAGATTTAGAGGATCTGGCAGAGCGTCCCTCGGATCAAATTCCCGGGTTTTACGAAGCCCTGGCCAGTACCTTACCCAGCTTAATTGAGCACTTCTGTTCCCCTGGCCATCGTGGTGGCTTTCTCAGTCGGGTGCGTCAGGGCACCTACATGGGCCATATTGTCGAGCATGTTGCCCTAGAGCTACAAACTCTGGCGGGGATGGGGGTTGGCTTTGGCCGCACTCGCCAAACCGTTGAAGCCAGCGTTTACCAGGTCGTATTCGAATACCAGCACGAACAGGCCGGTCGCTACGCCGCGCGAGCCGCGGTCCGACTATGCAATAGCCTGGTGGAAACTGGTCATTACCCCAAAGCAGAGCTGGAACAAGACCTAGCCGACCTGCAGGAGTTCCGGATGGATGGCGCCCTGGGACCGAGTACAGAAGCGATAGTGCGAGGGGCAGAGGCCAAGGACATTCCTTGGATGCCCCTGGCTACCCGAGCCATGATCCAACTGGGCTACGGTCGCTATCAACAACGGGTACAGGCTACCCTCAGCAGTAAAACGAGTATTCTGGCCGTAGAATTAGCCTCAGACAAAGAAGGCACTAAGCAAATTCTTCGCGATGCGGGAGTTCCAGTGCCGAGGGGTACGGTGATCTACTACCTTGATGAGCTGGAAGAAGCTATCAAGGATGTTGGCGGTTACCCCATTGTTGTTAAGCCTTTGGACGGCAATCACGGTCGTGGTATTACCATTGATATTAATAGCTACGAAGCCGCCCAGGACGCCTATGAGGCCGCTCGAGATATCTCCAAGGGAGTGATTGTGGAGCGGTTTTACCGAGGCCGAGATCATCGGGTGCTAGTGATTAACGGCCAGGTCATTGCGGTGGCGGAGCGAGTCCCAGCCCACGTGGTGGGGGATGGGCGATCCACCATCGAACAACTGATTGAACTTACCAATCAGGATCCGCGCCGTGGCGAAGGTCACGATAATTTGTTGACTCGGATTGAGGTGGACCGTACCAGTTGGCAGTTACTGGATCGGCAGGGCTACACCCTAGACACGATTCTATCCCCAGGGGAGATCTGTTACCTGAGGGCTACAGCCAATCTGAGTACCGGTGGCATTGCCATCGATCGCACCGATATCATCCACCCCGACAATGTCTGGCTAGCCCAACGCATTGCCAAAACCATTGGCCTCGATATTGCTGGTATTGACGTTGTTACCACCGATATTGCCAAACCCCTGAGGGAGGTGGATGGCGTAGTGGTGGAAGTGAATGCCGCCCCCGGTCTACGTATGCACATCTGCCCCAGCGAGGGGATTGCGCGTAACGTGGCAGAGCCTATCCTGGCCATGTTATTTCCCCCAGGCACCCCCAACCGGGTTCCGATCCTGGCGATCACTGGCACGAACGGTAAAACTACAACCACCCGTCTGGTCGCCCACATCTTTAAACAAACCGGACAGGTGGTAGGCTACACCACCACCGACGGTATTTATATCGGCGATCGGTTAGTGGAGTCTGGTGACACCACGGGGCCCCAAAGTGCCCAGGTGATCCTCCAGGATCCCACCGTTGAGATAGCGGTGTTGGAAACGGCTCGAGGGGGCATTCTACGTTCTGGACTAGCCTTTAAAGCTTGCGATGTCGCCGTCATCCTCAATGTTGCTGCCGACCACCTGGGGTTAGGCGACATTGAAACCGTGGAAGACCTGGCTCACCTTAAGAGTGTTGTGGTAGAAACCACCCGCCCCAGCGGCTATGCCGTCCTCAATGCCGACGATCCCCTGGTTACCGCCATGGCGGAGCGGGTGAAGGGTCAGGTGGCCTATTTTTCCATGAATCCCCACAACGAAGTGCTGCGTAAGCACACTCAGCAGGGTGGGCTGGCTGCCATCTACGAGCAAGGTTACCTGTCTATTTTGAAGGGGGATTGGCTACTGCGGATCGAACAGGCCGAAAGGGTGCCCCTGACCATGGGGGGGCTAGCCCCCTTCCAAATTGCTAACTGTCTGGCCGCCAGTCTAGCTGCCTTTGCCCAGGGCGTCAGTATTGAGCATATTCGCCAGGCCCTGCATAGTTTCCAGGCCTCGACCCAGCTGACCCCCGGCCGCATGAACCTGTTTAACCTGGGTCATTTCCATGCCCTGGTGGATTACGCCCACAACCCCGCTAGCTACGAAGCCCTGAGTGGCTTTGTGAAAAATTGGCCCGGTCGACGGGTTGGGGTGATCGGTGGGCCTGGCGATCGCCGAGACGATGACTTCATTACCCTGGGTAAACTGGCGGGACAAATGTTTGATGACATTATCGTCAAGGAAGACGACGACACCCGTGGTCGGCCCCGGGGCGATGCCGCCAAGTGGATTCTCCATGGTCTGGAGGAAGTTACCATCGCCGCCAACTACCAAACTATCCTGGACGAGACCGACGCCATCAATACCGCCCTGGATAGCGCTGTTGAAGACAGCCTGGTGGTAATTTTGCCTGAAAGTGTGAGTCGAGCGATCAGTTTGATCAAGGCCCGCCATCCCCTACCCCAAACCACCCTGGGCCGTCAGGGCGGTGGTGAGCCCCCCCTCCCACCTGAGGTCGATGAATATGCTGAGGTGCACCACTAGGCATTTACATCCTCAGTGACCCACCTGTAGGTGGGCCAATCTTGAGTTATCCATGATTCAAACCCTAAAGGAAACTGAAGCACTGGAGCAATAACCCTTAGTGGTCCTAATCCTCAGAGTTGGGGTCCAGTTGTTTCAGGTGAATATGTTTGTACCCCAACTTGATTTCAAACTCGTCACCAGGTTTTAAATTCATTTCCTCGGTGTAGGTCGACCCAATGACAAGCTGTCCATTTTTGTGCACGGTGACACGATAGGTGGGCTCACGACCACGGCCATCCTTGCTAGTTTCTGGCTCTAAACTAATGCCCTTGGCCTCTAGTAACGCGTCATAGAAGTTAGACAAATTTATTCTAGGTTGGTTATCTTTCGTTAAGGTGTAATAACCGCATTCCCTAGCGGTTTCACGCTTGGTCAAGTGGGAAAGCTCCTTAACCTTTTGTAGTAGTGCTTTCCCGGTTAGCGGAACTGGTTTTTCTGCCATTGTCAGCGAAATTCCTTGTTAAGAAGCTAGGGAGTCCAGGGGGAGATTCTTGAGGTTAAACCCCTCAAAACCCCCGGTACCTGAGGGGGTTTATGTACACCAAAGTAGAGTGACCTACCGCAGATACCCATTTCAAAGACCCTTTCCTAGACAGAGGAAAGGAGAAGGTGAGGGGCATCTGACTCTGAGTACCGCCCATTATAATCACGGCGTTGAGTTCTGTCACAGAAAAATTGTTAAAGGCTGGCGAGGGCTTTACCCTGACCTAGTCTGTCGATCTAGCAAACTAGTCCAGCCTATCGCTGTCAAAAGTTTTAGTGACTTATGGCAGTCGCTAGTCTAGTTAGGACAAGACGTCGATGCCACCATTTGCTATGGACTGAGACCTACAGCTTTGCTCGGTATCCTAAGCTAAATGGCTACAGCGATAACTTAGCTTCTATAGCCATTTCCCAGCGCCATCCTCCGTTTCAAAGGTCAGCAAGAAAGGCAAATTGCCATTTTAGAGAGCAACAAAAGCATTGCCCTGGTGAATGTTTAAGCCCCTCTGATCCTTCGTATTTATGGGATTCTGTTTATACAGATCCCGAATAGCGTCAAGTCTTGATGATCAACTGGGATGGAAGGTAGTCTTGTTCTTCCCATAGTCTAGGGGCCGCGGCGCTAGGGTAAAAAAAGACCAATCCTAGGGTCCCTAGATCGGTCTGTGAGATAGTAAGATGGCTCTCCAGCCTTTGTGACGAGACTAGAGCAGTTAGCTTTCTCTCAGCTGATCGAGAACACTCTGGTCCTCCATGGTGGAGGCATCGCCGGCAATTGCCTCCCCACTGGCTAAGCTGCGCAGAAAACGGCGAATAATTTTACCTGAACGGGTCTTAGGCAGGGCATCGGCAAATTTAATTTCCCCAGGCCGGGCAATAATGCCAATTTCCTTAACGACGTGATCCTTCAGTTCCTGCTTCAGCTGATCGCTGGGACTATAACGACCTTCCAGGGTTACAAAGGCATAAATATCCTCCCCCTTAATCTCATCCTGGCGACCCACCACCGCCGCCTCCGCTACCGCCGGGTGGGAGACCAGGGCCGATTCAATTTCCATGGTGCCCAAACGGTGCCCAGAGACACTAATGACGTCATCAACTCGACCCATCACCCAGAAGTAACCATCTTCATCTTTACGGGCGCCATCACCGGCAAAGTAGAGGTACTGGCCATCCCGGGGAGGAATGTGTTCCCAGTAGGTGCTGCGGTAACGTTCATCGTTGCCATAGACCGTACGCATCATGCTGGGCCAGGGATGTTTAATCACCAGGTAGCCCCCTTCGTTTGCGGCCACCGGATTACCCTCTAGATCCACCACGTCCGCCAAAATGCCAGGGAAGGGTAGGGTAGCTGATCCAGGCTTGGTGGCGATCGCCCCGGGCAGGGGGGTAATCATAAACCCGCCGGTTTCCGTCTGCCACCAGGTATCCACAATTGGACAGCGCTCCCCACCAATCACCCGGTGGTACCACATCCAGGCTTCGGGGTTAATCGGTTCTCCGACCGTACCTAACAACCGCAGGGAAGAGAGGTTGCGAGCCTTGGGCAGCTCATCTCCCATCTTGATAAAGGCCCGAATCGCTGTTGGCGCGGTATAAAAGATCGTCACTCCGTACTTTTCCACCACATCCCAGAAGCAGCCAGGATTAGTAGGCCGTGGCACTCCTTCGTACATAAGGCTGGTGGCCCCATTAGAGAGGGGACCGTAGACAATGTAGCTGTGACCGGTAATCCAGCCAATATCGGCGGTACACCAGTAGACATCGGTATCTTTAATATCAAAGGTCCACTTAAAGGTCATGTGGGTGTAGAGGTTATAGCCGCCGGTGGTATGGACCACCCCCTTGGGTTTGCCGGTGGTACCACTGGTGTAGAGAATAAACAGCATATCCTCCGCATCCATGGGTTCCGCTGGACAATCAGCCGAGGCGGTGGCCTGCAACTCATGCCACCAGTGGTCACGGCCTGGCACCATAGTTACCGCCGCCTTAGTGCGCTGCACCACCAACACATGCTCAACGCTGGGCACCCTGTTCTCCGCCAGGGCCTCATCCACGGCGGCCTTGAGGGCCACCACCCTATCCTTACGGAAACCCCCGTCGGCGGTAATTACCAGCTTAGCCTGGGCGTCGTTGAGACGGTCCTTCAGCGCCTCCGCGCTAAAACCGCCAAAGACAACGGTGTGGGGGGCGCCAATGCGGGCACAGGCTAGCATGGCAATGGCCGCCTCGGGAATCATGGGCATGTAGATACCCACCCGATCGCCCTTGTTCACCCCCAGCTGCTTCAGGACGTTAGCAAACTGGCACACCTCTCGATGCAGTTGGGCATAGGTGAGGGTGCGGCTGTCTCCCGGTTCCCCTTCCCAGATCAGGGCCGCCTTATTGCGACGCCAGGTGGTCAGGTGCCGATCCAGGCAGTTATAGGAAATATTCAGCTGCCCCCCCACAAACCACTGGGCAAAGGGAGGCTGCCAGTCCAGCACTCGCTGCCAAGGTTTAAACCAGTGCAATTCCTGGCTGGCCAGGTCGGCCCAAAACTGTTCTGGATCCTGTTTAGCCTTAGCTGCCAGGGCTTGATAATCAGCCAAGCTTTGAATGACGCAGCCCTGGGTAAACCTGGCCGGGGCGGTAAATAGCCGGTTTTCACTTAAAACAGATTCAATGGTGGGTGTAGCCATAGGACTTGCTCAATCTCTTCAACACAGACGTAGATCAACAGCCAGAACCGACATGCTCTTGATGATCAGCCCTGGGTTGGCAGTCGGCGATCGCCCCTTACCTTTGAAAACCATACGTTTTTTAGGGCCTCTTTGCCTAGCTTGTAGAGTTTCTTTAAAAACCTATCTCCAGAAATCAGCCCTACCTGACGGGTCCCATGGGTCAGCTGGCGGAAAAGTGGGCCCTAACCTACCGGCATGACAAGGGCGAGGGAACAATAGACGAGATAGGCTTGCTACCGGTACATCCCAGTTGGGGTGGTGATGGTCTAATTTAATTGAGTGTCTAGGGAGTAGCTGACAAAATCCGTGTCCGATTCCTATTGGTTAAGACAGACAGAGCGGACCCTATTAGTGGGAGCTGGTTTAGGGACGGTGGCCTCCGTGGCTGGTCAAAATGCCGCCCTTGCCTATGCTCCCCTCACCGCCCTGGTGGCCCTGGGCTTTTGGCAACGCCAGCGCACCGCTGCCGAATTAGTGGCGGCCCAGGCTAGTCTCAAGGATCGCCAGCAGCAGCTGGACCGACAGTTGGCTAGCCTGACCCAACAAGTCACGGCTTTACCCTCCCCAGAGACCCTGACCAAGCTGCCGCGATCGCTCGAAGAACGGGCCCAGAAACGCCACCTCGGCTTTGTGACAGAGTTTAAAGACCTGCGTCAGGCCATCTATAGACAAACTGCAACCCTGCGCCAGGATACCCTCAGCCTGGTGCACCAGGATATTACTCAGCTCCGGGATCGCTATGCTGCCCTCACCCATACCGTTCATCATCTGACTGATCAGATCGCTCACCTGGCCAGCCGAGCCCAGGTTGAAATTTTAGAACGACAATTATCCCAAATTAGCCGCGACCTGAGGCAGATCGGCCCCCTCCTGACCCAAACTCCTGCCGCAGACACCGGTAAGCTATCCAGCGGATCCCCGGGGCCAGAGCCCCTAGTCACCCCCGACGAGCTCAACACCTTGATGATCTATGTAGATACCCTGCGCCGCCAGCAGGCGGATTTAGAACAAGCCTTGGGTCAACTATCCCCATCCCCCCCTGGGGAAGGCCTAGATCCCCGCAGTCGAAGGGCTCTAGAGCGACTCCTGACCTTGATTAACAGTAGCCGTCAGGCAACCCGTCAAATCTATCAGCGGTTGACCAGTCGCCTGGACCATCTCGAGGAGCAGGTCAGTCGTCTAGGATCACCCTGCAGCGATGTCCCCAGTCACTGGATCCTTGATTTTTCCACAGCCCAGCCCCCTCAGCCCGATCCCTTAGCGAGCACCACAGCCCTACACCAGGCGTTGGCACGGGCGGAACGACGGGTCATTCTAGTCTGGCCCTGGAATTGTCATCACCACACCCTAGACGAACCCCTACTGGCCAGCTTTAGGGAATTACTCGAGCGCGGTGGACAGCTCTCCCTAGGTTGGTGTCACCCCGGCAATCAGCAGCAGGGCCGTTGGGTGGCAGCCATGGCCCAGGATCGCTCGCCAGCCCCAGCCTCGCTAGCCACCCTGACCCAACTATTACCCCTGCGCCGGACCTACGGTGATCGTCTGCAGTTCAAGGTGATCGGCACAGCGGAGCGCTACCTGGTTTGCGACAGTGGCCCCCAGGGCAGTCCTGATCGCACCTATGCCATTCTTAGCTTGCCCACCCTCAGCACCTTCAGTGCCGCTGTCCCAGGAATTGAGGCTAAATTGCAAACCACCCACCCCCAAATCGTACAAACCCTGATCGAGGCGTTTGAAAGCCCCCATAGGGACCTAGAGGATCCGACAGCCCTCTTTAATCGAGCCACCACCTACCATGACCTGGGCGATCGGCGCCGGGCCATCGATGACTATAGCCGCCTGCTGGATCGTCACCCCCACCATAGTGTGGCGGCTAACAACCGCGGTGTGGCCTACCAGGAGATGGGTCTGGTGGATCGGGCAGCCCTAGACTTCAGTACCGCCATCCTACAGGGCCATGACCCAGCCATTGCCTACGGCAACCGGGGATGGCTGCAACTCAGCCAGGCCCGCTATGCGGCGGCCATTAAGGACTTTAGCCAGGCCCTGGCGTTGCAGCCCCAGTTGCCCCTGGTCTATCTTTACCGGGGCCGGGCTCAGCAACAAGGGGGTAACTTGACCGCCGCAATGGCGGATTACGATCACGCGATCGCCAAACTACCAGACTACCCCCTGGCCTACGCCTATCGTAGCCGCGGCCACGAGGCCATGGCGGAAATCCAGCAGGCCATCACTGACCTCGAGCAAGCCAGACGCTTACTAGAGAGCCGGGGAGATCCGCGGCTCCTAATGGCCATCACCAGAAAGCTCCAGAGTCTAAAGCCGCGAGCTAACCCTCGCCAGTGATCGATAGGGACTCCACCCAAACCCGTGGGCAGACTCCAGCCGGAGTCAGTTCCACCTGCGGTTCTAGATAGACGATATCCTTCAGTAGCTCCCGAAAGTCGCCAGCCACCGTAGCAGACTCGATACTGACCCGCTCCCCTTGGTGATAAAACCAACCATCAAAGGGAAGTGAAAAGGACCCCTGTAAAGCATTGACACCGGCATGGAGAGCCTGTAAATCATCAATAAACACCACCTGGTCGGCGGTGTCCAGGCTAAACTCTGACCGCGGCTCTGTCCCCGGTAGCACGTGGTAGAAACTGGGACCCACCATCACCTTAGCGCCAATGCTGGCATGTCCAGTAGGGCGAGTACCCATCCGCTTGGCCGTACCGGCACTGTGGAGCAAGTGGGTTAACACCCCCTGCTCAATCAGCCCCACTCGCCGGGTGGGAGTCCCTTCGCCATCAAAGGTTTCCACACCAATATTTTCGCCGTGGAGGGCATCATCATAGACTGACAACAGGGGGGAAGCCACCACCTGGCCAAGGTCCTCAACCCTAGATAAACTACGGCGGTCAAGAATACTCTGGGCATTGTAGAGATTGGAAAAAGCCCCCAATAGGCTCAAAAAGGCTTCTGGGGAAAAGACCACTTGATACCTGCCGGAGCTAATTTTCTCGTAGTTGAGGTGGCTGATGGTTTTCTCCGCCGCCTCCTGGACGCAGCCCTGCAGATCGAGGAGTTCGAGGCCATGGTGTACTCGCATCGCCCCAGCGGAGCGGGGTTTACGCCCCGCCTGTTCAGTTTTGCTATAAAGATAGACCGATGCGTAGGATCGAGCTTCCTGGCGTAGGGCCCCGGCACTATTCAGGTAAAAGCGATCGGTGCTGCGTTGGGCCAGGCCATTGTAGGGTACGCTGGCGATCGCCGGGTGGGCCTGCAGTAATTGCTGTTCAACCTCAAGTAGGGTATGGATCAACTCCCCCACCGGAGCCGCTGGCCTAGTTTCCACCTGCACCTGGGCGGTGGGGGCCGTCGCCTCCGGGCTAAAGTCTGGAATATGATCTTCAACTCCAAAATGACTAGCATCCCTAGCCATAGCCAGGGCCAGGTCCATCCCGGCCGGATCCACATCACTGGTGGAGGTCACCCCCAGCTTGCCCTGGTCATTCCAAACCCGCACAATCACACTGGAACGGTTAGACGCCTTCACCTGTTTGGGGTCACCCCGATCAACCTGAACAGTGGTTTCATCCACCGTGGCACCGTAGACATCATACTTAGCAATACCCAGCCTTTTCGCACCGGTTTCGGCGTAGCTAGCAATCTCTTGAATAGTAGGCATAGTAAGGGCAACTAGGGACTAGGAAGACTGGCCATAGGACAACCCCTCAAGGTTAGGGTCGTCATCACGGAAGGTTTAACGACCCCCGACGGTAATCGCATCTACTTTAAGGTGAGGTTGACCGACGGTGACGTAGATACTGCCACTAATGGAGCCACAGAAGCCCGGGGCCAGGCCCAAATCATTGGAACACATGGAGATGCGGTCCATAATTTCCGTGGCTTCACCAATCAGGGTAGCCCCCTTCAAAGGCTTAGTAATCTGGCCATTTTCAATCAGATAAGCCTCATCCACGGCAAAGTTAAATTGTCCGGTGGGGCCAACACTGCCGCCCCCCATTTTTTTGCAATAAATACCTTTATCCACGGAGTCCAGCAGTTGATCAAAGCCGTAGTCCCCCGGAGCAATGTAGGTGTTGCGCATGCGCGAGGCGGCGGCGTAGGTATATCCCTGGCGACGACCGCTGCCGGTACGGGGATGGCCGGTGCGCATGGAGCCAGCCCGATCGCAGAGAAAATTCCGTAACACACCGTTTTCAATCAACAGGGTGCGCTGGGAAGGCATCCCTTCATCATCCATATCGATGGTACCAAAGGCATCGGTAGAAAGCCCCTCATCCCAGGCGGTTAGGCTAGAGTGGGCAATTTTCTCCCCCTTTTTATCCATAAATGGGGTGGTGCCCCGCTCGATTTGGGTGGTTTCCAGCAAGTGACCGCAGGCCTCGTGAAAAATTACCCCGCCAAATTCATTGGCCATAATCACCGGATAGCTGCCAGATTCGACGTAATCGGCATAGAGCATTTTGCCCGCCGACTCGGCTACGGCCTCAGCGGTGGTTTGGTAATCCCAACCGGTAAGGAACTGGGGGTTACTGGTGTCACCCCGACGCTCGCCGATGGAGGCCCGGTGCTCACCATCAGCGCAGAGCAGATTGCAAGCCACCGACTGGGTGAGGCGAATATCCCGGGCAAAGGTGCCATCACTAGCCGCCACTAGCACCTCCTGCCAGTCACGAAAGTAGACCGCCCGACGGGACTGCACATGGTTAGCCCGCTGCGCCAGGGCGTTATTAGCTGCCAATAACACATCCCCCATGTCCGCCATGGAACTGCAGCGCTCTAGCCAGGTGTCTTTGCCACGGGCCGCCGCATAATCCCGCAGTAGCTCCAGGTTAATTTCAGCGATGGGGGCTACCGGACCAGGCAGGGTCAACCCGAGGATTGAGAGGGCCTTATCGAGGGCTGCCTTAAGACCCTCAAAGGAGAGATCGTTGGTGCTAACATAGCAATCGGCCTTACCCAAAAACACCCGGACCCCAGCCCCCGTAATAATTCTCGGGGAAATGCTGGTAATCGCATCGTCCTCAGCCTGACAACCCAAGTAGTTGCTGCGCTCCAGGAAAAACTCAACAAAGTCTGCCCCGGCGGCACGTCCCAGCCCCAACAAGGTAGACAGGCTAGGCTGCCAGGAGGAATCGAAGCGATCGGGCTGGGGAGCATAGCTGCGTGATAGCAGGTCAGTGGTCTTAAGTAGGGGAACCGGCGAAGTAGCGAGGGTCATGCTCATCAATCCTGAAGGGAAAAGTGGGCGGAGAAAGGATGGAAATTAAATTCTATGGTTTACTTAGTGTAACAAAACTGGCTAAGAGAGTGGTTGAGCAGTCGGCAAGAAAGTGCATTTAGACCGTAGGATATCTACGACCTTTTTCGTGAGATAACGTTCCAGGAGGCTGTCACTATGGTTGGTTTTCAACGGTTCAAGAGAGCCATCTTGACCATCACCCTGACTCCGATCCTATGGGATATGGGCGGGTTTGCCAGGGCACAAGATTCCCTCCCCTTTGATACGGTTCTAGAACCCGCGACTAGCCAAGAGGAACCTGACCCCAACAAACCCCGGCCAGCTGGGGCCATCAATACCCAGATCACCGCCACCGAACCCCTCGCCCCTCGCCTGACCAACGGCTGGGTGGGTCGCTCCGTCGGCGAACTGGTTGACGAGTTAGTCAATTATGGCTGGCTGGTGGTGACCGAAACCCCAAGCCTGGTGCAGTTAGACCGTCATAACCAGAGCTTAGATCTCCACATAGACCGCAGCCGTGGCGCGGTGATCGAGGTAGAGATGGTTTCTCCCTAGGGTTGGGGTTGGCTACCCTGCTGAGTCCGCACCGACTCCAGGAACCTTAAAACCTCAGTGGAGGGAAACAGCTTCACCTGTTCCAGCTGTTGACTCATGGATTGATCGGTGGTGCTGGCCATGGTCGCTAGCAACCACTCCAGGGAGCGTACTTCCACCACAATTTCCTGGGCACCGGCAGGATTGTCTTCAAACACCCAATTGACATAGGTTTGCAGATCCTGACGGGAGAAAAACATCGGTAGGGAAACCTCCTCCCCCTGGATGAAAGGTAGATAGGACTCGGTTTGACCCCGTCTAGGTACAAACAGCGGCACCCCCTGGAAGTTGGGCTGCAAAGCCGTCGCCGCCTCCAGCTCAGCCCGAATCGGCCAATACAGCAAAGGCCCCGCCGTGCCGTCGGCGGCAGACTGTTGATAGACTGTGCCCAGATCCACCACCTCAATCTTAGCCTCTTGCCCTTCCGCCTCGATCTGCTGCAGTACCCCCGCAGCGGATTGACCATCTAAAAACACCAGCGGCGCTTGCAGGTTGGGATCGGCCTCACTCACCGCCTTCAGATGCTCACCCTCGGCGTCACGGATTAAAAACACCGGAACTTGGTTCAGCTCTGCTGCGATCTCCGTTGTGGTCATGGCTAGGGCAGGGGAGACGGAGGATATCGCCAACATTCCTAAACCGCCTAGCCACGACCCTAACGAAAACGAGCGTAATAACGACGGGAGAAAAGGCTTATCCATGGATGTTTCCTTATTTTTTACGAATCTTAGCCTATCGTAACAGGGGGGTCAGTCGATGGTGGCCAGCCTAGGGATCGACACTGGCGGTCTTGACAAAACGAGCTCGATAAACCGGCAAACCCTGGGCTAGGGTGACTCGCTCTCGGTCAGTCTGGGCCGGAAATGGACTGCGATCTAGCCAACCCGGCGGATCCTGGCAAAAAACAACGGCGCTGGCGAGGCGGTCAACCATGTCTAGAGCCACGGCTTCGACATCGGACTGAATGATCACCTCACCGCCGACGGGTAAAACAGCGGCCAGATCCGCGACCAGTTGAGGCTGCAAGACCCGCCGCTTGTGATGACGGAGCTTAAACCAGGGGTCAGGGAATTGGATGGATACCCGCCGTAGAGGAGGACAACCCTCGCCCTGGGTGATCAGGGTACGGAAGGAAACGTTGGCATTGGCAAACATGACGTGGAGATTGGTGAGGCCAGCCTGGCGCTGCCGGTGTTGGGCCTGGAGCACCAGGGGTCGACGAATTTCTAGACCTAAAAAGTTCCACGCTGGTTCTAACTCGGCCATTTGTAGCAAAAACACCCCCTTGGCACAGCCAATATCCACGTGCAGGGGCCGGTCAGGATCGGGGTAGATCGATCGCCAATCGGGCACCGTTACGGGCTCCTGGTATTTTTCCGCCAGGGGGTTAACGTGGTGACGGACACGAACGACGGTCATGGGTTTACCTCCGTGGTCAAACGGGCTGGGATCGGGGTTGGTGAAGAATCAGTCGGTTGCCATCCGGGTCGTAGGCGTAAACCTCCTGACCATGACTGGCCGACCGAATAGGACCGGCAGGAGGATAGCCTAAACTATCGAGGTCGGCGATCGCCGACCCCAGGTCATCTACGGTTAGGCAAAGGCTCATGGCGCTGGCCCCCCGACCACAAAACTCAGCCACCTGATCGGGCCGGGGTGGGAAAATCCCCAGGCGTAACCCTGGCACCTGGAACTCGGCATAGTAATCAGACCAGTAGGGATCAGGTCGCTGCTGCAACAAACCACTGTAAAATGCCACCAACACAGCAAACTGATTGCTGGCCAGGGTCAGATAGGCATTGGAATAGATCATTAGGGTAGTTAGATTTCTGCCAACCAGTACTAACCTAGAAGGCAGGAAAAAATAGGGACCGATAGAGATGGATTAAGGCTTCTCCCCAACCTACCGTAAGGGCCGCGCCGATCGCCATAAAGGGACCAAAGGGCATCGGTTGGCGGCGGTGGAGCCAGCCCAGGGCGATCGCTCCGCCCCCTACCAGAGCCCCTAACCCACAAGCCAGAAAGCTACTTAACAACAACCCCTGCCAGCCCAACCAGGCCCCCAACATAGCGGCCAGCTTAGCATCCCCCCCTCCCAGGGCGACCTGCCCTAGGGCCAGGGACGCCAGTAAGCTAATCACCTCATAGAGCCACAGACCCAGCACTGCTCCAAAAACCCCTCCCATCATAGCGGTTAGCACCGCTGCTAGGGCCTCTCCCTGCAGCTTGGGTACCAAACCCTGGGCCACCAACCCCACCACCAGACCAGTCTGGGTGAGGCCGTCCGGCAGGGTAAAGGTTTCTAAATCAATCAGGGCCAGGGCCAGCAAGAAACTCAGAAACACCCAGTGGGTCGGCGTTGACCAAGACCAGCCCAAACCCCAAAAGCTGATCAGAAAAACTAAGCCAGAGCCCAGTTCAGTGAGGGGATAGCGCTTCGCAATCGGTCTGCGACAGTGACGGCAACGACCCGACAACCACAGCCAGGCCAGGATCGGCACATTGTCATAGGGGGCCAGGGCATGGCCACAGTGGGGGCAATGGGAGCCCGGGTAGAGTAAAGACTGACCCGTGGGCAGGCGATACACCACCACATTGATGAAGCTACCCATGGCAGCCCCTAGGGCGAAAACTAACGCTGAACTGATCAGAACATCCATAGAGCAAGCGGGGGGGAGCCAGGGGATGACCCGACTCAGCCATCATCAAATTGAACCCGGGGGCCAGGGGGATCACTCCGCCATGGTTCGCTTTAGGCCAAAGGCCGCCAGCCCAGCTACGGCCCCCGCTAGCATCACTGGCCCAGCCCCACCCAAGAAGGCCAGAGTGCCGGTGGCGACGCCGACGGGACCTAGGCCAGCGGCGATCGCCCCCAGACTAGCACCACTGCAGGCAAACAGGGTAGCTTCCCCCATGCCATACGATCGATTACCTTGAGCCATCTGTTCCTCTCCTTCGTTTTCGGCTTGTGGGCCTATCCTAGAGAACCTGGAAAAGAAGGCTTTCAGGGAAACTACGCAAACCCCCAGAAAATTTGTCAATACCTTAGGTTTGTGTAGCTAGCTTAAAGTTGAGGGCATCCGCAGTCGCCGCCCCTTAAAACAGGCGGAAGATTAAGGGATAGCGAAAGACCCGATCGGGGGTTTTGAAGCTATGGAGAATCGCCATGATCGGCAATACTAACTGGATGATCCAGAGAATACCCAGCAAGGGCCAACCAATTAATACCCAGGTGAGCAGGCCGAAAATAGCCGTGTACAGCCATACATTGAAATGGAAGTTAATGGCCTCCTTAGCACTATCTTTGACCACCCCATCGTTGGAGAGGAGATAGATGACCAGGGGAACCCCCACTGACAACACAAAGGTACTAAGGAAAATCGATCCGTGACTAACCGCCGCAAGGATTTTGCGGTTACCGCTATCTGGCGTAGAGTCCATAGGATTGCCCCAACTGTTTGCAAAACAAAAACACTAGAGAAAAAATAGTCAACACTTCAACCCGCCTGGGCCTTTAGTTCAGCGGTTTTGACCCGCACCATCTGGCTGCGATCGCCGCGACGAACCTGCAACTCTAAGGTATCCCCCACCTGAGTATTTTCCACCTTTAGTTGCAGATCATCGGCACTGGCGATGGGGGTGCCATTGACCTCCACCACCACATCACCCCGACGGAGACCAGCCCGGGCCGCCGGGGTGTCCTCCATGACTCGAATCACCACCACCCCGTTAATTTCCGGTAGGTAGAAACTGGAGTTAATGTCAGCATTATTGCGACGGGCCATTTCTGGCGTCAGGTTGGCAATTTGCACCCCAATGTAAGGATGAACGATGGACTCGCCCCGAGCCAGGCTATCTTTAATGTCCTTGGCCTTATTAATAGGGATCGCAAAACCAATACCCATGGCATCAGCCCGAATGGCGGTGTTAATGCCGATCACGTCGCCATTTTGGTTAACCAAAGGGCCACCGGAGTTACCCGGATTGATGGCGGCATCAGTTTGGATAAACTCCAGGCGTTTGCCGGGAATACCCACCGCACTGCTCGATCGCTTCAGGGTGCTGACAATGCCCAGGGTGACCGTGTTGTCTAAACCCAGGGGGTTACCTACGGCGATCGCCCAATCCCCCACCTCCACCTGATCAGAGTCCCCTAGACTAGCCACCGGCAAAATATCATCGTTATCGTCGATTTTTACCACAGCTAAATCCGTCACCTCGTCCACCCCTTCCACCACCGCCTCAAAACTGCGGCCATCCTTAAGGGTGACTACCACTCGATCGGCGCCATTGACCACGTGGGCATTGGTGAGAATATTGCCGGATCGATCAATAATAAAGCCCGACCCCTGACCCCGCAGGAGCTCCTCCTGGGACTGGCGCGGCAGACCGCCAAAAAAGTCCCGCAGGAAGGGATCATCATAGAAGGGGCTGGGAAACTGACGGGTAATGGTTTTTTCGGTATCAATCCGCACGACGGCAGGCCCCACCCGACGCACCGCCCCCGCCACAAAGCTCTGGTTGGCCATGGCGGCAGGGGTCTGGGCTAGGGCCGCCGCCGGCATCGCGGTTATCACCATGGTTACCATTAATACCAAACCCATCAATAGTCGTTTGTAAGGGGTCCAAAGGAATTGTTTCAAGGCAGCCAACCTTTTACACGCAACGGCAAGAAATCTCTATTGAAGATTTTTCCACAAGACGCCTGACTTAGGGGGAGGGGGATACCGAACCCCCGGGCAAAGGAAACCCTAGAGGGGCGGTGTTTGTCTCAAGGTGTCCCGGGGACGTTCACCAAAGCAACGCTGGTAATCGCGGGCAAAGTGACCACTGCTCCAAAAGCCGAACCGCCTGGCCACCTCCATCACCTCAAGCTGATCGGGGTCCGCGAATTGTAATACCGATTTCACGGCCTGCAATCGGCGAGCCTTCAAGTAAACCATAGGGCTCACCCCAAACACTTCCTCAAAGGCATAGAACAGGGGGCGACGACTACAGTGCAAGGCCTGGCATAGATCCTTAACGGTCAGGGGCTCTTGCAAGTGGGCCATGATATAGTCCTCCGCCTCCCGCACCAGCCATTAACGGGCAAAGCCAGACAGATTGGTCCCCGGGGCTTGGCCCACAGGGGGGATAGTATTGACCACCAGGGGAATCAGGTCGTCTAGGATCAACTGGGCCTGGTGGGGCGATCTCAAAGACTCTGGTTGCTGCCGTACCCCCTGCTGGAATTGCTGTAGATAGGTCACCAGCGGCGGTAGAGTTTGGGGCAAATGGAGAAAATGGTTATCCCGGATCACTTGGTCCAGGTCAAACCGCTGCATTGCCTGCAGATACTCTCTGAGTAGCCCTTGAGAGACCTGCAGACTGACATGGATCATACCTGCCGGCAAAATTATATTAATCTCCTGATCATGACGCAATCCTCCCATGGTCAGACGGGAAACCCGGCATCCCTGGGCAATACGGCAAGCTGTATGGGACGAAAGGCTAAAGTTGAAGTGAGCATAATCCGGTGATCGATACCCCTGTACTTTCAGCGGAGCGGAAGACTGACTGAATAGGATTTGTAAGCCTGGGCAGGCATAAAACCCCAGGTTTACCTCGAGCCGGTTGATATCCAGTTGAAAGACCTGGACTTGGTCATAGGGAATGGCCTCAGCGACTTGATCAATGGTTCGCAACTGATGCCACCGACCAAATCCGTCCCCGCCGCCAATGGGCTGCCCTAAACCTGGCACCATCCCATCACCCTCGACAGATCCGGCTTGCTGACTAGCATTGATTATTTGCTTTCTTAACGATTGATGAAAGTCATGGATTAACCGGCTTAAACAAAGCACTTTTCGTATATTAGCCCCTTGCTTAACCGGGTAAATCCATCAAAACTGAATATAAAGTCACCAAACTCACCTGATCAAATCCGGCAATGCCGGAAGAATTCTTGCACTCAAATGCCAGGGATTGCCATGTTGTCACCCCACTCCTCCTTGTTAGAACCCCCATTCACCATGGATCGCTACGATCCATGGCCAACTGGGCAGTGGCTTCAACTCAAGGAC
>CAYVMR010000009.1:0-6559 GCA_964452545.1 uncultured bacterium
TTCAACCCATGCAAGCCATCCTGGTTGACCACTTTGGCGGTCCTGAGGTTTTACAGCTCAAGACCCTAGCCGATCCGGTCCTGGCGCAGGATAGGGAGGTGTTGGTGGAAATCCGGGCGGCGGGGGTCAACCCCGTCGATACCTACATCCGCGCCGGCACCTATGGTCGTCTTCCCCCCCTGCCCTATACCCCAGGCCTTGATGGGGCCGGTGTAGTGCTTGCAGTAGGGGCAGCCGTCACCGATCTAAGGGTGGGCGATCGAGTCTACGGGGGCTGGCCTCTCACCGGCACCTACGCCCAGGTCGCCCGTTACGATCGCCCCTGGGTCTACCCCCTGCCCCCCCAACTCTCCTTTGCCCAGGGAGCCGGCCTATTTGTGCCCTACTCCACCGCCTATCGGGCCCTATTTGAAAAGGCCCAGGTCCAACCGGGAGATTGGCTGCTGATCCACGGTGCCACCGGTGCAGTGGGGCTGGCGGCGGTGCAACTGGCCCTGCAGGCCGGGGTCAGGGTGATGGCCACCGGGGGAACGGCGGCCGGTCGCCAGTTATTGACCCAGCAGGGAGCCGATCTGGTGTTGGATCACCACAGCGCCAGTTACCCCGAGGCGATCATGGCCGCCACCCAGGGCCAGGGGGTAAACGCGATTGTGGACATGTTGGCCAACCAAAACCTGGGCCTTGATCTGACCCTGCTAGCCCCGGCGGGTCGAGTGGTGGTGGTGGGCAGCCGCGGCCCGGTGACGGTCAATCCCCGTGAGATTCTTAGCCGAGAAAGCCAGGTCACCGGGGTCAACCTGTTTAGCACCCCCGCCGATCGCCTGCATCACCTGCAAAACGCTCTCTATGCTGGAGTTACCCGGGGGGCACTGCATCCGGTGGTGCGGGAGGAATTACCCCTAGCCCAGGCGGCCCAAGCCCATCAGCGGATGCTTGCCCCTGGCGCCCTTGGTAACTGGGTTCTGTTACCCTAGGATAGCCCTAGCCCCGACCAGGGGGCGGAGGCGAGCCAGAACGCCCCCTGTAGTCGCTTTGAGCGATCAACCCTGTGCCCAGCGGGCTGGCCAAAGTGATAGATCCCCTACCGGGCTGGTAGAACCAGCCCTAACCCGATGATTGACTGGCAAGCTGATCTGCATCGCCCCCCCCTGGTTGACAGCGACGGCCAGCCCCTTTGGGAGTTGCTCCTGTGCAACCGCGACGCCAGCTTTACCTACGTCGCCCAGGTGCCCCAGGCTGGGGTTAACCAGGCCTGGCTGACGGCACAGCTGCGCCGGGCCAAAATCGAAGCCGGGGGGCAGCCCGATCGCCTGCGGGTGTTTCGACCCCAGGCCCTATCCCTGCTGCGAGCGGGGGCCGCTCCCTTGGGGATTGAGGTCCAGGCCACGCGCCACACCCCTACCCTACATCGCTGGCTGAAACAACGGGCCCACGAGTATGGGGCTCCGGCCCAGGGCACCGGCCTCCCTTACCAGCCCCTGGAGTTAGACCGGTCCCCGCCCCGGCCCCTGCCGGAAAGTCTCTGGGGTCGACGCTGGGGGTTTACCGCCCTGACCGCAGCAGAGTTTGAACGGACCCTGCCCTACGAGCCCATCCCCATCAGGGAGCTACCAGAGGACTGGCTACCCTCCCGTTTGGGCCTGGCCAGTTCGGCTGCCCTACCCGGGGTGGTGATTGAGGCAGGCCCCCAGGCCCTGCCCCTTTGCCGCTGGATTGAGACCGCCGAGCCCGCCTGGTTGCGATACCAGGCGGGGGATCTGGGCGGGCTGATCCTCGAGGCTGGCCTTAGCGATCGCTGGGTGGTCGCCACCTTTAGCGATCCCCAGGTGGGGGCGGCAGGCCAGCGCTTTGAAGAGGGCAAAGGACTGACCCAGGGCCTGCATTTTCTACTAGTGCAACCGGATGATTCAGGGATGACCTATACGGGACTTTGGCTCCTTCGGGAGGGTTCCTGCTGAATCTAGACCGTTCGTGGGGCGTCAATGTGTTACAGTTAACCTCTGGCAATGGTATTGGGGCTCTGGAGGTATCTATGTCAAAGCGTCGTAATCCCAAAAAAGAAAAGGCCCTGCGGAATCAGGCCTACGCCCGCAAGTTTCGCAAGAAGCGGGCCGGTAGTCAGCGGTTCTTTAGACGCAATAGCCGCGGTGATGAGGAAGGGGCAGAAAGTAAAGAGGGCAGCGATTACTCCGCGGCTAGCCTGTAGGACGGTTCATTCCATGCCGCGGAGGGCGGCCTTAATGGCCTTGGCCGCTTGATGGCCTGATGCGATCGCCGCCTCGACACCCCCACCACCACACCAGTCGCCACAGCCGACCAGGGTGGGTTCGTCGCTGTTTTGCAAAACTGGTACCGCCAGAGGGTCTTGCACCAAGCCATAGCGCCAACGGTGCACCTGCAGCCATTGGGGTTGGGCTAGCCAACGGCCTAGGGCCGGGGCCAGCAGGGTAAGAAATTCCTGCCCCAGGTTGTCTAGATCAACGGTCTCCAGGTGAGTGGCAGCAAAGCTAGCGCTGCTGTGGATCACCATCAGTGGGTAGGCGGGGGAGAGACGCTTGCTACTGTCAAGGGCGGCCCAGCGCAGGTAGGGGTGCCGCTCAGCAAACACCATCCACCCCTCCCCCGACGGGGATGGGTCCGGCAACCGCGTTTCCTGATCAGGGGAATAGCCTGCCATCACCGTGATCACCGGGTCAAACCGAACCGTCGCCAGATCCCTGAGCCAAGGTTGCGGGGCGGACGGTTCCTCCCCCCCGCGGAATAGGTCGGCCCCCTGGGCGGACGGGATCGCCACCACCACCGCCCGGCTGCGAATTGGATCCTTCGTCCTGTCCTCCAAATGAAGGTGCCAGCCCTGGGCTTGGCGGTTAATGACCACCACCCGACTGCCAGTTTGCACCGATAGCCCCTGGGCTAGTCCTTTGGCCAGGCTATTCATCCCAGTCGGCGCGATGTAGTAGGGGGTAGGGGTAGGGACCGGGCTGAGCTCACCAACGCCAGTCAACTGATGGGCGCTGACCTCCCAGGGCTGTAACTGACCCACCGCCAGGCCCCGTTGAATCAAACCCGTCTCCAGGGGCCCCAGGGGTTGCAAAAAGCGACAGCCATGATCCACCGACTGCCCCCCAATGCGGCGAGTAGCCACCCGTCCACCGACCCCCCGCGATTTGTCAAGCACCAGAACCTGGTAGCCGGCCGTCCTTAGGTCGCCAGCCACCGTCAGACCACTTAACCCCGCCCCTACCACCACCACATCCCACATTTGGTGTTGCCCTGGTTAGTTAACGTAAAGGGTCATTATATAGTAGTCGCCAGGTCGGTTAGGACACAACGACGATGCCATGGGCCATGGGCTGAGCCCTACAGTGTTGCTCGGGGGCCTGAGCTCAAGGGCTACCGCCAGACCCCTTAGGACCGGCTTGATCGGTCAAATCTAAGGCTGGATAGGCGTTCTGGCTGACCTCGGCCCCGTTGCAGAGAGCTGGGGGGATATGGCAAAATAGGCATCAACCTTATAACAAAACGGTGACACTGGTGGATGAGCTCCGCTCTGCCCTGGAATTAGCCACCGAGGAAGAACTCCAGGCTCTGACCGAAATCCTATTTCGTCCAAAGTTTAATCCCCTAGACTATCTCCACACCCCCGATCCTTGGGTGGTGCAAAGTAGTAGTCGTGAGCAGTGGTTAGCTCAGCTCGAGCATCGTTTTCGTTTTTTAGCCGCCGATGGCTTCACCGTGCTGCAGGGCAAGAGTCAACAGGTTACCTATCGCCAGGTGCTGTTGGAGGTTTGCCGTCACCTGGCATTACCCCTCTCCCAAAGCCACAGGTGGTCGATCAGTGAGCTCGAGGCCGAGGTATTTTTACACCTGCTGCAGCGAGCTTGGCGGCAGGCTCCAGCCCACCATCGTCAGCGGTTGCAGCAGGACCTGCGCCAACAGTTGAGTCCGCTACCCCAATTTCAAACCCTTTCTCCCAGTTGGCAAGCTACCCCAGTGGATTTGCTGCTGAAGGGGGGCAGTGCTGCCGCCCTGACCACCCTACTGCGCTCCTGGCTATTGCCCCAGTTGGCTCGGCAGCTGGCCCTTCAGACCGCCCGTTATGAGTTGCTGCGGCAGTCCTGCCGGCAGGGTGGCAAAGTTGCGCTGACCCAACTGAAGCATCGCCTGGCCCTGGGGGTAGCCTCCCGCACCCTAGCCGTCAACACCGCTGGCTATGGCCTGGCCCGGCTTCTCCTGGCTGGTTTAGGACCGGCGCTGTGGACCTGGTTGCTAGCAGACCTGGGTTGGCGAACCATTGCCACCAACCATGGTCGGGTGATTCCAGCGGTCTTTGCCCTGGCCCAGATCCGTTTGATCCACAGCCTTCCTCCCCAGGATCCGCTACCCTGTTATAGCTGTAGCCCGTCATCCTAGGTCAATCCCTACCTGGGCTTATCCTAGGCGCCCGGCTCCCACTCTGGTTTAAGTTGATGTCTGAACGCCCTGCAAGCTATTACGATCGCCTGGGAGTCAAGCCCACCGCCAGCCCCCAGCAGATTCGCCAGGCCTTTCGGGACCTGAGTAAGCTCTATCACCCAGATACCACCACCCTGCCCGCCGCAGAGGCGACGGCAAAATTTCAGGATTTAAATGAAGCCTATGCTGTGCTCAGTAGCCCCGATCGCCGCTGGAGCTATGACCAGCAGGCCGGCTACTCCCGCATCTCGGTCATGCAGCCCCTGGAGTCTCTGGCTAAGGCTAACCCGGGGAGCAGCCGCAGGGAGCCCTCCAACCTCTATTTAGATCCCAACGATCGCCCCCTTTCCCCCGGCGAGATCTTTGCCCTGTTTATTTTGGGCCTCACCTTTGTGGCCTGCCTGGCCCTGGTGGTGACCGTGGGCCTCACCCGGGGAGAGCCGCTGGTGACCACCGCCTTGACCGAGCCCCAGCCCTCCGGCGATGGGGCAGCCACCGAGATACAGGCGGCCCACTCCTCGATCGCCGCTCCTGCCATCCCCTATCCAACGATGCGGGCCCTTTGACCGGGGCGGAAAACCGGGGTCGGCACAGGTCTGGTTCATCCGAAGAATCGACCGGTTGACAGGGTATTAAAGATAGGTGTGTTCTAGACGAAGGGGTAGTCCTTTGGGGGGATCGGCCCTGGAGCGAGGGACAGGAAGCGCTGCATAACCATTTGGTGAGACAACTCAAACTTTGGCGATGTTGGTGGGTACTTTCGCGACGGATCCATAACCATCAAGTTATCCAGCTCAAAGGTTTATAACAAATACTTAAAGGTTAGCCGCTCAGGTTCAACGGTTTGTCGCTGATCATCGATGGTTGGTGATGGATCATCATTAACCTCCAAAGGTTTATCGCCCATGCTTAAAGGGTAGTCGCTCACCCTCGGTGGTTAATAATTCATCAAAGGATGGTCAGCCTGGGGCACCCCGCAGCTTTTATTGCCTATGATTCACTCGGGTGAAGTACGATGTGATCACCAGTTAGCAACTGGCTAAAGAAGGGGATAGCAACCCGTGGTTTTTACTGGGGCGGGTCTCCCGGCTTGGGCTTAGGCTTAGTCCAGGGACTTGACACCGAGAGCCCGTCCTCACTCCATAGTCCCGCTGCGGCATTGCCGGTGCCGAGGTGCTCCTGCCGGTATTGCTGCAGATCACCAATCTCAGCCTGGAGTTCGGCGGCGATCTGCTGGGCAGTTTTAGAGGGCAGGGGCGATGCCTTCATGATGTTGAGCTGGAAGCTGACCTGCTGGATCAACAGTTGCCGGCTGGCCAGGTTCAGATCCAGGTCCAGGCCAAAATCCACCTGGTTTTTGAGGACCGCCCCCAGGGCCCGCTCAATCAGGTCCTCACCAATGGTTTCCAATTTGGGGGCAAACCGTTCCAGGTAAGCGGTGACGGTTTCGCCGACCGCCTGCTCCAGGGGGCGCTGACTCCAGGCCACCGCCAATTCCTTCACCACCGCCACCAGGGTGGGATTGAATTTGGCGGCGAGAACCTTTTGCAGATCAAAGCTATCCACAATTTGGCTGACCAGCCCATTCACCTCCTCCCGGGTAATGCCCTGACCGTTGACCAGGGGTAGGGCGACCAGGGTGAGGTCCCGCAGGGCGCCCAGATCCAGCCCCGCCGGCGCGTAGCTCTGCAGATAGCCGGTGAGGGTATCCTGTACCCGTTCTTCTAGCGCCACCCGCCAATCGTGGACCTGACTGACCAGCAGGTCTTGCCCCGCGTTGAGCAGGGCCGGGACGATCGCTCCCTCACCGTAGGCCTGCACTACCCGATCCACCACGGCAACCATATCCACTCCCCCCGCTGACCAGGAGGCCTGGGGCAGGCTGAGGCGCAGGAGGCTGGCCACCGCTCCCTTGAGTTGCTCCGGGGAGGTGGGCAGGCCGTAGCTGTGCCCGTAGGCCTGAAGACTACTCAGCAGGGAGTTTTCCAACTCGGTGGGGGACATAGGGGGAAAGGGGGAGAGGGGGAGAGGGGGAGCAGGGGCCGATAGCCCTGTTTCCCGTAAGTGTAGCTAACCCCAGGGGAATCGGCACGAGACCGCGGTA
>CAYVMR010000009.1:6569-26236 GCA_964452545.1 uncultured bacterium
GAAGACTATTCAGCAGGGAGTTTTCCAACTCGGTAGGGAACATAGGGGGAGAGGGGGAGAGCGGGAGCGAGGGAAAGGGGGAGCAGCGGCCGATAGCCCTGTTTCCCTGAAGTGTAGCTAACCCCAGGGGAATCGGAACGCTACCGCGGTAGAATTACTGGCCCAATACCCACTCCACCAGGGTACGGACCGCAAACCCCGTCCCGCCGGCATTGTTATAACCGCTTTCCTTTTCCGTCCAGACAGGGCCCGCCACATCTAAGTGAACCCAGGGGGTCTCCTTAACAAACTGTTTGAGAAACAGGGCGGCGGTGATCGATCCCCCCGCCCGCGGGCCGGTGTTTTTCATATCCGCCACAATGGATTTCATCCCTTCAAAATACTTGTCTTCCATCGGTAAACGCCAGAATTTTTCCCCCGCCAGATCCGCGGCCCGGGTGATGGCCGCGGCTAGCTCGTCATTCTCAGTGAAGAGACCGGCAATATCATCCCCCAGGGCAACGATGCAAGCTCCGGTGAGGGTGGCCAGGTCAACGATGGCATCAACCCCCAGCTTTTCGGCAAAGACCAGGGCGTCGGCCAGGGTTAAACGGCCCTCCGCGTCGGTATTGTTGACCTCAATAGTTTTACCGTTGGAGGCGGTGAGGATATCCCCAGGGCGCAGCGCCTTGCCACTGATCATATTTTCGGTGACGGCGCTGATGAAGTGGACCTCCGCCTGGGGCTTGAGTTGGCCGATCGCCTGGGCCGCCCCCAGGGTAGCGGCCGCTCCCCCCATATCCACCTTCATCATTTCAATGCCACTGCCGACCCCCTTGATGTTTAAGCCCCCCGAATCAAAGGTCAGCCCCTTGCCAACAATGGCCAGGCGTCGGGTTGGGGTGCCCGCGGGTCGGTAGGTGAGGTGAATAAACTTGGGCGGTAAATCCGAGGCCTTCGCCACCCCGAGGTAGGCCCCCATGCCCAGGGCCTCACACTGGTCCTGCTCGAGGATTTCCACCGTCAGGCCGTGGTTCTGGGCAATCTCCAGGGCCGTGGTGGCCATCTGGGCGGGGGTAACCACATTAGCGGGGGCTGAGACCAACTCCCGGGCCAAGATCACCCCAGAGCAGATCGCCCGAGCCGTGGCCAGGCCCTCCTCTTGTCCGGCTAAATCCAGCAAGTCTACCTGGTTGGGCTGGGGGGTTTCCTTGTCCTCGGACTTGAAGCGGGTATCTTGATGCAGGGCTAAAATCACGCCCTCCGCCAGAGCTTGGGCGGTGAGACCCAGATCCTGCCCCAGGGTAGGGAAGCTCAAGGCCAATCCGGCAGATTTTTCCTTTTTGGCCAGGCGTGCCGCCGCGGCGGCCCCGCGGCGCAGGCGATCGCCGGTGAGGCCATCCCCCTTGCCCAATCCCACCAGTCCTAACTTCCGCACAGCACCCCCGACGCGAATCACCGCGGTGCTACCCTCCTTACCAGTAAACTCCGCCTCGTCAATCAGTTCCTGCAATAGGCCCGAAACCTGGGTATTTAAGTCCGCCAGGCGATCGGTGAGGGGGATGGAGTCCTCCGTGAGACCCAAGACTAAACAATCTCCGGTCCAGGTCAGACAGGTTTGGGGCGACGCTTGAAACTGCATGGGCGATTAGCTCTTATCTACATCTACAGCTCGATATTAACTAAAAATCCCTTCCTAACCAGCGGTGATGTGCTTGGCTATGGGCTGAGCCCCAGGGCAGTGCCCAGTGTTCTGAGCCCTTTGGCTGAGAAGGTGAGTATTAAATGTTGTTGCGTCTCGGGGCGAAAGTGAGATTATACCTATAGACTTTGCGGCTATTTACTGCAACTAGCTCTGGCCAATAGACCCATAATCGGGTACACTCCGGGGCAGTGTGGTGTGATGCGTTCAAAAGGAATCAGCGTGGATGCCAAATTTTTAGCATCAAAACCAATTAATTTGACCGGTAAGACGCTGCTCTGGGTTTTAGCTCTTGGGATGATGGCTAGCGCCATAATCGCCGATCTATCCTGGGGGCGTTTGCTGTCGTTGTCCGCGGCCTCCCTTACCCTACCTCTGGGGGTATCTGCCCTGACCACTGCCCTGCTAGGGGGGTGGGTGGTTCCGTTACTAGGCGCATTAAAGACTGGCCAGTTCATCCGTCAGGAAGGTCCCCAGGGTCACCTGAAAAAAGCCGGTACGCCCACCATGGGGGGCATTTTTTTTATTCCGGTGGCGCTACTCCTGGCCCTGCTGGCTACGGGGTTTTCTGCCACGACCCTGGCCCTTACCTGGCTCACCCTGGCCTATGCCGCCATTGGCTGGCTAGACGATTGGCAGGTGCTGCGGCAGCGGTCTAATCGTGGCATGT
This sequence comes from uncultured bacterium, assembly GCA_964452545.1. Classification (GTDB taxonomy): domain Bacteria; phylum Cyanobacteriota; class Cyanobacteriia; order Phormidesmidales; family Phormidesmidaceae; genus Nodosilinea. Next base: position 8,921 of record CAYVMR010000009.1, read on the forward strand.
CCCCTCGCACTAAACTGGGTTTCCAGATTGCCGTCGCCATCGCCTTTTGCCTATGGATGTTAGGGACTCAGCCCCCTAGTCTCACCACCCTTGCCTTTCCCCTTGGTCTGGCCCTGCCCCTGGGGGTGTTGTTTTGGCCCCTAGCGGGCTTTGTGCTGGTGGCAGAGAGTAATGCCACTAACCTCACCGATGGTCTTGATGGGTTAATGGGGGGCACCGGGGCGATCGCCTTTCTCGGCATGGCTCTAGTGGTGGGGCCTGACCAGCCTGAGCTGATGGTGTTTTCTGCGGCCATGGCCGGGGCCTGTCTCGGCTTTCTCTACCATAATCGTAATCCTGCCCGCGTGTTTATGGGGGATACGGGCTCCCTAGCCCTGGGTGCTGCCCTGGCGGGGGTAGGGCTCCTCAGTGGCCAGGTTTTTGCCCTGCTGATCGTCACCCTGCTGTTTTTTGCGGAAACCCTTTCGGTGATTATTCAGGTCACCTATTTCAAGGCGACTAAGGGGCCAGATGGGGTGGGCAAGCGATTCTTTAAAATGGCCCCCCTCCACCATCATTTTGAATTGTGTGGATGGTCTGAAATTCAGGTAGTGGCGATCGCCTATGGGCTAACCGCCCTCCTGGTCGCCCTAGCCCTCAGTTTGCCCTAGGGCTAGCCCTGTCAACAGGCGAGAACCGATCCGTGAGTCAACCAAGCCTCCATCCCCTGGGCCATCCCCCTAACCTGTGGTGGGTCAACCACACCCAAGCCGACCTGACCCGTCCCCCGGCACCCCCACGCCCCATCAATCTGGCGACTGAAACCAAGCAGCTGCGACTAGATCTGAATCGTTGCGCCTGCTTAGTGATTGACATGCAAAATGACTTTTGTCATCCGGCCGGCTGGCTGGCCAGCATTGGGGTTGACATTAGTCCGGCTCGTACCCCCATTGCCCCATTACAGCAGCTCTTGCCGCCATTGCGGCAGGCTGGTGTACCGATTGTTTGGGTCAATTGGGGCAACCGCCCTGACCTGCTGAATATTAGCCCAGCCCTGCGCCATGTTTATAACCCCAGCGGCACCGGGGTGGGATTGGCCGATCCCCTGCCCCCTAGTGGGGCGACCGTGCTCACCAAGGGGAGTTGGGGTGCAGCGCTGGTGGAGGAATTGTCAGTGGATGCCGTTGATATCTGGGTGGATAAATACCGCATGAGCGGCTTTTGGGATACTCCCCTAGATAGTATTTTGCGTAACCTGGGAAAAACCACCCTACTCTTTGCCGGCGTCAACCTTGATCAATGTGTGATGGCTACCCTGCAGGATGCTAATTTCCTAGGCTACGACTGTCTGTTGTTGCGGGACTGTAGTGCCACCACCTCTCCAGACTATTGCCTGCAGGCGACCCTCTATAATGTCAGCCAATGCTTTGGCTTTGTCCTGCACTCCTCAGAGCTGATCGAGGCCCTCCAGGGGCCTGACTAGGGAGCGTTGCTCCGTGGGCCCTGAGCTTTTGCGGCCCGGCTTCCCCTTGGGGCCCATGGGTGGCAAAATAAATCCGATTCAGGTTAGTCCATTCTGATCAATTTGTTTTACCCTTGGGCAGATAGGATTTTCCTCGGGAGTATGCTGACTATTCCTTGCCTGAGAGGGGGAACAGACTGGCTTTCTCTACCTAAACCGGAATATCAACCAGGCATTATTTCCATCTCCAGATTCTAGATCATGACCTTACCTCACCCTGCCGTTCCTTTGACTGACACCACCGCTACCGCTGATGCACGCCAGATGCCATCGGTACCGATTTCCGTATACCGCGAGATCGCCACCGAACTCAAGGCTACCCAGGCCCTGGTGAATTCCCTAAACCAACAAAACCAGCGGCTAGATCGGGAAAATCAACTACTGCGGCAGGAAATCCTCAAGTTTACCGAGGCAGCGGCCCAGCTTAAGGCCGTGGTAGACCCTAGTCAGGGCAACTCTCCCCAGGTTGACTCCCTATCCCCCCTACCCCTGGAGCTGAGCAATTCCCTGGCCACCCTGGGGCGACAAGAGCTCAACCCGACGATGGCTGACCCCTACCCTGACCCGGTGGTTTACTCCGGTGACTCTATAGCCACCTCTGGATTGGCTAGTCAGTTCACAAAATTGCTTAGGCCTCAAGCTCAAGGTTCCCCGAAACCGAGTTCCCCTAGCCCAACGGCCAAAGCGAAGCGTAAGCCCCCAACCCCACCGCGACCCAACCCTCAGCCTGCGGCCCCGGTGCTCCATACCGAAGCGCGCATCCCATCCATCAACACCCACCAGGGTAGCCCCAGAGCGGCTGACTTGAGTGGCCTATGGCTAGCCACCACCATTCTTCTCGTGGTCGTCAGCGCCTTTGGAGCGGGCTTTCTGGTGATGAAACCCCTGTTAAATAATAGCCGTTAGGGCCCTAGGGCAAGGCCTTTAGATCTCCTCGGAGGGTCTATTGTAGCGGTGAATACAGTATTTTGAGGGTGAAGGTCGCTAAACATAGGGCTGCTGAAGTAGATCAGGGAAGCCGATTCCTCCTACTGCTGAAATTATGAAAACCATCACAATGGTTTTCTTGAGGTGGAGGGTGCCCTCTTCGCTTACTCAGCAACTTCCATGAAACCCAAGTTAGGTTGAGGTTATGAAAAAGATAGAAGCCATTATTCGCCCGTTCAAACTAGACGAGGTCAAAATTGCCCTCGTAAATGCTGGAATTGTTGGTATGACGGTTTCGGAAGTACGCGGTTTTGGTCGTCAGAAAGGCCAGACGGAGCGTTACCGGGGTTCTGAGTACACCGTTGAGTTTTTGCAGAAACTGAAGGTGGAAATTGTAGTGGACGATAGTCAGGTTGACACGGTGGTAGATCGGATCATTTCTGCCTCCCGCACCGGGGAAATTGGTGACGGCAAGATTTTCGTCACCCCCGTGAATGAAATCATTCGTATCCGCACGGGGGAAAAGAATACGGAAGCGGTTTAAACCGTTGCCTCAGGTTAGGGGTTGTTGAGTGAGCCTACAGGCACTGGGGTTGGCTCTGCAAAGCGATCTCACCCCTATCAACAACCTCTGCCCCCCACCCTGAGGGATGGGGGTTTATCTTCACTATCACGATGGCGTCCCCCAGGGTTATGCATTATGGACTTAACTACCGCCCTACCCACCGCCCTAATCACCTGGCGCGAGGGGGTAGAGGCAGCTTTGGTGGTCGGCATTGTGATGGCTTGCCTGCGGCAGGCCGATCGTCAAAGTCTTTATGCCTGGGTTTATCTGGGCGTGGTGGCGGGTCTCATGGGTAGTGCCACGGTGGGCCTGGCTCTGGCCCTGGGCTTACAGCAGGTGCAGCAGGTGTTACCCCATCTGCAGGGGGTGATTACTCCTCTGCTGAATATGCTATTTGGCAGCCTTGCCATTGTCATGTTGAGTTGGATGTTAGTCTGGATGACCCGGCAGGCCCGCCGGTTGAAGGGGGATCTAGAGGGCAGAGTCGGATCGGTGCTGGAGAATCAGGAGAGTGCTGGCTGGAGTCTATTTAGTCTGGTGTGTGTCGCTATTTTGCGAGAGGGATTTGAGACGGTCCTATTTATTTTCACCAATTTAGAGGCTAGGGCGGGGGCCTTAGGCGGCGCTCTGGCCGGGCTGATCGCCGCTGCTTTAGTGGGCCTGGCCCTATTTCGTTGGGGGATAACCATTAATCTAAAGCGGTTTTTCCAGGTTATGGGGGTGTTGCTGTTACTGATTGTGTCAGGCTTGGTGTTATCGGTCTTTAAACACTTAGATGCTGGCTTGACAGCCTTGAGCCAGATTGATAATCGTTATAGCAACCTGTGTATGTTCCAGAGTTCCTGTGTGTTGGGCCCCCTGGTTTGGAATACCAGCGGGTTTTTGCCAGAGGCTCAGTTCCCTGGCATTTTACTCAAGACCTTGCTGGGATACCGTGACCATCTCTACCTGATGCCGGCGATCGCCTACCTCGGGTTTTGGCTAATCGTTGGGGGAAATTACTTCCGCAGTCTGAATCCCTTATCCCCAGGTAAACCCCTGTCAGCCCAGGAATAAGACCCCAGGGATACCCTGGGGTCTATGGGTCGTCTTCACAGTTACCAATACTGACCCACTGACCGCTGAGCTGCCCATCTGCCCTCTGGTACCATTCCTTCTTCCAAATTGGGGCCCGGTGCTTGAGGGTGTCAATGGCAAACTGACAGGCCTTAAAGGCCTCACCACGGTGGGGACACCCCACCCCCACCAGTACACTAATATCTCCTACCTGCAATTTGCCAATGCGATGGTGGATCACCACCCGCCCTACCCCAGGCCAGTGTTGTCCGATTTCGTTGGCAATCTGCCCGAATACCTGTAGCGCCATGGGTTCGTAGGCCTGGTATTCCAGGGCTAGGACGGCTTGTCCAGCGGTCTGGTTACGGACCATGCCACTCATGATCACCACCGCCCCGTGGGTGGGCTCATCCGCCAACTGGTAAACGGTCTCCAAACTGAGGGGGGCAAAGGCAATGCGAAAATAGTCTTGGGTTGTCTCGGCCCTGGTAAAGGCGGTGGCCACGGTGGTTAGATTTGCAGTCTTCTACAGTCTCTCACCTTAGCATATCTGTCATCTGGCTCTCCTAGCTGACCTATCAAGGTTAGACTAATCACTACGGGTTCATTAATCGAGCTTGCCGACGGGCAGCCACGCTAGAACAGAGCGATAAACCATGGTTACTACTGGGCTGATTTTATTGGTGGCGATCGCCATCCTGGTTTGGGGCTATCGTCGAGCAAAGCCCTACGGCGCGGTCGGCATCCTGGCCTGGCTACAATCCGTCGTGTTAATGACCCCCTGGTTGTTATTTTTTGGCCTGGTAACCCTGGGGGTGTACCTCAACCTAGCTGGGGTATTGGGGTTGTTGCTGCTCTCCACGGGTCTCTATATTTACCTGGGCCGGCGCCTCCGCACCCTGGCCCAGAAAAGCCTTGAGGCGAGTCCACCAACCCTAACCCCTGAGCCTGTGCCCATGGCCGAGTCTAGGCCCGGGGGTGATCAGGTTGTCGCTGCCACCGCCCCTGGCCCTCAGAAGCTGGCCATTCCCCCTGAGGATCTGGCCCAGATCGAAGGTATTTTCGGCATTGACACCTACTTTCGCACCGAGACGATTCCCTATGATCAGGGGGCGATCTTTCGCGGCAACCTGCGGGGCCAACCGGCGGCGACCCAGACGCAATTAGCCCAGACTCTGGCGGAACGGCTGGGCGATCGCTATCGGTTGTTCCTAGTGGAAAATCAAGAACAACGGCCTACGGTGGTGGTTTTGCCCGCCACCATGGACCCGGTCAAAACCACCCCTATCCAGTGGGCCGTGGCCGCTTTGCTGGCCTTGGCTACGGCCTTTACGGGTCTGGAGGCTGGCGCCATCCTCCAGGGGTTTGATCTGGTCCAGGATCCCTCCCGCTGGCCAGCCACCGTACCGTTCTTAATCGGTCTGCTGGTGGTGCTAGCCAGTCACGAACTGGGGCATTGGTTGATGGCTCGTCGCTATGGCCTTCGCCTTAGCCCCCCCTTTCTGATTCCCACCTGGCAGATTGGTAGCTTTGGCAGTTTGACCCGGTTTGAGTCCCTCCTGCCCAACCGATCAACCCTCTTTGACATCGCCTTCGCGGGTCCGGCCCTGGGAGGTTTGGTTTCCCTGGCTATGCTGGTGGTGGGCCTGATCCTCTCTCACCCTGGCAGTGCCTTTCAGCTACCGGCGGGATTTTTCCAGGGATCGGTGCTGGTGGGTACCCTGGCTAAGGTGGTGCTTGGGCCAAGCTTAGAGAACCCCCTGGTAGATGTCCATCCCCTCACCATTTTTGGCTGGTTAGGCTTGGTGATTACCGCCCTAAACCTGATGCCGGCTGGGCAGCTGGATGGTGGACGGGTCGTACAGGCTATCTACGGACGTAAAACCGCTGGTCGCACCACCGTCATTACCCTGATTATCCTGGCCTTAGTGTCCCTGGCCAATCCCCTGGCTCTCTACTGGGCGGTGCTGATTTTGGTGTTGCAACGCAATCTGGAACGACCTTGCCTGGATGATATCACCGAACCCGATGATGCCCGGGCCGCCCTTAGTCTGTTGGGATTGTTTCTGGCCTTAGCCGTGCTCATGCCCCTCACCCCCAGTCTGGCTGGCCGCCTCGGTATCGGTAGCTAGGGCCGCTCTAGGGCTTGTAATACCTGGGCGGCGATGGCCAGACTGAGGCGGGCTTGATCCATCGGCGATCGCTGCTCCCAGGGTTGATGGGCAACCCCGAGGTTAAGCTCTAAAGCAGGGCTTTGACCATCCCGTAGGGAATAGGCCAAGGGCCTGGCCAGCACCGCCAGGTCCTGCGGATCCCAACCCGGCAGGATGGCACTGACACAGCTGACCAGCTGCTCCAGTCGGGATTCCCCGCCATGCACCAGATCCCTGGCGGTGGCCACCAGGGTTTGCAGCAGGTCCGTGGGCAGGTAATCCTGCCATGGCCCCCCCAGGGCCAACGAGTCTAGAGCCGGCTCCTGTACTGGGTTAACGGACCATTGCTGGGCTAACTGACCGGCGAGACGAGACCAGCCTGCCTCCAGGGTGGCGGCCATGGTGTCCTCCAAGGCCAGCTCCCCTAGGGGTTCATCCAGCCGTTGCCAATAGACCTCGGCGCCCGGATCCGTGGGGTCCCAGGGATAGGCTGAATCAGGGCTGACCAGGTGGGCCAGCAGATCGGTGACGGCGGCATCGGTGGGGTCCGGGAGGGCGGGTTGGGTCATGGCAAACGGCTAACAATACAGGCATAGGGTAACCCTACTAAACAGAAACTACACCAGTATCAGGACCAATTCCGCATGGTTTTAGGACTATTGCCCAGGGTGAATTCCATAATTTCCCCCTGCCGACTGCCAAATTGTAGAGGGGTGCCCAGGGCTAGGGGAATCTCCTGCTGTTGCAGATGGCGCCAACTTTGCCCATCGAAATAATAGGTGCCATAGCGGGATAGATCCCGCAAGTAGTAGCCCTCCGGGCCTAACACCGGTGCTGGGGGCTGGCGCCAGAGGATCTCTGCGTGGTGCTTAGAGACCCAAGCCTCCGTCATCACCAGGTCATTATCAGGCAAACGGCCCACCCGTAGCCGTCCATTCCGTAGGGACCACATCCGACTTGGAGTGTCTAGACAACGCACAACCGCCTGGGGGGGTTGGGCTAAAGCCGTAGGTAATTGGGTGACCGCCAGGTCAGCGGTCAACAGCACCCCTGAAGCTTGGGGATGCTGGTAGAGAATCGGCAACGTCCAGGCCGGGTAATTAAAACCATATACCGTGAGCAGGTGCTGTCGAGCCCGGGCCAGGGCCGCAGCGATGGGCTGGCGGTCTGCCAGGCTCTGGGCTAGAACCTGAATGAAACCCAGGGATTCTTGGTCAGCGATGGCATCCCGCATGGCCACCACGGCCGGGACCCCATGGTGCAGCAGCACCTCCGCCAGGCTACTACGGGGAATAATCTGTTGCTGGTGATCGGGCCGGGCTCCCCAGCAGGTATTAAACACGGCAAGCTGCACGCCCCCCCGCACTAACGCCTGAGCCAATTCGGTCCCACTTAAGGTCACCCCAGGCCGCACCAAGACCAGACCGCCATCCGGGGCTGGAACCCCATGGCCGGCATAGAAAAACACATTGAAGTGGCCCCGCTCCAAGGTGGTTACCAGGGTGGACTGGTCCGGTTGCACTAGGGTCTGTACCCGACAGGGGGCCAGGGGGGAACTGGCCAATTGGGATGGACTGTCCTGGAAAAGCTGCCGCAGCAGATCCGCTTCCTGGGACAATTGCAGGCTGGAGTGGTAGGGCCCTTCATCCTGACCCAGCACCAGCAGCACCTGCAGACCGGGGGGCAGGATAACTGGGGATAGGCGATCCACCGCACTGGTGGTACGGCTGAATAGCATCTGGGGCCCCAGGGATAAAGCCGGGCGACCGGGCTGGGGCTGCATAATCTCCCAGGGGAGTCCAATTAGCTCAGGGGAACGAATATCCAACTGGAGATGGAGGCACTGGCCCTGGCCCTGGGCTAAGCCCAGGCTATGATCAAGGGTTTGACCCAGAGGCCCATCAAACAGCCAGTGCCATAGCCCCATGCCCAGGTCCTGCATCAGCCGGGTACTCTGGTTACCGCTGCCAGGGGGAGACAAGGGAGGCGGCTCAACCTGCCCATAGGGGACGCTAGGCGGCCAGTCAGCGGCGACTATATGGGGGACCTGGGGAAGCTGGCAAGTGCAGAAAAACCCTTGCCAGCGTTCCCAGAGGTCAGCCATGGCCGGGCTCCACCGCTGGTCATGGTGGCGATAGCCCTCTGGAAAGGGGCTGCTGACCACCCAGCTGGCATAGTGATCGGGGTCCGCCTGGGTGAGTCGCTCAAGGGCAATCCGGAGAGTTAAGCCAGGGTGAGGTTGCATAGGGCTAGGGTGGGACCATCAGAGGCCAGATAAACAGTTGCCAACCTGGGTAGCCGTGGCGCTATCCAACAGGTCAGCCCTTTGATAGAGGTGGTAGGCCCGCACCCAACCTTGCTGGCCAGGTTGGACAAGTCGTTGCGTTAGATCAACGGGGGGCGGAGCCATGGCCACCGGTTGATCAGTTTCCCTGGGTCCCTGTTCTAGATTGACCCCGGTGGGAATAGAACAAATCTGCAGGGCCAACCAACGGCTTTGATCAGCCAGGGTTTGCACCCTCACGACCCTGACGATACTCCCGACAGGAATGACGGGATCAGGATTAGCCCCGGGGGATTGGGCTGGACTGGGGGTAGCGGTTAGGCCGGCCCCTGGCTGGGGGCCGGCTCGCACCTGCCAAAGGGATCCGAGGGGGACCTGGGAGACCGTTTCCTGGGCTAGTTGGAACAGCGGATCGCCGTTTAAACCAGGTAATTGGGTGACAATGGGGGCTGGCCAGAGGTTGACCTCGAGGCTATGGTAATGCTGCCACCAAAGGGCCCCCAGCCCCCCCAGTAGGGCTCCCGCCAGACCGCCCGCTGCCCATGCCCAGCCCCGCCAGGCTGGCCCCGAGGGCTCTGGCGGGGGGGCTGAAACCGGCGGTGGTGATTCGGCCAGGGCCACCAGGGGGCCAGCGGGTAAGTGGTCAGCGGTCAAGGCCTGGGGCTGCAGACCGATCAGGGCCACGGTGACATTGTCGTGGCCATTGAGGCGGTTAGCCTGCTGAATCAGGGTCTGACTGACCTCCGCCAGGGATTGGTGTGGTAAGGATTGGACGATGGACCGCCCTAGTAAATCCACCCGGTCGTAATCGCTCAGCCCATCGGAGCAGAGCAGGAGCACCATGGGGTCATCCAGCAGCAGGTATTGGATGGTGGGATAGAGGTGGTTGGCATCGTTGATTCCCAGGGCTTGAACCAGGGCCCCACCACTGGGCAGTTGGGCGGCTTCTGGATGAAAGGTATAGCCCTGTTGACTTTCCCGGGAGGCAATGTCGTCATCTAGGGTGATTTGGTAGCCGGTACGGCCACTGAGGCGGTAGGCTCGACTGTCCCCCACATGGGCTACAAACAAGTAGGGACTGTGGACCATGGCTAGCACTAGGGTGGTGCCCATGCGGGCTCGAGCCGACCGATGTTCGTCGTTATTCCGTTGGGTAATAACGTTGTGGGCCTTTAAAATCGCGGCGTGAATGCTTTCAGCGATCGCCGCTGGGGGCAAGTTGCTCGGCTGAGTCAGGGGTGCCAAGCTCTCCCGCAGCACTTGAATGGCGGTCTGAGAGGCGACATTTCCCTGTTCGTGACCGCCAATACCGTCGCAAACCAATATCAAGGGGGTGGGGCTGGGGTCGCGGTCAGGTCTGGAGAGCAGCCTGAGGACATTGGGCTCTTGGGGATAGCAGGCATCCTCATTGCGATCGCGGCTCGGACCCTGATCCGTAGCCGCCACCCAGTTGATGGCCACCGTCAGAGGTTTGCCCAGGGTTTGGATGGCCTGTTCTAATTCCGCCCCCAGGGTGGTCGAACTGGTAATCTGCCCCTGGCCCAGGGCGGTGGTTAACCAAGTTAGATAGGCCGCAATGGCGGGGTGAGCCGTTGCCGCCAGAGATTGCCAACCCTGCCCCAGGGTAGCCAAGCTCGGAGCAGCGGGGCTCTCCCCATCGGCTTTTAGGCGGGCGATCCGCAGCAGGGCCTGATCAACCCTTAGACAGTCCATCTGCAGTAGGGTTTCTGTCACCTGTTGGGCGCGCAGATGGGGCCAAAGGTGAGCGATTTGTCGGAGCCAGTTGAGCTGCTGCAATGGCGTGCCTTGTCCCCAGGCCTGCTCCACGCCCGGCAGGGGACCACACCCCAGGGTGCCATCGGCCTGTTCAACCACCCCAACCGCGCCTCCCTCCAGCAAGAGGATAGGGCCGGCTAAGCCAGTGGCCAGGGGGGACAGGTAGGTGTAGGGACGGGGGAGGTGCTGCACCAACTCGGCCAGCCGTAGGTAAGGTAGGGCGCAAGCTGGCACGTCGTAGAGCGGCGGCACGTTTACCTCGGGTTGGAGATCGAGCCAGATCGGGTGCTGCCAAACCTGATAGCGACCGGCTACTACCGTCCCCGCAGATAGGGCCAGGGGAACGCCGCTGTCCGCCACCAGAAAACGGTACAACAGGGGGGTCTTACAGGTTTGACAACGACTTACCGGCGGCCTATTAACAGCTCGACAGGTCGGATTGGAGCACTGGATCACTATAGCCAAGCTAATCATAAAGGGCTAGAAGCCTTACCCTGTCGCCGCCCACCCCAGGTGAGATGGGGTCACCATCCCTAGCCTGGGAGTAAGTCACCCCATACCAATGTCTAGGGCTTCGCTACGATCTGGGGTAGCCCCATACTATAGTTCAGGGCACGGCTCTTGAGGTTATAGCTAATCGCCCCGTTTTGTAGCAATTGCTTAATAAAGTGTTCTAGATCGGAGCCAATGCGGCGCAGATTATAGTCCGTCAGATCCTCCCCGGCAGCGGCATCCACCAGCCGATCAAACTCACGGTAAACCAACTGCAGAGCTTCCTCGGGCCAGTTAAACTCATTATCAGGATCAATGTCCAGGGTGAGGCGATCCTCCCTGGGGACCAACTGGTTGTTGTCAACGACAGCGGTATAGATATGGACATGACGGGTGGTGGATTTCAGCAGCATGGTGGAGGTCTCCCTTGGGTGGAATGGGATGATAGCCCGGGTCCTGGACGCAGGAGTGGTTTTGTTATTATACCCGTAGGCCCGGGCAACGGGTCGGTGGTGGGGTCTTATCTAACCGGTGCAAGCGACTGATTAGCGATTGGGCTAGGCAGAGTCCCCGCCGCTGCGATCGCAGGCTGGCCCTACGCCCCAAGCCCCCCTCTCTGATGGGTGGTCCGAGGACGGAGGGCGTTACCCAGGGTTTAATGCCTGGAAAAGTCGACGCACCAGGCTTAGATCCTTCCATCCCGGGTATTGCTCGACCCCACTGGAGAGGTCAATGCCGTCAGGGGATAGGCTAGCCAGGGCGGTTTGGATGTTGTCGGGTCCTAGGCCGCCCGCCAGAAACCAGGGGCAGGGGGGGCGAAATTGGGACAGACCCCGCCAGTCCAGGGTATGACCGGTGCCCCCTAAACTGTCGGGATGATAGGCATCTAACAGAAGCATATCCACCCAGGGAGTGTAGCTCAGAGCCAGGGACAGATCCTGGTGGCTCCGCACCCGAATGGCCTTAATGAATCGAACTCCGGGTAACTCTAGGCGAAGCCGCTGGCAGACCTGGGGGGGTTCGCCGCCGTGGAGTTGCACTGTGCTAAGGCCGACTTGCTTAACAATGGCCCCAAGTGTGGCGGGGTCGGCGTCGGCAAACACCCCCACCGTGCCCACCTTCACCCGCTGCTGCCGCAGGCTCTGGAGGATCGGGGCTAAGCTTTCAGGGCTCAGGTAGCGGGGGGATTGGGGGACACAGATGAAGCCCAGGTGGGTGGCGCCCAGGGCGGCGATGTCCAGGGCCTGGCCTACCTGGGTAATGCCACAAATCTTCACCCACATGTTAACTCTATTGAACACTCCATCGGGTCAATGCTAGAACATTCCACCTCTCCACCATAATGGAAAGTGTCTTTACTCACTCTGGTTGTTCATTAGGAGATCCAGTCTTGTTCCATTTTGCCCTGGTCTTAGCCCAAGCGGTGCCCCCTACCCCCCAGTGGTCCTTGAAGGTGGCCCTGATTATGATTAGCTGCAATCTGTTTGTCCTGGCGATCGGTAAGTACGCCATCCAAAAACCGGGGGTCGGGCCCGCCCTGCCCGTCAGCCTGCCGATGGTGTTTGAGGGGTTTGGCCTGGCAGAATTGCTGGCGATCGGGAGCTTCGGCCATATCCTAGGAGTAGGGATGATCCTGGGCCTGGGTAACGCCGGCCTACTCTAGGTCACCGGCCCTGCCGACCCTCCCCCCTAACCGCTAAGAGCCAGGGATTACCCTGGAGAGGGGGCAGCACTGACCAACGTGAAAGGGGTCTGCACTGCTGGTTTTGGCGGAGAAGCTTTCTAGTCTGCTACCACCATGGCCGCCCCACCCCCCCGTCGGCTGGGTTCTGCCGCGGCCAGCAGAGCACCGTCGGGAGCCATGGCTAAACCTACCGCCGCCCCGATCTCCGCCACGGGGGTGAGGTGATGGCCAAGCCCGATTAGGCCCTGCCCCAGGGGTGTTTGCTCCAGCTGGCTATCTACCTGGGTCTGGCCGGTGTTGCGCTGGGAAATCCGGGGGGCGGCGATCGCCTCGGGCAGGGACAGGCCGAAGTCAATCAGATTAACGGCGATTCCCGCCACCGTCGTAATAATGGTGGAGCCGCCGGGGGAGCCAAAGGCCACCATGGTGCCGTTGGGGCTACGCATAATGGTAGGGGCCATACTACTGCGGGGGCGTTTGTAAGGTTCAGGGGCATTGGGGTGGGGGCTGATCGGGTCAAAGTCAGTCAACTGGTTATTTAGGATAAAGCCATAGCCTGGGACCACCATGGCCGATCCGCCAGTGGATTCCAGGGTGCAGGTGTAGGAGACCAAATTGCCCCAGCGGTCACTGGTGACCAGGTGGGTGGTGGATAGGCCCGATTGTTCCTGCCGTTGAGCGACCGAGGGCAGGCTGGTGAGGCTGGGGCTGGGGTCCCGCTGAAAGGGGAGGGGGTCGCCGGCGGTGGCCCTAAAGTCGGGTTCCTCGGGGGGGCGATCGCCCAGCTGAGCCCGCCGGGTTTGGATAAAGCCCTGGCTCTGCAGGCCAGACAGGGGCACATCCACAAACTCCGGATCCCCCAGGTAGGCGTTGCGATCGGCAAAGGCCAGCCGTTCCGCCTCGATCACGGTATGCCAGGCCTTGGCCCGATCCCCCTGGCTCAGATCAAACCCCTCCAGCATTTTCAGAATGGCCCCGGTGGTAATACCGCCGCTGCTGGGCAACCCCATGCCGTAGAGGGTATAGCCCCGATACTGGGTGACCGTGGGGGGCCGTACCCGCACACCATAGCGATCGAGGTCGGTTAGGGTGATCGCCCCCGGTATAACTGGGAAGGGAGCGGTAGCCACCGTCGGTGGCCGTTGCACGGTCTGCACCATCGCCGCCGCGATCTCCCCTCGATAGAAGGCATTGACGCCCTGCTCCGCCAGCAGGCCATAGGTTTTAGCCAGATCAGGATTTTTAAATCGGCTACCGATGGCGGGGGGCTGCCCCTTGGGGAGATAGAGGGCCTGAGTAGAGCTAAAGGCCCCAAACCGGGCCTGGTTTTGTTCAATCTGTTGGACAAAGGTGCGATCCACCCTAAACCCCCGCTGCGCCAGGGCCATGGCGGGTTGCAGAGCGGCGGCCAGGGAGAGGGTGCCATAGCGATTTAGGGCTTCGGCCCACTCCAGGGGGCCACCAGGTACGCCCACCGCCACCCCAGAGGAAATCCGGTTGGGGAAGAAGGGCAGCAGTTCTCCAGGGTTGGAGGGGTCCCGAAAAAGGTCGACGGTGGTGGCGGCTGGGGCCTGCTCGCGGCCGTGCAGGGTGATCACCCGGTCCTGGTCCTTGAGGTAGATGACCATGAACCCACCGCCACCAATCCCGGTAGAGAAGGGTTCCGTCACCCCCAGGGCGGCGGCGGTGGCGATCGCCGCATCGACTGCATTCCCGCCCCGGCGCAACACCTCCAGGCCAATGCGGGTAGCATCAGCATCGACGGTGGCCACCGCCCCGCCCCGGCCGGTGGCGATCGGGTTAGGCCTCCCCAAGGGGATGGCCACCCAATCCTGGGCCAGTCCAGCCCTGCTCAGCCAGCAACCCAGGCAAACCACTATCGATAGGGCTAGGGCAAGCACGCGCCTGACCATGGCAAAGCCTTCCAGTAACGTTCTACCGTATTGGACGATGGAAGGGGGGGAGGTGTCAATTAGCGGATATTAAGATATTCCAAAACGCGACAGTCATTCGCTAAAAGGCCAGCCGTTATCCTAAAGCGCTTGTTGATCAAGGGCTTCAAGGGCCCAGAGGCAGACAGTGCCATCCCCCACCGGCCTCTGGAGAAACAACCCTTGTCTAACCAGCTAACCAGACTGGCAACCGCTAGAACGACTAGAATGGTAACTAGCGCCCTAGCCACCAGGGTGTAACAACAGTGCGTGGGAGGTCTCGGCGATGCAATCTGGCTGGCGTGTGGGCTCAATCTTAGGCATTCCCCTCTTTATTGATAGCTCCTGGTTCATTATTTTGTGTCTGGTGACGGCCTCCTACGGCCTCGATCCGGCCTGGCAAAGCAACTGGGGGGGGTGGGCCTGGCTGATGGGTTTGGCCCTGGCTCTTTTGTTGTTCGGCTCTGTGCTGTTGCACGAGCTGGGCCATAGCCTGGCGGCCAAGGGCCAGGGGATCGCTGTCAACTCCATCACCCTGTTTTTGTTTGGGGGCATTGCCGCCATCGATCGGGAATCTAGCACGCCAGTGGCCGCATTCAAAGTGGCGATCGCTGGCCCTTTGGTTAGCCTAGGGCTATTTTTGCTATTGACAGGCTTTACTCACCTGCCGGTCCTGCCAACTCCCATGGCCCTGGTGATTGGCAGCGTGGCCCAGATCAACCTGGTGTTAACCCTGTTTAACCTGATCCCAGGACTGCCCTTAGACGGGGGGCAGGTACTCAAGGCCCTGGTCTGGAAAGTCACCAATAATCGTTTTCAAGGGATTCGCTGGGCGGCGCGGTCGGGCCAGATACTGGGGTCCATAGCCATTCTCTTTGGCCTCACCCTTACCCTCGCTTACCAGATTTTCTCTGGCCTATGGATTGCGGCGATCGGCTGGTTTGCCCTGCGCAATGCCGCGGCCTATAACCAAGTGACCAACCTTCAGGAGGCCATGCTATCCCTCACGGCGGCCAATGCCATGACCCGCGACTTTCGGGTGGTAGATGCCAATATGACCATCCGACAATTTGCCGACACCTACCTGCTGGAGGAAAAGCACGTACCCGCCTACTTTGCCTCCTCGGAAGGGCGCTATCGGGGCATGGTGGTCGTGGATGACTTGCGCAACATCGAGCGTAGTCAGTGGGAGGTGCTCTCCCTACACCACATGGCCAGACCGTTGCCTAGCCTTCCCTTCGTGCGGGAAAGCACCCCCCTGGCGGAGGTGATTGCCAAGCTAGAGGATATGGCGCTGGCTCGGCTCACCGTCCTCTCTCCAGCTGATGCGGTAGCGGGTATCTTAGACCGAGGCGACGTGGTTAGGGCCCTGGCCGATCGCCTAGGATTGAGGGTTCCCACGACGGTGATTCAACGGATTAAGGAAGACGGCCAATACCCCGATGGCCTGCAGTTGGCAAAATTGGCCCGGGCGATCAGCCAAGAGAGCCAGGCCCTAAACCCTAGGGCAGCCCAAACTCAGCCCTGAGGGCATCGTCCGCATCATCGGCTACGGTAGCCACAATGGTCATCAGCCGAGAAATTTCAGCCGCGGAAATATCCTCCAGGGTGCGGGTGGTAATCACCAGTAACTGGTCACCTGAAAGGCCAAATCGGGCTTCCAGGGTTTCATTGCAGTTCATTTCCAGCAGGTGTTTGAACAAACGGTGCTCATCTTTAGCCGGCAACGCCAACACCGGCGACCAGATACTCAGGGTATCGTCCTCAGTTTCCCCTGTGAGTTGAACATAGACGTTAATGCTACCGTACCTAAAAACCCACAAGTGCCCTGCTTCGACCTGACTTACCCTGGGGCCGTCCCCCTGATCGAGGCTGGTAATGATCGCCTCAAGGATTGCAACATAGGAGCCACTATCTAGGACTGTGTCCTCAGGCGCATTAACCAGATTAGGCCAGTCGTGTGTCACAGAACCAGACTCCTTTGATAACTCAAGACCATCAAGAGACATTTAAACCAGCTCTCTCATTATCGTTGTACTGGTAATCATTTCAGCGGTCTCCCAGACAGTTTAACTCTTGACAGCGGTTCGTCGCCCTTTAACCAGCAGTATTTTTTCCAGCTCTAACCAAACAAATACCAGGGCGCTGAATCCAAAGCATATCATCAGTTCAAAACTGTTTAGGGGCTGCAGCCCAAAAAACCGTTGTAGTGGGGATACGTAGATCAGCACTAGCTGTAAAACCGTGGTTAACAGGACTGATGCCCAGACATAGGGGTTACTGAGGGGATTCAACTGCAGGGTGAGTTGACTATCGGACCGGACCGCCAGGGCATGACCCATCTGGGCGATGCAGAGGGTAGTAAAGACCATGGTTTTCCAGGTATCAGGATTACCGTTATAGTCAGGCTCATGGGTATGCTGATAGGCCCAGACCATCAGGACAATGGTCAAAATCGCCAGCACCAGCCCAACCCGAACCATATAAGCGGCTAAACCGCGGGCAAAAATGCTTTCTCGGGGGTCATAGGGAGGGCGATGCATGACGTCGGGCTCCGCGGGCTCCATGGCCAGGGCCAGGGCCGGCAAGCCATCGGTGACCAGGTTCATCCAGAGAATTTGTAGAGGAGAGAGGGGAACGCCCCCCAGCCCCAACAGAGGAGCGGCGGCGATGGTAATCACTTCACCGATGTTACTCCCCAGGATGTACTTAATGAATCGACGGATATTGTCATAGACCACCCGGCCCTCCTCCGTCGCCGCCACGATCGTACTAAAGTTATCGTCCAGCAGCACCATATCGCTGGCTTCCTTGCTGACATCGGTGCCCGTAATCCCCATGGCAATGCCAATGTCGGCCTGCTTCAGGGCCGGAGCGTCATTCACCCCATCCCCGGTCATGGCCACAAACTCTCCCTGCTGTTGCAGGGCTTTGACGATCTGCAGTT
>CAYVMR010000009.1:26246-26724 GCA_964452545.1 uncultured bacterium
ACGTTCACCTGGGACACCTGGGCCTCTAGATCGGCGGGGCTCATGCGGGCCAAATCCTGACCGGTCAGCACCTGGGCACCAGGGCTACTAATGCCCAGGGTTTCGGCGATCGCCCGGGCGGTGAGGGGGTGATCCCCGGTAATCATAATCGGGCGAATCCCAGCCTGGCGGCAGGCGGCTACGGCGGTGGCCACCTCCGGACGGGGGGCATCTAGCATGCTCACCAACCCCAGCCAGATCAGGTCGGTTTCCGCCCCCTCCAATTCCGTTTCGCCGGGGCAATCCCCCAGGGGTTTAAAGGCCAGGCCCAGCACCCGCAGCCCCCCCTTAGCCATGCGATCGTTGGTGTCTAGAATCTGCTGGCGCTGGGCCGGGGTCAGGGGCTGGGTGGTATGGTCCAACTCAATCTGGCCACATTGCTCGAGCACCAACTCCGGGGATCCCTTGGTGAACATCAGGTAGGGAGCGGTAAACACCG
>CAYVMR010000009.1:26734-31382 GCA_964452545.1 uncultured bacterium
ACCGGCTGATGGGCATGGGCGGTGGAGCAGACCACGCTCATGCGCTTCCGTTCTGAAGAAAAGGGAATCTCCGCCACCCGTTGGTAGGCGTCTACCAGGGACTCTTTGTAGAGGCCCCCCTTAGCCGCCACCG
This sequence comes from uncultured bacterium, assembly GCA_964452545.1. Lineage (GTDB taxonomy): Bacteria > Cyanobacteriota > Cyanobacteriia > Phormidesmidales > Phormidesmidaceae > Nodosilinea. The sequence goes on from CAYVMR010000009.1 coordinate 26,868, forward strand.
TCAGCAGGGCCCCCTCCGTTGGATCCCCCAGGATGGTCCAACCCGTATCCTGCTGTTGCAAGCTGGCATCATTGCACAGAGCGCAACCCATCAATAGGGTGGTGAGTTCGGGGTGATCGGCAGGGGTGGTCAGGTGCCCGGCGGTTTCAAACTTACCCAGGGGGCTGTAGCCCTCCCCGGAGACCTGGTAAAGGTCACTGCCGGTGGCAATTTGCTGCACCACCATTTTATTTTGAGTGAGGGTACCGGTTTTATCCGAGCAAATGGTGGTCACCGACCCCAGGGTTTCCACCGCCGGCAATTTGCGGATCAGGGCCTGGCGACGCACCATGCGCTGGGTACCCAGGGCCAGGGTAACGGTGATCACCGCCGGTAGACCCTCGGGCACCACCGCCACCGCCATGCTCAGGGATACCTCTAGCAGTTCGTTAAAGAGGCTCAGATCACCGGTGCGCAGTAGCCCCCCCACCACCACCAGGGCCACCAGGGCCATCGATCCAGTGACTAGAACGTTGCCCAGTTGGGCCATACGTTGCTGCAGCGGAGTAGCCTCCGTTTCCACTGTCTGCAGCATGGTGGCAATTTTGCCCAGCTCCGTGGCCATGCCGGTGTGGGTGACCAACACCCTGGCCCGCCCCTGGATCACTTCGGTGCCCTGGAATACCAGGTTGAGGCGATCGCCCAGGGACGCATCGAGGGGCAAAACCATCTCCGGACGTTTAGTAACAGCTTCCGCCTCACCCGTGAGGGCCGATTCCCGAATTTGCAAATTGGCCGCCTCCAACAGGCGCCCATCGGCGGCCACCTGGGTACCAGCCTCGATCATGATCAGATCCCCGGGCACCAGGTCTCGGGCATCGATTTCCTGCTCCTGGCCATCACGAAGCACCCGCACCTGGGGTGACGAAAGCCGCTTCAATGCAGCCAAGGCCTTCTCCGCCCGGCTTTCCTGTAGATAGCCCAGGATGCCATTAAGGATGACAATAGCAAAAATAGCGATGGCATCCTTCGGAAAAGACTGACTGGCCAGGTCCATGACGGCGGAGACGATCGCCACCACGATTAGCATGATCAGCATAATATTCTTAAACTGATCCAGCACAATTTCCCAGGTCCGTCGACCCGCCGCCTCCTCCAGCTCGTTGGGGCCAAACTGAGCCTGGCGGGCACTGACGTCGGCGCTGGTCAACCCCAGGGTGGCATCCACCGCCTGGTGGGTCAGGGCCTCAGCACTGGTCAAGCTATGCCAGTCCGGCACCGGCTGCAGCGCAAAGGGGGGCTGGGGGGAAATCGAACCACCTAAAGGGGCTGGAGGGTGCATAGGTAAGCAGGTCCTGAAGGATGACAGCGGACTAAAACTACATCACCCTAGTGTAGATGACCCAGGGATCGTAGAGGACCCCAGCCCGCCTTTGCCCTACTCCGACTCGTCTGCTGCATTAGTGAAGTAAGCCCAGAAGGCAAACCCTTAGTAGCTATCGCTCTCTAGGGCCCCACTGAGGGACCATTGCTCTGGCTGCCAAGGATCAAACTCTTCCAAGCCAGGCCCTGAGGTTGAATCAACCGTCTCAAAACCAGAAATTGAGCAGGCCTCGATCAGCTCTGGCCGAGAGGAGTAACGACAGAGGTGTTCAATAAAATGGAACACAATCTTAGGGTCAGACCAACCCATTTCAGCCCGCTGTCGTAAAATCACCAGGGCTTCCTTATCACCGATGGAACTTCGCCAACCCTTACGTTGACGACAGGAGACCCAGGCGTTAATCACCTGGAAAATCCGAGCTAGGTAGTCTTCAGGAATAGCCCGCAGATAATATTGCTCGAGGACAACCGCCACATCCTTGAGCCCCGCCTCTCGAGCCATCTGGGAACTTTCAGTAAAGAGTCCTTGCATTTCCCTAAGGGCCTGGTTGGGGTCGTCAAAGTCTTGATCTAGACAACGATCATCCACATACAAAGCCCCCAGGTTTTTAAAGTGAGCCGCTAGAAATAGGGTACGTTTTTGCTTTTCTGAAAGCCCGGCAATGGTGCCATAGGCCAGACAAAGGTCAGCCAGAAAGGTTGATTCCTCAAGGAGCCACCGTTGTTTACGCTTCAGTAAACTCCTCAGCGTTCTAATATAGCTGTGAAAGCTAGGGTAGCTCATGGGATGGCTCTAGGAGTTTAAGTTCACAAGTTAAACTTAGTCAGTTAGACGTATTTAGCCCATAGGACCAATTCACTGTGGGTCAAAACCTTACCGATTATGGAATAAATTTTACCGAAATTTTATTTATATCAGGCTCAGATGTTGGCCACCAGTGTCATCAACAACGTTTCCTTTCTTAATTATCGGTCACTCCCCTAACCCGTCAAGTGGCTCAGCCGTACAAAACCCCCTTGATAGCCCTTTTAGGAACACAAGTCTAACTAGTTAGAGAGGACCGTCTCCACCTCAACACCTGAAAAGGTCTGGGTTAAACAGACCTAGGACACCTTTTGTTCAGCTGATTCAGCAATTTCTATGAGTTTAGCCTTGAGATAGCTATCCGTGGTGATCATCGACCCTAGGTCGGGAACTTCTAGGGTGTGATGGAGGCTGGGTATATGGAACTGGTATAGATAGAAGACCGCCTTCGAAGACAGTTATCCACTCAAGTTCTGAGGCATAGATTGTGGTTCCCCTACGTGATGATCAGCCTATTGTTATAACTCCAATTATCACCTATGGCCTTATTGTTCTCAACATTGCGGCATTTGTTTTTCAAGCGAGTTTACCGAGGGCTGAGCTAGAATCCTTCTTTGATAGCTGGGCGATCGTCCCGACCCAACTGAGTAATAGTTTTCTACGGATGCCACTCACCCCTAGTCCAGAGTGGGTCACCCTATTTACCTCTCAATTTTTGCATGGTGGGCTTCTCCACCTGGGCGGAAATCTCCTATTTCTATGGGTGTTTGGCAATAATATCGAAGATCGCCTGGGTCATTTTAAATTCTTGCTGTTTTACCTGGGTTGTGGAGTGACCGCCGGATTAATTCAGTGGTTCTTCGACCCCTATTCGGCGATACCCACCATTGGGGCCAGCGGAGCCATCGCTGGCATTATGGGAGCCTATGTGCTGCGCTTTCCCAGGGCTCAGATTATTACGCTGATCCCGTTGCCCTTTTTCTTGACTACGGTACAAATTCCAGCCCTATTCTTTCTGGGTTTTTGGTTTATTCAACAGGCACTATTCAGTTTGTTTACCCTGGGTGGCAACGTCAACGTCGGTTCCGCTGGCATTGCCTATTGGGCCCACTCCGGCGGGTTTTTAGTGGGCATCATCCTGGGTCCCTTGTTGGGACTGATGGCAGAGCCCAAATCCCCTCACCGCCCTCATGCTCGGGGTAGGAATAGGGGTGGGACACGCTAATTTTCGATTGGGTCGTGAACTGGCCTGTCCCTGGGCGATGACCTATCTAGGACTCAGGAACCATGCCTGTCCGGCTAGATTCTGGTAGATTGAGAAGGTCTTTCCCCTTTGCCTTCTCTACGCCACCGGGACCAATATCCTGGTATGGCATGGGGAGGCCTTGGGTATACCCGTGAAACATCGATGGTGTCCTCCTTGTCTTCTCCCCTGGCCCCGCCCTCCCCAGAGTGGTCGAGTCTCCTCCAAACTTTGCTGCTCGGCGAGTCCCTGAATGAGTGTCAGGCCGAGCAGTTGATGCAGGGCTGGTTGGGGGAAGCCATCCCGGAGGTGATGTCAGGGGCTCTGCTGGCTGCCTTGCAGGCTAAAGGGGTGGTGGCAGATGAGTTGGCGGGTATGGCGCGGGTATTGCAAAGCCAGGCGGTGGGGGCAGCCCAGTCGGTGCATCACCGCCGGCCTTGCATTGATACCTGTGGTACCGGCGGTGATGGGGCCCAGACCTTTAATATTTCTACAGCGGTGGCCTTTGTGGCGGCTGCCGCTGACATTCGAGTAGCCAAACACGGCAACCGGTCCGCCTCTAGTAAGGTGGGCTCGGCCGATGTGCTCGAGGCCTTGGGAGTTAACCTGGCGGCGGCCCCGGCTCAGGTGCAGGCGGCCCTCGAGCAGGTGGGCATCACCTTTCTGTTTGCCCGCGGTTGGCACCCCGCCATGAAGGCGGTGGCCCCCCTGCGCAGTGCCCTGAAGGTGCGCACGGTGTTTAACCTATTGGGCCCCCTGGTCAATCCCCTCCAGCCCACCGGCCAGGTGATTGGGGTCTATGACCCAGCGGTGGTGCCCACCATGGCCACGGCCCTAAACCAGTTGGGCCGCTCCCAGGCGATCGTCCTGCATGGGCGAGAGCAGCTGGATGAGGCGGGTTTAGGGGATCAAACCGACCTGGCAGTGGTGACCGCCGGCCAGGTCACCCAGGCGGTGATCGACCCCCAGGCCCTGGGGCTCACCGCCGCCCCCACCCGTGCCCTGCGGGGCGGCGATATCGAAGAAAATACCGCCATCCTCACGGCCGTCCTGCAGGGCAAAGGGACGGCGGCCCAGCGGGATGTGGTGGCCTTAAATGCGGCCC
>CAYVMR010000010.1:0-26970 GCA_964452545.1 uncultured bacterium
CAGTGGTCAGGAAACCAGGTTAGACCAGACTGAAACCATTAATTTCTCCTTGCCAGAATCAGGGTTTATACAAAAATCTGATCACTCTCAACCCTATTCCCTACTCCCTTTTCTTTTTTCTTTTTTCTTTTTTCTTTTTTCGTTCTTCTTTCTTTCCCCCCACTCCCCATTGCCTGCTACCATCCTATGGCAATAGATAAACGCCTTACCCCAGACCTCCTATGTTTAGCTCCCTCTGGCGCCAGCTCACCTTTGCCCCCTTCGCCCTAGATCAATGGCGTCAGGTGAGTGTGATCCACCGCCTGTTGGGGCCGCTGCGGCGCTGGCGCCAGGGCAGTTGGTTGCTAGCCTGGGGCGATCTGCTGGGGCTGGCCCTAGTGGTCACCCTCTACGCCCTGGCCCCCTACGTCTCCACCAGTTTGATTGGGGTGCTGCTGCTGGCGGTGGCGGCCCTTTGGTTTTTACTGACGATCACCGATGAGGCGGGTGGCGGCCTCACCCCAATCCACCTGGGGGTGGTGATCTACTGGGGGGTGATGGGGTTGGCCACGGTGCTCTCGCCGGTGCGGGGGGCGGCCCTGGCGGGGTTGGTGAAGCTCACCCTCAACCTATTGCTATTTGCCCTGGTGGCCCGGGTGGCCCGCCACCCCGGGCGCCGTAACGGGCTGGTGTTAGCCTACCTGCTCACCACCCTGCCGGTCTCGGTCTACGGCCTGCGGCAATATTTCTTTGGCGCCACCGCCCTGGCCACCTGGGTGGATGTCAATTCCTCCCTGGCGGATGCCACCCGGGTCTATAGCTTTTTGGGCAACCCCAACTTGCTAGCGGGGTACCTGATTCCGGCGGTGATGTTGAGCGCCGCCGCCCTGTTTGCCTGGCCCCGCTGGCTACCCAAGGGGCTGGCCCTGGTGACGGCGGTGATCGGCACCCTCTGCCTGGCGCGGACCCTCAGCCGGGGGGGGGGGATTGGGTTTCTAATCGGGGGTTTTTTACTGCTGGCCCTGCTAGTGCACTACTGGAGCGTCAGGTTCCCGCCCTTTTGGCGGCGTTGGGCCCTGCCCCTGTTGCTGGGGGTGACCACCGCCCTGGTGGTGCTAGCGGTGCTCTCGGTGGGCTCCCTGCGCGATCGCGTCCTCAGTCTGTTTGCTGGTCGGGCCGATAGCAGCAATAACTTTCGCCTGAATGTCTGGGTGGCGGTGCTGGCTATGATCCGCGATCGCCCCATCCTCGGCATCGGCCCCGGCAACGATGCCTTCAACCAGATCTACCCCCTCTACCAACTGCCCCGCTACACCGCCCTGAGCGCCTACTCCGTCTTCCTGGAGGTGCTGGTGGAGGGGGGGATTTTGGGTCTACTGAGCTTTCTCTGGGTGTTACTGCTGGTGTTTCAGCAGGGCTGGCAACAGCTGCAGCGTCTCCGCCACCGCCAGGATGCCCAGGGCTATTGGCTGATGGCGGCGGTGGCCAGTGTGGCCGGTATTCTCGGCCAGGGCATCGCCGACACGGTGATGTATCGGCCCCAGATCAGCACCCTCTGGTGGTTGGCCATTGCCCTGGTGGCCAGTTACTACCCGGTGGGGCGGGCCACCGCCAGCGGCCCTGCCCCCCAAGATTGACCGGACTGTGGCGCCGGGGCCTGGGGAGCAATCCCGATGTTACGAAGGATGGATTTCGCCAGCGTCATCAGAATTCGCTAATATGGGAAGGCTTCTGTTCCAGGACGGAGGCTCCTTAAACAGGAATGTTCTGGGAGGTGGGTCAAGGCCCACTTTTTTATTGACCCCAACAAGTCCTATGGCCCATCCGATCATTGCCCCCCTGCTTGAACTAGCCCGCCCCCTGGCCCAGCCCCTGGGCCTGGAGGTGGTGGAGGCGGTTTTCCATACCCACCAAGCCCCGCCGGTGCTGCGGGTGGATGTCCGCCGCCTAGATCAGACCGACACCAGTCTGGAGGACTGCGAAAACATGAGTCAGGCCCTGGAGGTGGCCCTTGATCAATCGGGTCTGCTGGCCGATGCCTACGTGCTGGAGGTGTCTAGCCCTGGGGTATCCAATCAGCTGGAGAGCGATCGCGACTTCGCCGTCTTTAAAGGATTTATGGTAGAGGTCCAACTCAGCCAGCCCCACCGGGGTAAACAAACCTGGGTCGGACAACTGCTGCGCCGCGATCAGGAGGCAGTGGTGCTCAGTCAGCGTGGCAAGTCCGTATCCTTACCCCGGTCCCTGGTGGACCGGGTGGATCTCAGCAACCAAAGCCCTGAACAGGGGTAGCCCCCCCGCGGTGCTGGCCAGCACCGTCTAACGTTTCTAACCATCTGCATAGCGTGACAAGGTAACAGTATGTCCCTGGTGAACCTGCCCAATTTACAGCAAATGATCGATACCATCAGCAGTGAGCGCAACTTGCCCAAACATGCGGTGGAAAACGCTCTTCGGGAAGCTCTGCTGAAGGGCTACGAGCGCTACCGCCGCACCCAACAGATCGGTACCCACTTCGACGAAGACTATTTCGAGAACTTTGACATTGAGTTAGATGTCGATGATTACGGCGAACAGGGGTTTCGAGTCCTGGCCACCAAAACCATTGTGGAGGAGGTCACCAGCCAAGACCACCAGATTGCCTTGATCGAGGTGCGGGAGGTGGCCCCCGAAGCCCAGGCCGGCGATACGGTGGTGCTGGATGTCACCCCCGACCAGCGGGACTTTGGCCGCATGGCGGCGATCCAAACCAAGCAGGTGCTGGCTCAAAAACTGCGGGATCAGCAGCGCCGTCTGATCCAGGAGGAATTTCAAGACCTGGAGGGGACTATCCTCACCGCCCGGGTGCTGCGGTTTGAGCGCCAATCGGTGATCATGGCGGTGAGCAGTGGGTTAGGTCAGCCGGAGGTGGAGGCGGAGTTGCTCAAGCGAGACCAACTGCCCAATGATAACTACCGGGCCAATGCCGCCTTCCGGGTCGCCCTCAAAAAGGTGTCGGAGGGCTCCCACCGGGGTCCCCAGCTGCTGGTCTCCCGGGCCGATGCCGCCCTGGTGGTGGAGCTATTCACCAACGAGGTGCCGGAGATCGAAGATGAAATCGTCCGGATTGTGGCGGTGGCGCGGGAGGCTAACCCCCCGTCACGGTCCGTGGGGCCCCGCACCAAAATTGCCGTGGATACCCTGGAGCGGGATGTGGATCCGGTGGGGGCCTGCATCGGCGCCCGGGGTTCCCGCATTCAGGTGGTGGTGAATGAACTGCGGGGGGAAAAAATTGACGTGATTCGCTGGTCCCCTGACCCCGCCACCTACATTGCCAATGCCCTCAGCCCCGCCCGGGTGGATGAGGTCCGCCTGGTCAATCCAGACGAACGCCAGGCCCATGTGCTGGTGGCGGAGGACCAGCTCAGTCTGGCGATCGGCAAGGAGGGGCAAAATGTGCGGCTGGCGGCCCGCCTCACCGGCTGGAAAATTGACATCAAAGACTCCGCCAAGTACGACCGGGCCGAAGAAGACCGTAAGCTGATCGAGGTGCAGAGGGCTCGATGGGCGGCAGAAGCGGCGGCAGAAGCGGCGGCGGCGGAAGCCGCGGCGGCGGAAGCCCATCGCCAGGCTAAATTGGCGGCCCTGGCCGCCGCCGCCGCCGCCTTTGATGAGGAGGAACGGGCCGCCCATGGCGACGCCTGGGATGGCTGGGAGGAGCAGGAGACCCCTGAGGAGGGCCCAGCCGGGGCAATCGACGTCGATCAGGAGGAATAACTGCTACAGTGGGGGCGGGGCCATCTGTCCCCACTGTAGCCGCCGTTCTGGCTAATACCGACCGCTTGCTTCCCCTTTCCCTGGCCAGAGAGCCTATGCCCCCCAATTATCGGCGTTGTATTAGTTGTCGCCAGGTCGCCCCCAAGTCGTCCCTGTGGCGAGTCGTTCGCCGTCACCCCGATGGCACGGTTCAGCTCGATCAGGGCATGGGGCGCTCGGCCTACCTTTGCCCCCGGGCCGAGTGTCTGCGCCGGGCAGAGCGGAAAAATCGCCTGGGGCGATCGCTGCGGGCCACCATACCCACCCCCCTGTTTGCCCAACTTTGGCAGCGGTTAACGGCTGATCCGGACATGCCCCCCGGGCTCAGCCAAAACCTTGGGAAAACTTAGAAATTATGGGGCTAGCCTTGCTCTTGAAACCAGAGAATCGCTACACTGACGTAATAGCAGAATGGCTCGATGTCGTTTGGTAAGACAAAGCGGGTTGAATCTATGAGATAGCACTGACGAGCTAGGGAGAACGGGATGAACAGCGGCAAGGTAAGGATTTACGAGTTATCAAAGGAACTCAATTTGGATAATAAGGATATTTTGGCAATTTGCGAGCGTTTAGAGATTGCCGTAAAAAGCCACAGCAGTACCATAGCTGAGACCGAGGCCGAACAGATTCGGGCCGCCGCCGAAACCGCCCGTCAGCAACCCCCCTCCCAGCGCCCTGATCGCCCCCGTCCCCACCTGGCTAAGATGGTGGCGCGGCCTGAGCAAAAGCAACAAATTCTAGAGATTCGTCGGCATCGGGTGACCGCTAAGCCCGATTACCCGGTCGAGACCGAGTTGGCTGAGGTGGAGACCCCAGCGCCGGCCGCCAGTGCGATCGCCAAACCCCAACGGCCCAGTGGCGAAACCGCCCTGCCCCCACCCCGCCGCGGGCCGGTGCAGCCCGGTGGGGTAGAGCCCCCCAAACCCAAGCCCGTGATCGCGGCCATTCGGCCCGCCGTTGCCAGCCCACCAGCGGACATCGATGCCGGTGAAGTGGCGGTGGCTCCCCCGGGTCAACGCCCCCGCCTCACCGGTCCCCCCGCCCGCGCCACTGGGGACGCCAGCCAAGACCTGGGACCCACCAGCGGTGGCGCGGCTACCCTGGAGCCACCCCGGCTGGGGCGACCGGTGATCAAGCGGGTAGACTCGCGGCCTCCAGACTCAGCCAGCGCCACGGCTCCCCGGGTCACCATCCCGATTCGGGAAGTGGATGGGGATGAGCCATCCCTGCTCCTGAAACCCAAGCCTAAACTGCGTCGGCCCGAGGCGCCGGCCTCAGACACGAAGGAAACCGAGGCTAAGGGCAGAGCCGACACGGCAGAAGACTCCATTTCCGTGCTGGGGGCGGCGGAGCTAGATCTGGAGGGACGGTTACGGCGCCCCTCTCCTCCCCGGCATAAGCGCAAGGAACGGGAGGACGAAGACGATGATCTGGAACTGCGGGAGAAGGCCGCTAAGGCCGGTAAGACCAAGCGTCGCGGCCAGGGCCACCTGGAGGAAGATGAGGACATCGAGGCGATCCTGGTAGAGGATCTAGAGGGTGAGGAGGAGTCGGCGGTTGAGGTTAGTAACCTCTCCATCTCCCTCGCCCGTCCGCCTAAACCCAAGGGGCTAGGTGGCACCAAGTCCATCGGTCCAACGGTGAAAAGTCACCGACCGCCCCAGCGCGATGGTGGCGGTGGTCGGGGCCGTCGCGATCGGCGAGAAACGGCTGTTAAGCAAGAACGGCCAGAAATGATTGTGTTGACCGGCGGTCTGACGGTGCACGAACTGGCGGAAAGGATTATGGTGCCAGAAACCGAGCTGATCAAGTCCCTCTTCTTCAAGGGGATTGCCGCCAATATCAACCAAACCCTTGACATTGCCACCGCCAAAATGGTGGCGGAGGAGTTTGAGGTGCTGGTGGAAACCAGTGAGGTCGAGTCCGAGGCCAAGAAGGTCACGGAAATGCTCGACGTCGAAGACCTGGAAAGTCTCCAGCGGCGTCCGCCGGTGGTCACCATTATGGGCCACGTTGACCACGGTAAAACCAGCCTGCTGGATGCCATCCGCAAGACTAAGGTGGCCCAGGGCGAGGCCGGCGGCATTACCCAGCACATTGGCGCCTACCACGTGGATGTGGAACATGCCGGCCAGGTCCACCAGATCGTCTTCCTTGACACCCCCGGCCACGAAGCCTTTACCGCCATGCGGGCCCGGGGTACCCGGGTCACCGACATTGCCATTCTGGTGGTGGCGGCGGATGACGGCGTGCGGCCCCAAACCATCGAAGCCATTAGCCATGCCAAGGCGGCTGAGGTGCCTCTGATTGTGGCGATCAACAAGATCGACAAGGAAACCGCCCAACCGGATCGGGTCAAGCAGGAACTGACGGAATATGGCCTGGTGGCCGAGGAATGGGGGGGTGACACCATTATGGTGCCGGTGAGTGCGATCACCGGTGAAAACCTGGAGACCCTGCTGGAAATGATCGTGCTGGTGGCCGAGGTGGAAGACCTGCAAGCTAACCCAGACCGTCGGGCTCGTGGCACGGTGATTGAAGCTAACCTCGACAAGGCCCGCGGCCCCGTTGCCACCCTGCTGGTGCAAAACGGCACCCTGCGGGTGGGTGACTCCCTGGTGGCAGGGGCGGTCCTGGGTAAGGTCAGAGCCATGCTAGATGACCGCCTGCAGCGGGTAGAGGCCGCTACACCCTCCTTTGCGGTGGAGGTCCTGGGTCTCAACGATGTGCCGGCGGCGGGGGATGAGTTTGAGGTCTACCCCGATGAAAAAACCGCTCGCTCCGTGGCCGATAAGCGCCTGTCTGAGCAACGCATGTCCCGCCTGCAGCAGGCCATGGCATCCCGACGGGTTACTCTGAATACCATTTCCGCCCAGGTCCAGGAGGGTGAACTCAAGGACCTCAACCTGTTGCTGAAGGCCGATGTGCAGGGGTCCATTGAGGCGATCCTGGCGGCCCTCCAGCAGTTGCCCCAGGATGAGGTGCAAATTCGAGTCCTGCTGGCGGCCCCGGGGGAAATTAGCGAAACCGATGTCGATCTGGCCGCCGCCAGTGGTGCCGTCATTGTCGGCTTCAATACTACCCTGGCCCCCGGGGCCCGCCAATCCGCCGACCGTCTGGGGGTGGACGTGCGGGACTACGACGTGATCTACAACCTGCTGGATGATATCCAGGGGGCCATGGAGGGTCTCTTAGAACCCGAGATGGTGGAAGAGACCCTGGGCCAGGTGGAGGTGCGGGCGGTCTTCCCGGTGCGCAAGGGAGCTGTGGCCGGTTGCTACGTGCTGTCTGGCAAGGTGACTCGCAACTGCAACCTGCGGGTGATGCGGCAGGGTGAGGTGGTCTACAGCGGTAAGCTGGACTCCTTGAAGCGGATGAAGGAGGACGCCAAGGATGTGGCCTCCGGCTTTGAATGTGGCATTGGTATTGATAATTTCAACGATTGGCGAGAGGGGGATATTATTGACGCCTTCCGCATGATCACCAAGCGCCGCACCCTGACCATGGCCTGATCACTGACCAGACGGGGGAGGGCGTTCTTTTCCGTCTGGTTATCCCAGGCAAATTGTACTTTTTATAACAGCAACTTGAGGGCAACTAAGTTATGGTGTAAAAGAATAAAGTTGCGGAATTAGCCTTTAGACGATTTGCCTCTCTCCGCGATTTTATGATTGCTCGCTTTGATAACCGTGGTTGGCTTGCTCAGGTAATGGTTAATCGCCCAATCCTAGGTCCTGCCAGGGGGGAGCGGCTGATGAGGTGCAAAACTCCCTGGTGGTTCGGTATGGAGCAAGCCATTCCAGGTAGATGTGCTGACGCCGAGGTCCGTCTGATTAACCATCCATCCGGCTGTACTGTCAGAACTTTCTGTTAAGGACTATTGAGGTATTTATGTCACCTTCTCGCCCTGCAGACCCTAAGCAATTATCAGACCATGCTCGCATTTGGTATAGTCTCAAGTGCGCCATCGCCAGTAGCTCTGGCTTTAAAAGCTGGAAAGGCGAACTGTCTGATCACGAAGTCGATACCCTTTCCCTCGATTACCTGGTCAAGCGTTACCTGATGGAAACTCTGGAGACCCTCGCCTACTAAGCATCTTGCATAGTTTTAGCCCTGGGACATTGGTGGTCACTACAGTTACGTCGGACTAAGGCTTACCTGGGCTGGTTACCCGCCAGCCTATGTATGGCCTTCGTCACCTATCGCCTTTGGCAACACTGGGGAGAGGTGGGCGTTCTGGTCGCCGATCCCCCCAATGTTTTTTGCTTGGGGTTGGCTGGGGCCGTTGTGCTGGTGGCCCATGGGTGGTCGGGTTGGGTCTGGGGGAGGCTACTCCAGGGGCTGGGTCAGCCCGTGGCCGGCCTTTGGGTTACCCTGGTGTATCTCCGCACCAATGTCTGGAAGTATCTGCCGGGTAATGTTTGGCATTTCTATGGTCGGCTGCAGGCCCTACGTAAAGCGGGCTTGACGATCGTGGCGGCCAGCCTGGCGGTGGGGTTGGAGCCCCTGTTGATGGCCGCGGCCGCTCTGATCGTGGGGCTGGCCTACCCCACCCCCTACTGGCCCTGGCAACTGCTGGTCCCAGGGTTGGTGATGGTGGCGTTCCAGCCCCGCTGGATCAATAGTTTGCTACGGCGGTGCCGGCCCCAGGCTGAGGGCGGCCTTGGGGTAAAATTACAGGGCTATCCCCTGGCTCCCCTGGCGGGGCTGATGGTTTTTGTTCTCCTGCGCGGCCTGGGCTTTGTGCTAGTGATCCAGTCTCTGCAGCCCCTGGCCCCGGTCCGTTGGCCCCTACTGCTGAGCCGTTTTAGCCTGGCTTGGCTCGTGGGTTTAGTGGTCCCGGGGGCCCCCGGTGGGGTTGGGGTGTTTGAAGCTGTCGCCCTGGTGCTGCTCCCCGCCGAGCTCACCCCTAGGGTTGAGTTGGCCAGTCTGGCCCTCTATCGCCTGGTGAGCATCCTGGTGGAGATCCTGGCCGCCCTGCTGGCCCTGTCGCTCCAGGCTTGGGGAATTGGTACTCTGCCCCCTGACTGCCCCCCCGTCTATGACTTCGACCTGCGATCGCCCCCCCGTCGCTGACCTCAGCCTTGATCTCTCGGTGGTGGTGCCGGTGTTGAATGAGGCGGAGAGTTTGCCGATCCTGCTGGCGGAGCTCACCCAGGCGATCGACCCCTTGGGCTACCGTTATGAAATTCTCTGCATTGATGACGGGTCCACCGATGACACAGAGGCCCAGCTGCAGCGGTTAGCCCACACCTATGCGGCCCTGCGGGTGATTATTCTGCGCCGTAACTACGGTCAAACCGCCGCCCTGGCGGCGGGCTTTGACCATGCCCGGGGCCGGGTGATTGTCACCCTCGATGGTGACCTGCAAAATGATCCAGGGGATATCCCCCACCTCCTGGGGGCCCTAGCCCAGGGGTTTGATCTGGTCAGCGGCTGGCGACAACATCGGCAGGATGCAGCCCTCACCCGACGGCTTCCCTCCCAATTGGCCAACCGCCTAATTGGCTGGGTGACGGGGGTCCCCCTGCATGACTATGGCTGTGGGCTAAAGGCCTACCGGGCTGAGGTGCTGCGGGATATGAACCTGTACGGGGAGCTGCACCGCTTTCTACCCGTCCTGGCCTTTATTGAGGGAGCCCGCATCACCGAAATGGTGGTGCGGCACCACCGCCGCCAATTTGGCCACAGTAAGTACGGTCTAGGCCGCAGTCTGCGGGTCTGTTTAGACTTGTTGACGGTGTATTTTATGAAAAAATTCCTGACCCAGCCGATGCAGATCTTTGGGAGCTTGGGGCTGGGGTCCATGGCCACGGGATTGGGCCTGGCGATCTACCTGGCGGTGGTTAAGTTTGGGGGGCAGCAGGACATTGGCGATCGGCCCCTGCTGGTGTTGGCGGTGGTGTTGTTTTTAGCCGGTATCCAACTATTTAGTGTGGGTCTATTGGCGGAGTTGGTGATGCGCACCTACCACGAATCCCAGCAGCGGCCGATCTATCGAATCCGGGCCAGGCTGAATTTTGACCCAGACCTGGGGTCGGGGGGAAGCGGGCGTGGGTGAGAGGCTGGGCTTTTGTCCTAGATCTAGGCTGGGACTCCGCCATGGAGGACAGAAAATGTTACGCTGCCAGGGAAGTAAGGGAGAGGCAACTGGATGATCGGCAATGTACGGAGTGGAGCGGCCTTGCTATGGCTCTGGGGTTCCCTGGCCATGGTTGGATTCAACCCGTCGGGGGCCAGGGCGGAAACGGGGAGCAAACCCCTGGTGGAGGAAGCGGGGACGATCACCCCAGCGGAGGCCGTCCATCGCTTTAGGGGTGAAGCGGGGGACATCGTTACCATCATCCTGGAGAGTCAAGACTTTGATCCGGTGCTTTCCCTGCGCAACTCTGCCCAGGAGGAGATGGCTACTAACGATGACTTTGGCGGTAGCTTGAATGCCACGATTATTATCAAACTGCCGGCCACCGATACCTATACCGTAGTGAGTCGGTCCTTTGAGGGCAATGGCGGTGACTATCGGATCCTGGTGAGGCCGGCTACTGATTACGAGGTCTTCTATGCCCAGGCGGAGGAGTTGGTGGCCAATCAACGCTATGCCGAGGCGATCGTCGACTACACCAAGGCGATCAACCTTGATCCCGAGCAGGTGCCCGCCTACCTGGGCCGGATTCAAGCTCACCTGACCCAGCTGTCTAGCGATCCGTCCCTGGTGATTAATGACCCGGTGGATATTCCCCCGGCGGTGCGGCAGGTGGTGATTGCTGACCTGGAGAAGGCCGCCAGCCTGATAGAGGTGGAGGGATCCACCGAGTGGGGGGCCTCCCTGCGGCAGCAGGCCGAGGTGTTGCGCAACGGTAATCTTTAAACCCGATCCCCTTTCACCACAAAGCCAGGGGGAATGGTCTCCCCCTGGCTTTGTTTAACCCTGGGCGCCGTCCTAGGGGTTGGACACTTGCCGGTAGGGTACGGCGGTAGCAATGTTGATGTTGCCGATGGACACCCGGGCTGGCGCCGCACTGGTGGGGCCAATGCTGCGGGCCATATTCAGGAACATCCTGGGGTTGCCCGCGGTCACCTTCTGCTCCTGGGGAACGAAGCGCTTCACCTGGGATTGCCAGATCACTTGGGGGAAGCCCAACAGGTTACGGTGGTAGGCATCGTAACGGGGATTTTTAATGTGAATGGGACGCTCGCCCTCGGCTCGCCCGGGCAGTACCCGACGCCGTTGGTAGGGCACGGTGTTGTAGCCAAAGTTGGAGAGGTACTCTTCGCTGTCTAGCAGGGCGTCGATGAACCCCTGCAGCCCTTTGGTGGCGATCACAATGGACCAGGCAATCTTTTCGCGCTCGCTGTACACCTCGCGACCCAGGATTTTTTGGACGCAGTGCTCAACAAACTTGTAGTTACTATTCTTTTCGTAAAAGCTGTTGTAAAAAGTCGTGGAGAGGGCCAGGCCACGAATGAAGTCGCGGACGGTAATCTGACCGTTGCGCAGCTGCGATTCCAGGAAGGGCTCCCGGTCCCGCTTGAAGGCATGGAAAAATATCTGCCGGTAGGCCGCTTCGATCAGGGCATCCATGTCACTTTTGTCGAAGAGATCATCGGTGGAGAACACCCGGGGCTGCTCGTCACCCCCCACTTCGTAGGCCGCAACGCGCTGATTTTGACTGGACGGAGAATAGCTTAATAACGGAAGAGACACGTTTGAATCTCCAGAATCTTAGCAAAATTTACAAACTTTACGGATGATCATACGGGACAGGCTGCCCCCAACCAAATTCGAAGGAAAAAAACAACACAGTCCTTAACATTCGAGTCTTAACCGGTGGGGGGCTCCCTGTCTTCCAGGTAGGCCCTCCGGGCCGCCTGGGCCTGCTCTAGATAGTGCTGCAGGCTTGACCAGTCGGCGGTTTCGATGTAGGCGGTGAGCTGGCCCAGCTGCTGTTGGTACTGAGCCAGGGCGGCAAGGAGGGCGGAACGATTGTAACGGGCCATCAGGGTGCCTAGTTCGGGGACGCCGCCCCCCACCCGGCTGGTGTCACGGAAACCAGAGCTGGCCAGGGCCTGGGCAAGGGGGGCAATGGCTGGGTCGGGCTCCTGCCCACAGGCCTGGATCAGACTAGCGCTGACCATCACCGGCAGGTGGGAGATCCAAGCGACGGCGCGATCGTGGGCCTGGGGCGAGCAGCGGTAGAGCTGCGCCCCCAGTTGTTCAACCAGGGCCGTTACCTGGTCTAGGGCCTCGGCCTGGGTCTGGGGGGTAGGGGTGAGGACATAGGGGCGATGCCGAAACAGATCGGCTTGGGCTACCCCTAGGCCGGCCTCCGCCTTGCCCGCCATGGGATGGCCGCCAACAACGTTAGGGCAGAGGCTCTCCAGTTCCCTAACGATCGCGGTTTTCACGGAGCCCACATCGGTGACCACGCTTTCCTCCCCCAGGTAGGGATGCAGGGCCCGGGCGGTTGGCACCAGTTGGTCCAGGGGGGTGCAGAGAAACACCACCCGGGCCGATCGCACCAGGGCCAGGTCAGTTCCGCCCTGGGCTATCGCCCCCAGGGCCAGGGCCGCTTCGGCGGTGGCCGATCGGCGGGCAATGCCAATCACCCGATGCCCCAGGCGACTAAAGTCTAACCCCAGGGAACCGCCAATCAGCCCCAGCCCGACAATGGCAATGGTTGCCATGGTACCTATCCTCCGCCGTGGTTATCAACAATCGAGCATGGATGGTATCTATGCGACAATAAAAGCTTAACTTCTAGCCGTAGCCCTGACGTTGTGATTGAGGCCGACGTACACCACCATCTGCGAGAGTTTTTGCGCCATTGTGGCGAGGCCAGTTGGCCCCACCACCTCACCCTAGCGCGGCTGGTGGCCCGGGCCCTACGCCTGGAGCGCAGCGCGTTGTTGCAGGTGGGGGGGCTGTCGGCCTATCAGGGGGACTATCGCCTCAGTTACTTGGTGGCCCTGTTGCTGTGGCCAGAGCCGGCGATTTTGGTGGCGCCCCAGGGCATTCAGCAGCGCCTCTTGATGAGTGATCTGCCCCGTCTGCAGGAGACCTTGAGGTTGACGAAGCCTATCCAGGTGGGCGATCGGTGGCCCGGTCCGGGCTTTAGCGGTGTATTGATCACCAGTCCAGCGGTGTGGTTGGCCGATCGCCTGGGGGGGGGCGATCGTTTTCCCCCCGGCCTTCCCACCCTGGTGGATGATGTCGATAACCTGGAACTGTGGTTGGAGGACCAGCTGACCACCACCCTCAGCCCCCAGGACTGGCACCAGCTCGGCCTGGCCTACCCCCATCACCGCCAACGGCTGGGGGATATCCAGGTGGCCCTCACCTACGCGGCCTTCCAGCATCCCCCCAACCCCTACCATTGCCACCTGGTGGAGCCCGGTGAAGCTCAGTTATTGCAGGACCTGCTCACCGCCCTGGACACCGACCCCGGCCAGGGGATTATGCCTCCCAACTGGCAACGGTTCTGGCGGTTTTTCTCCCCCCCTGACCATTTACTCTGGTTTCGCCTGGACCGCTCCTCTGGCCGCATGACCCTACACTGTGCCCCGGTGAACCTGGCCGATCCCCTGGCCCAGGTGTGGCGCCAACAACCGGTGGTGCTCCTGGGTGCCGCCCTAGATCAAGACAGCAAGGCGGAGATCTTTCGCCAACGGGTTGGCCTTGATGACCTGACCTGTTTGAAATTCTCCCCACCGCGCCAGACCGAGGCCCTGCGCCTCTACCTGCCCGATCACCTGCCCCTGCCCAATACCCCCCAGTTCCAGGAGCAGCTCCAGGCCGAAATCCGCCGCCTGTTGGTCTGCGTGAAACCCTCGCGCCAGGGGCCGACGGTGATTTTAGTCAATGACCTGCCCCTGAAGGGACAACTGGCCGCCGCCCTGGCGGCGGAGTTTGGTTCCCGGGTGCAGCTGGAGCAACCGTTGCTGCACACCGATACCATCCTGGTCAGCGGTTGGTCCTTCTGGCAGCAACATCGGTTGGCTCTACCGGTGCCCGATTTATTGATCGTGGCCACCCTACCCCTGCCATCCCTGGAAAATCCCCTCGTGGCGGGGCGGGTCGCCTTTCATAAACGGCGCCGCCAGGATTGGTTCCGTCTCTATTTATTTCCCACCGCCATGGCCGAGTTGGAACGGGCGATCGGGCCGGTGCGGTTGAACCAGGGCATGGTCGCCCTGCTGGATAGCCGAGTTCATTGCCGCAGCTATGGTCGACAAATTTTGGCTGGCCTCAGCCCCTGTGCCTCTACCCGTTCCCTCAAGCTCAATTGGCAATAGCTACCCTGACCAACGCACCTGGGCTGGCTGGGTCTGCACCAACAGTCGCCCCCGGGAAATAACGTGGGTGACGGTGGCGGTGCGGCGCAGGGCGTCGTAGGGGCCGTCGGCGTCTAAAACAATCAGGTTGGCGGGTTGACCCACGGCGATACCGTACTGGTCCATCAGGTTGAGGGTCAGGGCGCCGTGATCGGTGACCATGGCGTAGCAGGCGGCGATTTCCTCCTGACCGGTCATCTGGCAAAGATGCAGGGCCATGGCCGCCACCGTCAACATGTTGCCCGTGCCCAGGCTATACCAAGGGTCCTGGATGCAGTCGTGGCCGAGGCTGACATTCAACCCCCGTTGCCATAGCTCCTTAACCCGGGTCAGACCGCGGCGCTTGGGGTAGGTGTCGGTGCGGCCCTGTAGGGTAATGTTGATCAGGGGGTTGGCCACCAGGTTAATCCGGGCCCGCTCCAGCAGACCCATCAGTTTCAGAGCATAGGCATTGTTATAGGAGCCAAAGGCGGTGGTGTGGCTGGCGGTAACCCGGGGACCCAGCCCCGATCGCAGGGCCTGGGCGGCCACCACCTCCAAAAATCGGGATTGGTCGTCATCAATTTCATCGCAGTGGATGTCGATCAGGCGGTCATAGCGCTGAGCCAGATCGAAGATGTAGTCTAGCGATCGCAATCCGTCTTCCCGGGTCAATTCATAGTGGGGAATGCCGCCGACCGCATCGGCGCCGAGGCGCAGGGCCTCCTCCAGGCGTTCGGCATGGCCGGGGCTGCCGTAGACCCCATCCTGGGGGAAGGCTACCACCTGTACCGTGATCCAATCCTGCACCGCCTGGCGTAGATCCAGCAGGGCACGTAGGGCCACCAGGTTGGGCTCACTGACATCGGCATGGGTGCGGACAAACAAAACCCCCTGCTCCGCCTGCAGGCGCAGAGCGGCCTGGGCGCGGGCCTGTACATCAGCGGTGGTGAGGTTGGCTTTGCGATCGCGCCAGATATCGATCCCCTCAAATAGGGTACCGCTTTGATTCCAGCGAGGTTGCCCAACCGTTAGCACAGAGTCGAGATGGATGTGGGACTCCACAAAGGGAGGGCTGACCAGCTTGCCGGCGATGGGCAGGGCCTGCACCGTGGGGTCATCCCAGCCCGGCAAGTCGGGCGCCATGGCCACAATTCGGCCCTCGGCCAAGCCAATATCCACCGGGTTGGGCTGCCCCAGGACTAAACCCTGCCGCAGGACTAATCGGGGGGCCTGGGCCACCATGGCTAGGAGGCGGAGCCCACAAACAGGCCAGGGGCATAGGCCTCGATCACCTTGCCCGTCAGGGAACAGGTGATCAGAAGGTAATCACAGGCGGCACACTGGGTGCGGATCAGGTGGTCGGCCTGGAGGTGATGGCGTTCCGCCAAATGACCGCAGTTGGGGCAATGCACCTGTTGAGAAAGATTTGTCATGGAGCTACTCCGGTAGGATGCTGAGGTGGTGAAGGAACTGGGCGACACGCTATGGTGACAGATGTTTTATGGGAAGCGCTAAGGACAATCTAGAGAAGGTCAAATCAATATTTCGATCCAGCTATCTTGGGGCCAAATATCTGGAGCAGCGTAATTACCAATAAAAAAACAGTCAGAATAGAATGTCATAGTGAATTGAAAATACACCCGGGAAAAATCAGGCTAGCCCAATTCTCAACCTAGCCCACCCTAGGGGTCAGGCTGGGCCAAGGCGGCTTGGTAAGCTGTCGAGGCCAACCTCACCCATCCAGGTAACTTGACCTGGATGAAAGGGGCTATCCTCAAAAAAGATTTGAATCTATAAAGAGTCGATAAACTCTCTTCCCTCTTCTATTATGGAGGCCTGATATAAGCAGTGCAACATTATTTTATAAATGCTTAATCTTCAATTACTATGGCCAAACTAATGATCCCCAGCCAGCTTTTGTCGAAAGTGGCCTAACCTTGCCTGACCCCTGAGGTAGATAATTCCTAGGAAAATAGGAAATCCATGGATCCGAATACGCTTCTGTATATTAGTTAACTATTTGTCACGGGAGAGTTAAGTAGAGTAACGACGGATTGGGCTGGATTCCCCAGGTCAGCCCCCGGTTACCGGACCGGCCTCGGCTAGGGCTGAGCTGACGCTGTGCTCACCTGGCTAGTCAAACCTATGATGGGTCTATGCGCTATCAAATTCATCACCATACCCATTACACCTATGGCCGGCCGGTGACGCTACAGGCCCACACCCTGCGCCTGCGGCCCCGCAGTGATGGCAGTCAACAGGTGGAGCGGTTTGAGTTGCAGGTCGATCCGCCCCCCCTGGGTCAAACCCTGGTGGTGGAGACCGACGGTAACCCGACCCTGCGGCTCTGGTTTGATCCTCAGCCCACTCGCCATCTTCACATTCAGGCCCAGTCTGAGGTGGTCACCTACCGCCCCAACCCCTTCGATTATTTAGCGGAGCCCTGGGCGGTCAGCCTGCCGATTGATTATCCGGTCACCCTGGCCGCCAGTCTCCATGCCCATCTACATCCCCCCACCACCACGGTGGTTTCGCCGGTGGTGATTGATTTGGCCCAGGAGATTATCCACGCGGTGGAGGGCAATGTGGGCTGGTTCCTCACCACCCTCAACCAACGCATTTACGAGAGCTGTGAGTATATCCATCGGCCCACTGGTCCGCCCTGGCCGGCGGGGGTCACCTGGGCCAGGCAGACGGGCAGTTGCCGTGACCTTACCGTGTTGTTTATGGCCGCTTGTCGGGCGGCGGGGTTAGCGGCTCGCTTTGTCAGTGGCTATGAGGAGGGGGACAGTGCCATCGATGATCGGGACCTGCATGCCTGGGCCGAGGTATACATCCCTGGTGGGGGTTGGCGAGGGTTTGATCCGACCCATGGTCTGGCGGTTAGCGATCGCCATGTTGCCCTGGTGGCCAGCCCCTTCCCCAGCTATACCGCACCGGTTGCTGGCACTACGGTGGAGGGGGGGCGAGTCGAGTCCCAACTGGCCACCGAGGTCAGGGTCAGGGTCCTGTAGAGGCTAGAGCCGATCACCGACCCAGGGTCTGACGGGCTTGTTGCCGTAGCAGGCGGGCCGGTTCGTGATCAGGGTTAACCTGCAGGGCCTTATCGAAGGCAATAATCGCCTGATCGTAACGCTCCAGGGCCCAGGCCGCTTCCCCGCGAATGGTCCAGGCCTCCGCCGATTCACGGTCGAGGGCAATGGCTTGATTGAGGGCCGTCAGGGCCTCCGCCGATCGACCCAGCTTTTGTAATACCCGCCCCCGATCCAACCAGGCCAGGGCCAGGGCGGGCATCAGGCGGTTGGTTTCTTCGTAGAGGCTGAGGGCGGCCAACAGTTTGCCCTGTTGTTCCTCCGCATTCCCTTTGCTGCGGGTGGCCTCCGGGTAGTAGCTACGGTAGGCGAGGGCATCGTTACAGGCGGCGATCGCTTCGCTGGGTCGTTTCAACCCAATCAGGGCCCGACAGCGACCCAGGTAGGCTGGAGCATGGTCAGCCTGCACGGCAATGGCTTCATCGTAGATAGCCAGGGCCTCTGGATAGCGACCATTGGTCATTAATTGATTACCCCGATCCACCAAGTAGGCGGCTTTCTCCGGGGGGGGCAACAGTCGGCCCAAGTCGGTGGCCAGGGTGGGGATGCGGGTAGACAAGAGGGGGCTGACGGCCCGGCGACTGGGCTCAAAGGCAACGGTTAAACCACTTTGCCAGAGGGCCAGGGCCACCACGATCGTCCCCAGCAACCCCGGCCCCAGCCAGGGTTTGTGGTGGATGTGACGGAGCTGGGGGGGCAGCCGTTCCAGGAGTTGTAGGGGCGAGGGGGAAACCGGTAGGACGGCGCCGTTATCGTCGCTAGTACAGACCAGCTCCATGGGAAAGAGGGAGGTGGCCGCTTCGTCCTCAGCGATGGCGGTGATTTCAGAGGTTTCGGTTGGGACTAACACCGCTTCCCCCGGGGTTGATTGGGGGCTAGGTACCAGGCCGCCAGTACCCTTTTGCCAGGCCTGGTACAGCTGACTGGTAATCCCTCCACTGAGGGGGGTGGGTAGGCGCTGTAGGGCTTCTAAGGCCTCCTGGGCGGTGGGGTAGCGATCGCGAAAATCGTAGCGCACCATGGTATCCAGCACCTCCGTCAGGGCCGCTGAAACAGCGGTTGCCTGGTCATGCCAGGCTAACTCACAGGTGACCGGATCCTCCCCCAGCTTTTGCGGATGGATCCCTGTGAGGGCCCGAATGCCAAGCATACCCACCGCGTAGACATCACTACTAAAACGGGGTTTGCCCGCGTACTGCTCATTCGGCATATACCCGTGGGTGCCAATGGCGACGGTGAGGTTGGTGGCACCGGTCTCCGCATCCACCAGGGGTGAGGAGGTAACCTGTTTGACCGCCCCAAAGTCGATCAACACAATCTTGCCATCCCGATGGCGGCGAATTAAGTTAGACGGCTTAACATCCCGGTGAATCACCTGCTGGCGATGGACAAAGGCCAGAATCTCTAGCACCTCCTGCAGCAGCAACACCACCCGGGTTTCTGACCAGGGTTTACCCTCCTCCACCTGGCTATTCAAGCGGCTGCCCTCAATATATTCCTGGGCCAAGTAAAACTCCTGGTTCTCCTCAAAGTGGGCTAGCAGGGTGGGAATTTGGGGATGACTACCCAACTGATATAGAACCCGAGCCTCGGTGTCGAACAGGCGGCGGGCCATATCCAGGGTGCCGGTGTCCTTATCCTGCACCTTCAGTTGTTTGATCACACATTTAGGGTGATTGGGCAGGTGTAGATCGCATACCAGAAAAGTCCGACTAAACCCGCCTGAGCCGAGCCGCCGGATCACCTGGTATCGCCCCCCTAGTAATGTGTGCTCCATACTGCTTAAAACAGTCATGTTGGGTTAATCCGGCCCTAGCCACCCCCTGCTCACCACCCGCCAGGTTAGCCCCATGATGGCGGCAGCCTCGAAAAACGGGGCGGTCGCGGGCCAGAACCATTACCCTGGTAAAGCTTGACCAATCTGCGGGTCCTCAGTATGTTGGCCTAAAGCTATACTTTGGCGACCAATGCCCTGGGTAAATACACCACGTTAAGTGTAGGGTCTGATTGCCCAGTATGGGTTACTAATCCTTAGATGAATTACCACGTTACCAGGAAAACCTAACCTCAGGTATGGGAACTCTAGATTTAGGCCCAGGTCCTGCCTTAGGATTTGGTTCTAGGTTTAGAGTGCCCCCTGCCCTACCTGGGCGCCCCCTCCGGAGTCGTCCCGTCACCATGTGCAACCCTGCCCCCCAGCCCCACCAGATTAGCCTTGCCCTCCTGGATGGTTTACCCGACGCCATCGTCGTGGTGGATCGCCGGGGTCAACCCCTGCTCTGCAACCAAGCTGCCCACAGGGTTTTATCCGATCACCTGGAGAGCCTGTGGCGGATCACGGAGGGCTCGGATTACCAGGTACTAGACCGCCACGGCTGCCCCCTCGGGGAAGACCAACTTCCCCTGCGCCGCATCCTCAGGGGCGATTGGCTGGAAAATGAAGAGGTGATTTTTACCCTGCCCGGAACCACGGCCCCGCCCCTCTGGGTGGCCCTCAGTGGCGGTCCCTGTAGCGATGGGGGAGAGGCGGCGGCT
The DNA here is from genome assembly GCA_964452545.1 of uncultured bacterium. GTDB lineage: Bacteria > Cyanobacteriota > Cyanobacteriia > Phormidesmidales > Phormidesmidaceae > Nodosilinea. Next base: position 19,716 of record CAYVMR010000010.1, read on the forward strand.
ATCCTATCGGTCCGCAATATTTCCCGGCGTAAGCAGCGGGAAATCAAATTACAGCGCCAAGCCCTCCAGGATGGACTCACCAACCTACCCAACCGCGCCTTTTTTATGGATCGGGTGAATGCAGTTCTGACTCAGGATCGACAGCCTGAGTCCATGGCGCTGCTATTTATGGATCTGGATCGGTTTAAGGAGGTTAACGACAGCCTTGGCCACCGGGTTGGCAATGAGCTCCTGGCCCAGTTAGGGCAACGACTCCAGGATCAGGTCGGCCAGCAACATACGGTGGCCCGTCTGGGGGGAGACGAGTTTGCGGTGCTGGTGGAGCATATGCCCAACGCGGCGGCGGCCATCACCATGGCCGAACAATTACGACAGGCCATTGTTCAACCCTTTTATCTGCAGCAATGCGAGGTCTATATCGACGCCAGTATCGGTATTGCCCTGGGGTCGGATCAGTACCAGCAGGCGGAGGACTGGCTGCGGGATGCCGATGCGGCGATGTATCAAATTAAGGACTTGCCGGACCGCCATTGGCACGTTTTTGACAGTTCTTTACAAACCCAGCGCCACCAGCGGCTGCAGTCAGAAATGGCCCTCCGTCAGGCCCTGGATCGCCAAGAACTGCGGTTGTATTACCAGCCCATTGTCACCCTCAGTACCCAGGCAATTATTGGCTTTGAGGCCCTGGTCCGCTGGCAACACCCAGAGCGCGGCCTACTGATGCCCGGGGAGTTTATTGCCACCGCTGAAGCCACGGGATTGATTATTCCCCTGGGCTGGTGGGTGTTGCAGGAAGCCTGCCAACAAATGCAGACCTGGAGCGAGTTATACTCCACCATGGCCAACCTGACCATGAGTGTCAACATGTCTAGCAAGCAGTTTTCTCAACAAAACCTGGTGGAGAAGGTGCAGGACATTTTAGTTAAAACCCGGTTTTCACCCCACCGGTTAAAGCTGGAAATTACCGAGGGGGTATTAATTCATCACTCCGAGTCGATTGTGGCAATTTTGGAACAGCTGCGGGCGATGGGCATCGGTTTGGCGGTGGATGACTTTGGCACCGGCTACTCCTCCCTCAGCTATCTGCATCGCTTTCCCTTTGACTCCTTGAAGATCGATCGATCCTTTATTGAAAATGCTGATCAGGACTTTGAGAAGCTGGAGATTTTGCAGTCCGTTGTTAGGTTAGCCTGGAACCTGGGGTTGGATGTGGTGGCCGAGGGGGTGGAAACCCAGCGTCACTATGCCCAGCTCAAGGCCCTGCGCTGCGAGTCGGGCCAGGGCTACCTGTTTTCCCACCCCTTGCCGCCGGAGGAGGTGGAGTCGCTGATGGCAGACCATTTAACCGCCCAGGTGCCCTGATCTGGAGGTCAATGACGGAGGACTGCGCTATTCGGTCTAACGCGATTAGTTGTCAAGTGACTGGCTGAGGCAAGTCGGGGGGATGGGGACCGATGCAGGGCTGAATTGGATCTTGATAAACTACTAGTATTGGACTGATTAACCCTAACTGGTTGAGGATGCTTTGACCCTGCACAGTCTGACCCATGAGCCCCCGGAAGGGGCGGCGACATGGCGCTTGGTGGCCTTGCACGGTTGGGGGGCGAATGCGGCTGACCTGGGTAGCTTAGCCCCCTACCTGCGACTCCCTGGCTTTACCCTGGTGTTTCCAGAGGCCCCCTGGCCCCATCCCCAGGTGCCAGGCGGGCGGATGTGGTACGGGTTTCCGCCGGGTTATGACTTTTGCCAACCCCATGATTTTGGCCAGCAGGGGGATCTGCAAGCCAGTCGAGTGGCTTTGCAGCAGTGGTTGCAGGCGATCGCCGCCGACAGCCCCATTCCCCTGGAGCGAACCGTATTGGCCGGTTTTTCCCAGGGCGGAGCGATCAGCCTCGACCTGGGCTGGCAATTGCCCCTGGCCGGTCAGATCAGTTTGAGCGGCTACCTACACGGGCCAATTTCTCCGCCGGTCAGCCCGCGTCCCCTGACCATGGTACATGGCGTCTTTGACCCGGTGGTTCCCCTGCAGGCTGCCTACGCCGCTCGTGACCGGCTGGAGCAGCAGGGTCAACCGGTTCACCTCCACGAGTTGGCCATGGGCCATGAAGTGTCCCCCGAGGTGATCGCCCTGGTGTTTCAATTTTGCGAAGATTTGAGGCGCAGCTGAAGGGCTAGGGGCTTTACGTCCTATCCTAGAGGCGTGAGCGTTAGGGTCGATCACCACTGCCAGTTCGGGTGGTGGGCATCGCCAAGGAGGAAGGCGACAATGTTGAGTGTCCATGTTTCACCAGAAATGGTCTCTGAAATGACGCCCGATCGGGTGGCTGATCTAGCCCAGCGCCTGGAAACCGATGCCTACGACAATGCTTTCCAGGGGTTGCAGGACTGGCATCTGCTCAGGGCCCTGGCCTTCCAGCGGCCGGAGTTGGCCGAGCCCTACCTCTACCTGTTGGATTTAGAACCCTTCGATGAATCCTAGGACGGCTGGGCTGCGAGGTAGGGGTGTCTGAGCCACGTCGAGTTTTAATCGGCATGACCGGTGGCATTGCCGCCTATAAGGGGGTCAGCGTGATCTCTGACCTGGCCAAGGCCGGTGTGCAGGTGCGGGGGGTGCTGACCTCCTCAGCCCAGGGTTTCATCACGCCCCTCACCGTCGCCTGCCTATCCCGGCAGCGGGCCTATACCGATGGGGATTTTTGGCAGCCCAGCCAGGGCCGCCCCCTCCACATTGAGTTGGGGGAATGGGCAGAGGTGTTGGTGATTGCTCCCCTGAGCGCCCATTCCCTGGCTAAATTAGCCCATGGTTTAGCGGATAATCTGCTCACAAATACGGTGTTGGCCTCCACCTGCCCAGTGTTGTTGGCCCCAGCTATGAACACCGATATGTGGCAACAGACGACCGTGCAGCGCAATTGGCAAACTCTGCTCCAGGACCCACGCTATCACAGTGTTGGGCCAGGGGCTGGGGTGCTGGCCTGCGATCGCCAGGGACCGGGCCGCATGGCGGAACCAGCAGACATTTTGTCCCATCTCTACTCCCTGCTCTATACCCAGGGCCGACGGGATCTCCAGGGTAAATCGCTGCTGATTAGTGGTGGTGGTACCCAGGAATACCTCGACCCGGTGCGCTTTATCGGTAACCCCGCCACGGGCAAAATGGCCGTGGCCCTGGCCCTGGCGGCCCATCACCGCGGGGCCAGGGTGACTCTGGTGCATGGGCCCATGGACGCCACCCTAAGAGACCGGTTGGATGGCGTACTGACAGTTGGGGTCACCAGTGCCGCCGCTATGCACCAGGCCCTGATCGCCCATCAGCCCGAGGCTGACTGGGTGCTGATGGCGGCGGCCGTTGCCGATGTCAGACCCCAGATCCAGTTTTCTACCAAACTGGCTAAGCAAGACATTCCTTCCCCTTTGCCCCTGGAGCCGGTTGCCGATATTGTGACTGACCTGGTGCAACGTCGCCCGCCCCACCAACGGGTGATTGGCTTCGCCGCCCAAACCGGAGAGATTTTCAAGCCAGCCCTGGAAAAGTTGCATCGCAAGGGCTTAGATGGGATTGTGGCAAACCCCATTGATCGACCTGACCGTGGTTTTGGTAGCGATCGCAATGAGGCGATTTTGATCTATCGCGATGGTGAGACCGTAACCATCCCAGTCTGCTCCAAACTGGAGATGGCCCATCGGCTATTTGATGGCCTGATGGCCAAACAGCTCTGATCTGACCGCCGCCAGCCAAGTGTACTCAGTTCTTAACAAAACCCCTGAAGGTTAAGATTTCAGCTATGATCAAAACCATCCTGAATTTCCGTCTCGGTCATGGAAAATCTCCAGGCTTACATCAACCAGCTTGAGCGACTCTTTCATCAAAATGATCGCCTACCTGAAACCTGGTGGGTCATGGGTCCCGATCGAATTATGTTGACCGATCGGCTGAGTCTTTACCAATCCTATTTAGCCGGCCCCCAGACCGCTCGACGAATGCCTAGGATTTGCTGAGGGGTGACCTCCTCGGGGGTTCTACCCAGCTCACTAATCAATGATTTAATTAAAACAGTTGGTAAAGTTAGTTGTGTAGCTTTGGCTAGAACATCCGGACGTTCCATGTCTGCCTACCTGGCTCGGATTGATATTTTTCCGATTAAGTCTCTGGATGGGGTATCCCTTACCCAAGCGACGGTTTTGCCCAGTGGGGCACTTCAGAACGATCGCCGCTATGCCCTATTTAACCGCCAACACCACCTGATTAACGGCAAACAGAATGCCGCGGTCCATGGCTTGCGCACTCGTTTTGAGCCCCCAGGGGCAAGGGTGCATTGCTCCCACCCAGGGCACCCCCAGGGGATCACCGTTGATCTGGAGACGCCGCGAGGGGCGTTGGAAGACTGGTTGAGTGGCTACTTTGGAGAACCGATCAGCGTCGAGGAAAATGCCCAGCAGGGCTTTCCCGATGACACCCAGGCCCTAGGGCCGACCTTGATTAGCACCGCCACCCTGGAAGCGGCGGCCTCCTGGTACGGTGATCTGAGCCTAGCGGAGGTGCGTCGTCGGTTTCGCACCAACCTGGAGATTGGTGGGGTGCCCTCGTTTTGGGAGGACCAGTGTTTCGGCCCCCGTGACCAACCGGTGCGTTTGAGCATTGGCGAGGTGGTGCTCGAAGGGATAAACCCCTGTCAGCGCTGTATTGTACCAACCCGAGATGCGACCACAGGTATCCCCAGTCGGGACTTTCAATCCACCTTTGTCCGCCAACGGGCGGCGACCTTGCCGCCCTGGGCTCCCCGCTCTCGGTTTAACCACTTTTACCGCCTGGCGGTTAACACCAATATCCGGGGGCAGGGGGGGAAAACCCTCAGCCTGGGAGACAGGGTAACCATCGCGGGTTAACCAGGACCCTATAATGGATTAATCTTTGCCCTTGCTGATCATGTCCCTGCCCTTTCTGCGCGCCGATCTACTGCAACTCGCGGCCTATACCCCCCACCCCACCTCCGGCAGTCAGGTCCTGGATAACCCCCTTGACCAACTCGATACCAATGAATGCCCCTACGACCTGCCCGCCGAACTCAAGCAGAAACTAGCCTGGATGCTGGCAGAGCAGATCGCCGCCAATCGCTATCCCGATGGCGCCTACGGGGAGTTAAAGGGGGCGATCGCCGATTACGTAAACCAGTCGGCCCAGCTACCCAAAGTCTTTACCGACCGCCACATTACCGTTGGTAACGGCTCCGACGAACTGATTCGCTCCTTGCTGATAGCCACCTGCCTAGGGGGGCAGGGCGCCATCCTGGTGGCCAACCCCACCTTCTCCATGTACGCGATTCTGGCCCACACCCTGGGCATTCCCGTGGTCGCGGTAAATCGGCAGGAGTCAGACTTTGCCATCGATCTGGAGGCCGCCCAAGCCGCTATGGCCAGTCCCCAGGGGCCGCCCATTCGGGTCGTCTTTGTGGTGCATCCCAACTCCCCCACCGGCAATGGCCTCACCCCTGGCGAGATCGATTGGTTGCAGCAACTCCCGGAACAGATCCTGGTGGTGGTGGACGAGGCCTATTTTGAATTCAGCCAGCAGACCACCGTGGCCACCGTGGCTAGCCGGCCCAATTGGGTGGTGCTCAGAACCTTTTCTAAGGCCTTTCGGCTGGCCGCCTATCGGGTGGGCTACGGGGTTGGTCACCCAGATTTAATCACCGCCCTGGAAAAAGTCCGCCTGCCCTACAACCTACCCAGCATGGCCCAAGCCGCCGCCAGTTTGGCCCTGGCCCACCGCCAGGAGTTGGCGGTGGTGCCCACCATTCAGCAACAACGGCAGCTGCTCTGGACCACCCTGATGGAGCAAACCCCCCTCCACCCCTGGCCCAGCGTGGCCAACTTCATTTACGCCCGTCCCGAGCCTGGGACCATTGCCCTGGCGGATTGGTTCGATTACCTGAAGGCTCAAGGCACCCTGATCCGCCATACCGGAGGAGGATTACGGATTACCGTAGGCAGCCCAACGGAAAACCAGCGGACCCTCAGTCGCATCCAGACCAGAGGCCTATAGGAGAGCCCTGGCCCGCCGTACAGTGGGAGGTAGCACCCCCACTAAGAGGGCAAAGGCTTCATCGGGTACCTGATCGACAATGCTCTGATCAAAATAACTCTTAAACTGTTCGAGGATCATCCGGGCCCGGTCAAGGGGAACCGGTTTATCGGTAAAATTTTGAGTGAGTCGCACCCACTGCAGGCGAATGCGTAGGGCTTTTTGCTGCTCCTCAACCGATTCTGGGGCCACTAGAGAGAGACTCCCCAGGGCAATTACACTCCGACAGTCCGCATCTAAACTGCCGCCGATGGCGGCCCCTGGACCGGCAAACTCCGTATAAAACTCTTTGTGGATAATTAAGCCATTGCGGCGGCGACTATTCACCGTCCAAAGGTCCTGACCCCGGATCTTGGCCATCACATCCACCTCTTCCTCCATAGCGTTGCTGGGGGAAAGGGTGGAGCAGATGGATTGATAGCCAGGGTTGAAGCTCTCCGTCAACTCAGCATTGGCGGAGGGACCATAGCCCTGGGAGAACCAGGGCTGATGTAGGGAATGACCTAAAATACTTTGTTCTAAATTGCGACTCATGCGCAGTACTAATGTTGAGCAGAAAACATAGTCACAAACTACTACCCTTTAAGAATTATTTTAGGGCACTAAACTCAGAACATTGCGATCAAAGGTACTTGTATAGCTAAAAGCAAAATAAATTTTTTGGCTAAAATCTTAAGGGTTTGATGAAGTTGGCAGGGAGCCTCAGGATTTTAGACCGCCACTCAGGACTTTGCCCATCAGTAAACGGCGAGGTTGGCCCCCTGGCCAGGGGGCCAACCTCGGTTCCGCCTCAAGTCGGTGAAACCCAGCCCGACTGTAGAGTTGACGGGCCTGTTGGTTGTTTTCCATGACGTGCAGATAGAGGTGGCCCATCTGCCAGCCTTGGGCAATGATTTCACAGACCGCCAGCAGGTTACGACCAATACCCTGGCGCCGAAATCGTTGGCCCACGGCCAGGTTAGCCACGTAGCCATAGGGAGCCTCAAGGGTTTGCCAGGGCCAGGGGTGGCGCTGAGATAGTTCTACGGTGCCGGCGATGGTCGGTTCGGTGGGTAATCCAGTTGACGGCGATGGGACGAGAGCCGCCAGACAGATGTAGTTCACCCGGGAGGATTGGAGCCGACTTTGCAGGTCGGCTTGAATGCCCAATTTAACCAGGGGATAGACCAACCC
>CAYVMR010000011.1:0-26635 GCA_964452545.1 uncultured bacterium
TGCTGGGCCAGGGACTGATCACCAGTGGTGATAATCTGCCCGTTGGCCATGACGTGAACGTAGTCGGGCACGATGTAGTTAAGCAGCCGCTGGTAGTGGGTAATCAGGATGACGGCATTGTCAGGGCCCGTCAGTTGGTTGACCCCCTGGGCCACAGTTTTCAAGGCGTCGATATCCAGCCCCGAGTCAGTTTCGTCGAGAATGGCCAGGGTGGGTTCCAGGAGAGCCATTTGCAGGATCTCATTGCGTTTCTTCTCACCACCAGAGAAGCCCTCGTTGACGCTGCGATCTAGAAAGGCCGCCTCCATTTTCACCACCCCGAGTTTCTCCTCCACCAAGTCATCAAAGTCAAACACATCGATTTCCTCCTGTCCCCGGGCCTGGCGGTGGGCATTGAAGGCCACTCGCAAAAAGTCTCGGTTGCTCACCCCAGGGATTTCCAGGGGATATTGAAAGGCCAGGAAAATACCCGCGGTGGCGCGATCGTGGGGAGCCATCTCTAAGATGTCCTCACCCTTAAACCGGACCTCCCCGGCGGTGACCTGGTAATCGGGGTGGCCCACCAGCACCTTCGAGAAAGTGCTTTTGCCAGAGCCATTCAGGCCCATAATGGCATGGATCTCACCGGCCCTAACCTGGAGGTTGAGACCCTTGAGAATTTCAATACCATCCACGGTGGCATGGAGGTTGTTAACGGAAAGAATCAGATCGCTGTTGGGATTAATCATGGCTAGACAGACGGGGTTGGGTCGGGTTGGGGGCTAGCCCACGGTGTTTTCCAGCTTCAGGGCCAGCAGTTTATCCGCCTCGGCGGCGAACTCCATGGGCAGTTTGTTAAACACATCCCGACAGAAGCCGCTGATAATCATCGACACGGCATCCTCGGGGGAAATGCCGCGCTGGGCAAAGTAAAAGAGCTGATCTTCGCCGATTTTGGACGTGGAGGCTTCATGCTCCACCTGGGCGGTGCTATTTTGCACCTGGATGTAGGGGAAGGTATTGGCGCTGGAGCGATCGCCGATCAGCATCGAATCACACTGGGAGTAATTGCGCGCCCCCTCCGCCTTGGGCCCCATCTTCACCAACCCTCGATAGCTATTTTTGGACTGGGCCGCAGAAATCCCCTTAGAGATGATGGTGCTGCGGGTATTTTTGCCCACGTGGACCATCTTGGTGCCGGTATCCGCCTGCTGGTGGTGATTGGTGAGGGCGACGGAGTAAAATTCCCCCACAGAATCATCCCCCACCAGCACACAACTGGGATACTTCCAGGTGATGGCAGAACCCGTTTCCACCTGGGTCCAGGAGATCTTGGCATGGCTGCCGGCACAGAGACCCCGCTTAGTGACAAAGTTGTAAATACCTCCCTTGCCATTTTCATCCCCGGCAAACCAGTTCTGCACCGTCGAGTAATTGATGGTGGCGTGATCCATCGCCACCAACTCCACGATGGCCGCATGGAGCTGGTTACTGTCGTACATGGGGGCGGTGCAGCCCTCCAGGTAGGTGACAGAACTACCGGACTCCGCCACGATCAGGGTGCGCTCAAACTGCCCTGACTCCCCGTTGTTAATCCGGAAATAGGTGGACAGATCCATAGGACACCGGGTGTCCTTCGGGATGTAAACGAAAGAGCCATCGCTAAACACCGCCGAGTTGAGAGCGGCAAAGTAATTATCGCCAATCGGCACCACACTGCCCAGGTACTTCTCCACCAATTCCGGATACTCCTGCACCGCCTCGGAAATGGAGCAAAAGATCACCCCTGACTCCGCCAGTTTTTCCTTGTAGGTAGTAGCAATCGAAACACTATCAAAAATGGCGTCCACCGCCACGTTAGCCAGGCGCTTTTGCTCAGTTAGGGGAATGCCCAGCTTCTCAAAGGTCTCCAGAAGAGTAGGATCTACCTCATCGAGGCTACCCAATTTTTTACCCTGGGCCTTAGGGGCAGAGTAGTAAATAATATTTTGGTAATCAATGGGGGGATAGGAGACATTGGGCCAGACCGGTTCCGCCATGGTCAGCCAACGCCGATAGGCCTTCAGCCGAAACTGCAGCATAAACTCGGGTTCATTCTTTTTGGCGGAGATCAGCCGCACCACCTCCTCGCTGAGGCCCCGAGGAATCACATCGGCCTCGATATTGGTGGTAAACCCGTACCTATAGGGCTGACTTACCAGGGACTGGACAGAAGCACTCATGGGTGGCACCTTGACAGGGATTACAGTGAACGATGAGGGATTAAAACAGAACCGGGGGGGTAACCCTAAGCCAAGGGAAAACCCGGATCGAGTTAGGCATACTTATTGGTTTCTGCCCGGATAGTGTCAAAATCAATGTCCTGCTGATTGCCGGCAAAGGGGTTGTCGGAGGTGAGAAATAACATGCAATGGCATTCCTTGCGCTCTTGCATGGGAATACAGGGACAGTTCCAGTAGATCGACTTGACCTCGGCCTCCTTGTCTTCGTAATGCCGGCAAGGGCAGAGGGGGGAACCCAGGTCATCCTTATGCTTGGCCAACCCTTCCAGGACGACGGCGGTGACCCCAGGGTCAGCACAAAAATAGGTGTTAGTGCGCTTAGCGTAGCTTTGGGCAAAGCTGCGCATCATTTCAAGATTTTTATCGGAGGCTTGGGTAGTTTTATGATCAGTCATTGTTAATGCCGGAGTAGGCCAACACAGCCCATTAATTTTATACAATTAAAGCAACTTTTAAGTTGCCTAACTATAAACTAGGGTAGTTTAACAATAGGGGTGTTGTCAAAGTCTCCATTGTTGATCTAAAACCTATGGTATGGTGAGGCAATTTTTATGCCACTGTGATCTTTCCATGGTTGGCTGACCGTTCTCCCCCGTCTGCATCCCCTGTTGGGTTATCGCGATGACCTTCCTCCAACAACCCTCCACCAAGGACGATATCTTGCTCTACCTGCTAAAGCAGGGTGAGGCCACCGCCCAGGTCCTAGCTGACCAGTTTCAGGTCAGTGCCCAGGCAATTCGACGTCACCTCAAGGATCTAGAGACGGAGGCTCTGATTGAGCACCGTACCGTACACGAGGGCATGGGCCGCCCCAACCACCTCTATCAACTCAGTGACAAGGGACGGCAGCGCTTTCCGGCTCAGTACGATGAGTTTGCTATTTCCCTGCTGGACACCCTAGCGGAAACTGTCGGTCAAGAGCAGGTGGGCAACATCCTGCGCCGGCAGTGGGAGCGGAAGGCTCTAGAGTATCGTAATCAGGTGGGCTCGGGTCCCCTCTCGGATCGGGTGGCGGCCCTGGTGCAGTTGCGCCAGGCGGAGGGTTACATGGCGGAGTGGCATCGGGCTGAGCCCCTGGCGGAGGATTCAGGCCCCCGCTACGTAATCACCGAATACAACTGCGCCATTTCCCAGATTGCCCAGTCCTTCCCCACGGTCTGTGGCCATGAGCTAGAAATGTTTGAATTAGCCCTGCCCGATTGTCAAGTGACCCGCACCCACTGGCTGGTGAATGGGGAACATCGGTGTGGCTACCTCATTGAACTACATCCCCATTGAGTATGATTTCTTCTGCCAGTGGCGAGAGCAATCCTGGAGACGACGAGGCGGCGATCACCTTGAACTGACCACCCAAATTACCCAATTCCTGCTTCAGTTAGTGGAGAGCTACTACCCTGGTTCTAAGGAATTAATTGAGCATTAATAGGCGATTTTGCATTGAGTTTAAAATACATCCATACTAGTATGCTTCCGACCAGGTTTTGCTAGTCAGCTAGCTAGCCCACAACTTCATCATTGCATCTTGTTATGTATGAAGCCCAAGATCAGGACAAGTTTCCTGGCAGGATATCGAAAATACTTGCCCAACCTGCTTTCTAAAGGTAAGTTGGACTAGCCCACAGACGTTTGATGAGGGTCTATGCTGAGGAGATATTTCCTGGTTTTCCTGGGGGGCTTAGTCGCGACCCTCTTATCTCTCGGCCTCCACTCCCTGCCCTTGCCGTTGGTAGAGGCTCGATCCTCAACACTATTGGTGGCGGCTGCAGCAAGCCTGACCGATGCCCTGCAGGACATCAAGCCCCTTTTTGAGTCTGCCAATCCTGGTGTACGGGTAAACTATAACTTCGCGGCCTCTGGTTCACTGCAGCAGCAAATTCAGCAAGGGGCTCCCGTGGATGTATTTATCTCCGCCGCGCCCCGTCAGATGGATGTCTTGCAGGAAAAGGGGCTCATTTCCCCCAATACTCGGCGTAATCTGTTAACGAATAGCCTGGTTCTGATAGTGCCCACTCGCTCCACCTTGGGCCTAACTGGTTTCCGGCAACTCGTTAACTCTAATATCCGCCGCATTGCCGTGGGTGAGCCACGCAGTGTACCCGCGGGCCAATATGCCGGGGAATTATTCAGCGACCTGGGCCTTTTAGACCAGCTGCGCCCCAAGTTTGTATACAGCAACTCAGTGCGAAACGTCCTAGCGGCGGTAGACAGCGAGAACGCTGACGCGGGTGTTGTCTATGCAACCGATGCCAAGATATCCAACCGTGTTAGACAGGTAGCTACGGCCCCTAGCAACCTTGATTCAGCCATTGTCTATCCCATCGCCATGGTTACCGCTAGCCGTCGTCAACAGACAGGTCGTACCTATCTACAGTTTTTGAGCAGCGCCCAGGCCCAGGCCGTATTCAGGCGATATGGTTTCGGCTTGGGCTAGGCGTGGCGACCTGTAGAGGCGGCCGTTCCCTCCATAGCCCATGGCCTACGATCTATCTCCGCTCTGGATTTCCCTAAAAGTGGCCGGCTTGGCCACCGTAATCACCGTTTGCCTAGGGATTGTCACCGCCTACTGGATGTTGGGCTATCGAGGACGATGGAAATCCTGGGTTGAGGGGATATTGATCGCTCCCCTAATTTTGCCACCCACCGTAGTGGGCTTCCTATTGTTGCTTTTATTTGGCAAAAATGGCCCCATTGGAAGGTTAACGGCTCAATTTGACTTCTCCATTATTTTTAGTTGGTATGCCGCGGTGTTGACGGCCATCGTCGTATCGTTCCCGCTGATGTACAAAACCACCCTGGGGGCCTTTGAGCAGGTTGATAGTAGCCTCTTGCAGGTAGCCCAAACCCTAGGAGCCTCGAGGAACCAAATTTTTTGGCGGGTCGTTTTGCCCCTGTCTGTGCCCGGTGTACTGGCTGGGGCAACCCTGGCTTTTGCCCGTTCCTTGGGCGAATTTGGCGCTACGCTGATGCTGGCTGGGAATATTCCAGGGCAAACCCAAACGATTCCGATGGCGATTTATTTTGCTGTGGAAGCTGGTGCCATCCAGGAGGCTTGGCTCTGGGTAGGGTTAATTTTAACCCTCTCGCTGTCGAGTATTATGGCCACTAATGGGTGGCAAAGGCAGTATGAAAAGCGCCTTCAGGGCAAAAACCTAGGGCCTAGGAGCGATCAGCGGAATGGGGATAGATCCGCCCTAGGGGTAACGTTAATCCACCCTGGCCCAGCTCAAGGGTTTGATGATCCGCCCGTTGATCAGAAAATGCCAGGTCAAGGGCTTCTGGTCAACATTGAAAAACTGCTGCCAAGCTTTAATTTAAAGTTGACCTTCACGGCTCAGTCAGAAACTGTTGGCTTGTTAGGGGCATCGGGTTCTGGTAAAACCATAACGCTACATTGTATTGCTGGAGTTGAAACCCCTAGTCAGGGTCAGATCATTCTCAACGGGCGAGTTTTGTTTGACTCTACACTGGGCATTAATGTTCCAACTCGGCAGAGGAATATAGGATTGGTTTTCCAAAACTATGCTCTGTTTCCCCATTTGACGATTCGACAAAATATTGCTTTTGGCTTGCAGGGTTTGCCCCTTAAAATTCGTCGGCAGCGTGTTGAGCAACAGTTAGCCATGGTTCATCTAGAAGAACTCGGAGACCGATATCCCCATCAACTATCCGGCGGTCAACAGCAACGTGCAGCCCTGGCTCGAGCTTTGGCGATAGCGCCCGACATCCTACTATTGGATGAGCCATTTTCTGCACTTGATCTCCATCTTCGCTACGAACTGGAAAAGCAACTTATCCAAACCCTTGCCACCTATCAGGGACTGACACTCTTCGTCACTCATAACCTGGAAGAGGCCTATCGGGTTTGTCAGAAATTAATGGTGCTCGATCAGGGGAAGGTGATGGCGGCAGGGGACAAGCAAGCCATTTTCAATCACCCCGGTTCTTTAACGGTTGCTCAACTAACCGGATGTCAGAATTACTCGCGCATCCAGGCAATTGCTGATAATCAGATCAAGGCTCTGGATTGGAACTGCACCCTTCAGACCACAGACTTAGTTTCATTTTCCCACAGTCATGTCGGGATTCGTGCCCATCACATTACCTTTCCACAAGTCCCGACTCAACCCAATACATTTTCTGCCTGGCTAGCCTGGACGAGTGAAACACCCCACCGTATGACGGTCTATCTCAAATTAGGTGAACCCCCAACCCACCGGGATGATTATCATCTTCAGGCCGAGGTGTTTAAGGAGAAGTGGGGGCAATTAAACGATCGTCCCATGCCCTGGTTGATCAATCTGGACCGATCACGACTTCTGTTACTCTCAATGACGGGTTCTCAGAAAAACCAGGAATACCCCCCATGAGGCAAGACCGTGGTCTCCGCAATAACCTGAAACAGACCATTGACGCAGTGGAATCAGGGCAATATAGACCCTCTGCAACGGTGGCTCTCCACTTGGTAAGGGGGTTGGGATGCCAGGTTGAAGACCTGTGCCCCATGGGATCGCAGCGGCAAGCACTCGGTGGGTTGAATCCCAGCCAAGCAGGGGAAACGATGGCAAGCGTAAATCCACCTTAGCCAGGGCAGCCACCTTCCCCCAGGTTTTCCATGATTTGCAGTTAACCGCTCCGGAGGCGGATAAAACCTCTGTTTGGCAACTTCCAGCCGGGTTCTATGCCGGTCAAGGCCGCACTCCCCTCAGGTATCATGGGAGATAGCGGTCAGTGGCAACCAGGCAACCTAAAACACCATGGATCAATCCCTACAGTTTTTAACCGAGGCCGAGTCAGCGGCAGTGGATGCCGCCCTACTATCCTCCCCAGAAAAATTTCTGGCCCGGCTGACCATTTCCACGGCCAAATTGTTGACCTATATGGCGGCGGACTTGGGGACTACGGTGGAGGTCCTCACCCCAGAACAGATCATTGGCTGGCTAGAGCAGGATGCCAAACGCAAGCGGGAACAGGGGATCGGGGCGGCGGTGCTGAAGTGGCAGAATGATTGAGGCCGGATGGGTTGTGGAGCCGCTAAGCACCAATTTTCTGCATCAATAGTTTATGCCGTTAGCGGAAACCGGGGGCTATCCTCAAGGTTGATTTTGGCTAACGGCCCGCTGGTAGGGGGCCAGGGCCCGGTCCAGAGCGGGGAAAAACACCGGCGAGGGGAAAATCGATTCAAAGAATTTGGCGATCGCCACGTTTTCCACCCGGGGATAAAAATCCGAGGGGTTGGGGCCGTCAATGTGGCGACTGAGCACCCCAAAGCCCAGCCGACCACTACGGGGCTCCCAGCTGGGGGCGGTACGGTGCAGCCAGTCCTCAAAGTGGGTGGCGGTGGCCATGCTCTCCCCCAGGCGTTGGATCAGGGCCGGCGGGGGCAGGCTATCCGCCAATTGGGGCAAGTCCTCCGGTTGGCTGAGCCAGGCCCGTTGCAGCCACTGGGTCCGTTGCTCCGGCTGTTGCCAGGCCAGGATGGCATACTTAGCAGGGCTCTCCGGCAGCCGGGTGGGATTAACCGGCTTACCGTCAGCCAAGTCTAGCAGGGCGGCCTGGATCGGCCCTCTGGCCATGGCCCAGTCTTGCCTGGCGCCAGCCCTATCCCCCTGCCACCAGCGCAGCGCCCCCCGGCCCTGGTGCAGGAAGGCCCCCAGGGTAGACTGGGGGTTGGCGGCGGCCAGCAATTCACCGTAGAGACGCTCCAACTGGTCCACCAGGTCAGGATAGAGGGCCGCCAGGGGACCGCTTTGCCAGATGGGGCTGGTCAGCAGGGTGGGATGGCGCAGGGTTTCTAAGCTCAGGGCGGCGATCGCCCGGGGCCGGTCCCCCGATCGCAGGGCACTGAAACCCAGCCCAAAAAACACCCCCGGTTTAGCCGGTAGCAATGCGATCGATCGTTGAAAGGAGGCCAGGGCCGCCTGGGGCTCTCCCCCTTCCAACTGCAGCCACCCCAGGTTGCTATGGCCAAATTCCTGGTAGGGCCCCACCTGGTGGCCCCGTTCTAGCCAGCGGGTAGCCTCCGCCAGCAGGGCGGCCCTCTGATCAGGACGCGGCCTGGCCTGGTAACTCAATTCCCCCAGGTTCCAACCCAATTGGTAGGGGTAGTAGGGCTCCCAGGGGGCCAGTTGATGGGCCCGCTCCAGGGCCTGGACAAAGGCCGGCACCTGGCCCTGGCTGAGGGCAGCAAAGCCCTGACTGGAGATGGCCCAGGCCCGATGAATAGGCACGAGCCAGAGCAGGGCCGCCAGGGTTAACCCCAGCCCGCCCAGCCCCATGGCCCGCCGCCATCGCGGATGATCGAAGCAGGGCGGGGGGGGCATCAGACTACTGGCCAGGGTGGCGATGTAGAGGCACAGCACCCCGACAATGGCGGGGATATCCAGCTGGTAATCAGTCAGACTCACCAGGCTAAAGCCAAGTAGCCCCAGCACCAGGGACCAGGCCAGCAGCGCCGGTAGGCCTGAGGCGGTATGGCGGCCATCCACGCGCACCCACCGAATCAGCATGGTGACCAACACCAGGATCAGGGCCAGGGGCACCAGGATGCCCCCTAGCCCCAATTCTCCCCAGAGTTGGGCGGGGGTGCTGTGGAGCTGAAATTGCAGTTCCGCCTCTCGGCCGGCCCAGAGGGGCCGGTAGCGCTGGTAGACCAGGGGCACACTGCCCGGCCCCAACCCGGTGAAGGGGTGGCTACGGCCCATCTGCCAGCCCACCGCATTAGTCACCAACCGGTAGGACAGCTCGCCGCCGGCCAGGTTGCCCCGGGCCAGGTTGCCCAGCACCAGGCGCAGTCGGCTGTTACTGAGGATTACCAGCAGGCTGGCACCAGCGGCGATCGCCCCCAGACCCAGGAGCCAGGGTCGGGGCAGGGGGCTGTAGACCAAAGCCACCGCCAAGCCCACCAGCCCCACGGCCACCAAGGCTAACCACCCCGCCCGGGAACTGGTGGTGTAGAGGTCAACGAACCCCAGCAGGGTGCCCAGACCCCAGAGCCAGCGCCGCCAGGTGCGATCGTGGATGGCCAGACCCACCAGCAGGGGCAGTACCAACACCAGGTAGCCAGCCACATAGTTTTGGTGGCCCAGGGGCTGCCAATTGCGCAGGCTGGTGAACTGGAAACTAAAGCCCGCCTCGATACCATAGGCCCGCAGCTGTTGCAGACGAGCCCGCTCGGGTTGATAGATTTGCACCCCCCAGAGGGCCAGACTCAGCCCGATAAAGGCCAGGCTGAGATAGCCCTGAACCCTTAGCAACCAAGCGGCCCGCTGGCTATCCTGCAGCCAGCCCCGCAGGGCGTAGAGGCTAGCCCCACCGGTAAGGGCAGCCCAACCATACCAACGGGCGGTTGCGGGAAACTCGGCCATGGCCATGGAAACGACCAGGATAACCAGGGTCAGGGCGGCCACCCAATCTAGCCCATGGCCCAGGGCCAGGTGCCCGCAGGGTTTGTGCCAGAGCTGCCAGAGCAACCACAACCAGGGCACCAGCAGCGCCCCTTGCCAAACCGCCACCCAGGGCCAGGACACCATCAGGGTGCTGCTGCCCGGTAGTACGGTCCAAAGGGCATAGAGCCCGATCGTCAACAGACCGAGGAGATGGCCCTCCGCTGGCGGGGCCGGGTTAACCGATCCGCCCATACCCGTAGGAAATTTCATAGCACGGCCTCCAGATCAAAAGGCCTAAGGAAGAGCACACAAGAGGGGGACGATTAGCCAGGGGGTGAGATGATCAGGGCCTGACTCATATCAGTCAGCAAGCCCGCCGTAGGGTCCTGATTACTATGCTTAGACCTACACCTGTAGAGATGTTTGCTCTTGAACAGGTTATCCCATTGTAGGAATTTCTGAGCACGTGACTATACAGATTTTAGGAGCCATTCAGCCAGTAGAGGAAAACCGAGATGACGAGAAAACTTAAGTAGCAAATGGTAAGCCAATGATCAGACGCCAATAGCCAATAACTGTCTTCTGGTCAGTTTTCCTCACTTTCCGGGTCAGCAGTGGCGTAGCCACGGCGAAACCCATCAGGAAGCGGTCACTCAAGGCTTTGAAGCCCTTCAGTCTCTGATCATGGCATAGGAAGCCTCTGGAGAGGCGTTGCCTAAACCGATTACGGTTTGTGCTGTCGCCTGAATCCGTATTGGGGCATGGGCCATGGGGAAAGATTAAGAGGCTTGAAATAATCCGTAACCTTCGGTCACAAAATATCGGATTTTTGCATAGGAGCGACCTTCGTTAACATCCGATGAACTTAGGGGCGGATCACTATCGCAGCATGGATGGATGGGAGAGGATGACTCTATTAACGCTTCTAAAGCCTCTATATCTAATCTTCCTATAGCTAAACGAACCCCTGGTGCTCATTTGCACCAGGGGTTATTTAATGGGATCTTGGTTAATTTCCAACTCTTTTAGGGTGGGAACTCAAACAGCCAAAGGAAGTCGATCACCTGGACCTGGGTCATTAGAGGTTGTTTGAAAAGCCAAAGAGGATCTTATGGCCTACCGATGGAGTAGGATGGTCTTCTGAAAATTGATCATTTTTGCGGTCCCTTGGCGGCGAACCATACCTGGGACCCCCCCCTTGAAACGATCGCTAAGTTGATACCAAACATCTTTATTCAGAATGGTCTTGGTGGAAGAAACTGGCCTTGGCCTGATCCTCTGCCTGGTGCTGATTCAATTCCCGTACCGTCTCCTGGCCAGCCCCCACCGCCGCCCCCAGGGCAGCCCCCGCCAGGGCCAACTTTACCGGTAAATCGCGGTAGGGGGAGCTGACGTAGCGTTGATCACCGATTTCCGCCAGGGCCAGACCCATGAGCAAACCCACCACCGCCGTCACTACGGTAGCAAAGCTAATTTGTTTGATATTCAGAGGGCGTTTCCCACTCATCGAGCCTAGCCTGCTGGCTATATCTTTCAGGACCTGATCTGACCTTAACACAGGGGCCAGGGGGGATGGAGATTGCTTACCAAAAGTTAGAGTTGGCCTCGGCCCTAGCGGTAAAATAATATCGTTAGGTGACCCCTGTATTTGTCACCGAGGAGGCGTCATGATTGCCCTTAGCCCATCCCCCTACACCCAGCATCAGCTACAGGTTTGGCTGCGAGGTCTGCTCACCCTGGCCTGGGCCGATGGAGACTTTGATCCCCACGAGCAAGCCCTAATGACCACCATTACCCAGGAGGAATTAGCCCCCTCGATCGACTTTGATCACTTCGAACCAGTCACCCTAGAGGAGTTAAGGGCCGCCCTGGGGGATGATCCCCAGGCGGCGGAAAATTTCCTCCGCATGGCGGTGATGGTGGCCCTGGCGGATGGGGTTTACTCCCCCGAGGAGGATCGCCAGTTACAGGACTTTTGCACCGCCCTTAACCTGGCGCCAGCGGTACTATCGGCCCTGCAGGTGACCCTCTGTGATTGGCAGGAGGTGGCCCCGACGGCGGCCACCAACCTGTCTGGCCCTGACCACCCGGGACCTGACCCCCTGAAACCCGCTCGGGAGTGGCTGGATCATCTGGAGGTGAGCGATCCTCGCCTGGCCCGCTTTCTCTGTAAACTAATTCCTTCCCAGTGTCCCTTTGAGCGGGATATTGTCCTGTTTAAGCACAAGTTGGTGCATATTCCGCCCATGTGCAAAATTAATCCCCTCTACGAGCAGCTGGTGGGGTTGCGTTTCCGCGCCCTGTCCTACCTGGCGGATGAGTGTGGTGAAGATGTGACGCCCTTGCTGTAGGGGTGTTTAGCCCCTGGCTAGATGGGCGCCGGCCTAGGGTTGAATGGCCGCCTTCAACTGGCGGCAAAATTCCCCAATCTCCGCCAAGGCTTGATCAGCCGGGGCTTCTGCCAAACGCTTAACGAAGGCGCTACCGACAATTACCGCATCGGCTCCCCAGTCCTTGAGCTGAGCGGCTTGGTCGGGACCGGAGACACCGAAGCCCACCCCAATGGGCTTGTCGGTGGTCTGTTTAAGTTCCGTCAGCAGGTCCTTGACCCGACTTTGCAGTTCCTGACGGATGCCGGTGACGCCGGTGACGCTGACCAGGTAGATAAACCCCTGGGCCTGGGCGGCGATCGCCGCAATGCGTTGCTTTGAGGAGGTGGGGGCCACCAGCAAGGTAACCTCCACCCCCACCCGAGTGGCGGCCGCCAGCAGCCCATCCATTTCCTCCAGGGGCAGGTCGGGCACCACCAAGCCCGCCACCCCCGCTGCGGCGATATCTGCCATAAAGGTCTCAATACCCCGGTTTAGGATGGGGTTGTAGTAGGTGAATAGAATCAGGGGTGCCTGGATTTGCGGGCCAATGGTTTTAATCAGCGCCAACACCTGATCTAGGGTTACCCCCTGGGCTAGGGCCCGGGTGGCGGCCGCCTGGATCACTGGCCCATCCGCCAGGGGATCGGAGTAGGGAACCCCCAACTCAATTAAATCGGCCCCATTGCGATCGAGGGTGAGGAGAGCGGCGGCGGTGGTCTCTAGATCAGGATCACCCGCCGTCAGGAAGGGGATTAAGGCACATTGACGCCCCCCTTGGCCTGCAAGGGATTGAGAGGCTTGCAGCGCTTGAAATCGATGGGAAACTTTAACCATAGCCTCAGGAAATAATTAACCGGGGGAGGAGGGGGAGTCCCCCTCCAAACGTTGCTGCAGGGTGGCTAACTCCTCCGGGCTGAGCTCCTCTAGCCGCTTTTCCAGCACCGCTGACTCGTAGTCCTCTAGCTGCTGGTTCAGGGTCATCCGGTGGGTGACCACCCGGAATAGGTAGGTGGCCAACCAGACTAACAGCCCAGCCACCATCACCACCTGACTCCAGATACCCGCCTGAATCCCATCCAAGCCCAGCCCCTGAAGCACTAAAAACACCACCCCACCCCCCAGGAAGATGCCGAGGCCCAGGACTAAAACATCAATGCGTCGCATGGTGGCTGGCTAACCTCAGCGGGGTTGGGGACGAAAGTTCAGGAAGGGACTGAAAACCAGGACCCCAGGGAAAAACACAAACATAGTGGCGTACAGTAGGGTGCGTTCCACTGACCCAGCCGTGTGCCAACGGCCCCGTAGGTACAACAACAGCGCCAGGGGGACAGCCACTAAATAAATGCCTGCCAGGGCTGCGTAGAGGACAAGGGCAATGATGACGTCTTGGGAGATTGCCAGATTGGCCATGGATGCCGCCTATGGGTGAAGGAACTGGACAGTGGAGGAAAGACCCTCTGGAGCTAAGCCACCCCTATCCGTGGTTGCTAATCATTAGCCCTGTTATTGTAGCCCCGCTGGGCGGTGCCGTCGAGGGGTAGCACTTGTCTACCCCTCGACAGCCGGCTACCCCCAGGGGGATTACACATTTTTTAAAGTAGTTGCAATCAACCCCACTTAGTGGTGGAATGGAAGTCCATGCGACCGCGTTAGCCCACCGGGTTATCGGGGTTGGCATCTGGGGGCGTGGCGGAATGGTAGACGCTGCGGACTTAGAAAACTGAGCCTTGGTGGAGAGATCCGCCAAGTGAATGCTCTCAAACTCAGGGAAACCTAACTCTAGAACTAGCCTGCAGAGGCTGGGGCTCGGCCCCAGGTCTAGACAAGGCAATCCTGAGCCAAGCCGGTTAAATGTTTAATCGGAAGGTGCAGAGGCCCGACGGGAGCTACCCTAACGTTAAGTCGAGGGTAAAGGGAGGGTCCAACTCTCAAGGCCAGGGCAGGGTTTCGCTGTCCCTGGCTGCAGTGAAAGCTGCGGGAGGGTGAAAATCCGTTGACCATAGCGGTCGTGAGGGTTCAAGTCCCTCCGCCCCCATACCACTTTGAACCGATTTACAGCCGTCCCCAGTGCGGTCAGGGCAAGACGGGGAACCTATTAGCCAGCCTGGGACTCAGCGCGTGGCCCGATGTCCTCGGCTAAATCACTACAGCTATAGGAAATGTTTTCCCTGGTGTCCCGCAGATCGCTGAGTGAGCCCTTCCGCCCAGCCAACGTTATCTGTGCTAGTTTATACTTGGTTCCATCCATAGTTTCCACCCCGTGGCCCGGGAGAGAAGGCCCCTAGACCGTTTACCAGATAGGCGCTTTCACGGGTCCCCTGTGTCCTAGGCGTTCTGACCAAAGCCACAATTTACATAATCAATAACTCACCCATGGTGATTTGGGACCTGACTCAGTCGATATTTCTAATTTATTAGTAATGGGGGTGATCAACTCGGTGGGTGGAGCAAAGGGGCGGGAAAGATTGGCGACTATCAGGCGGCTCTAGGAAGATAGCATCCTGGCCCAGAGAGAGGGTAACGTCAACTCCAATGTAATGCCATTTCTAAAAACCTCCCTAGCCCCGCTCCATGACTATCTATACTAAGAATCTCCTAGGTGCAGCTGGTTTATGACAGGCGACAGTACCCTCAGCTACCGCTCAATCAGGTTGAAGCCACGGCCCAATATGAACCTGGCCCAGGCCCAACAGGTGATCTACGATTTCTTACTGGATATTGTCAAGGTCTGGCCATCCGAAGATGTGCTCGAGGAATTTCGTCACCTATTTATTCACCACAATGAGTCGGTTAGTTCCCAAACCATTCCCGCCCTCCACCTGATCCTATTTGCTAACGACGAGGTGGAGTTTCGTAATACCCTGAAGCGCTGTTGCTACATTTTAGTGAATAACTGGGAGTTGGCGCGGCAGTTTGAGCCGATTCAGGCCCTGGTGGATCTGTTTGCCGATCCCCTCTTGCATCGCCGGACCCTTTCCCCCACCCTAAAACGGCTGCGCAAGTGGTTATGTAACTTTGCAGACAGTCAAGACTTTCAGGATTTAAAGCTGTTTGCTGCTCGCTTTTCCGAGGAGCGCACCCTAAACCGCCCCGGAGAATGGGCTAACCGTTACACCTCTTACCTGCTGGTGCCGCAGTATGTGAATGAAACCAATCCGATTGAGCAGCGAGAGGCGGCTAAGATTTTGTCTCGGCGCCTGAGGGATAAGTTTAAGCTCGATTTGGCTATGTATACGGCTCACGCCCAGTCTCCCGTGTCCCCCCATAAGCCGGTACAAAATCCCACGACCCTGGGGGATGGGGTCCTGCGGTTGATTAAGGCGATCGTGGCCAAGCGAGGTGATTTTAGCTACAAGAACCTGGCTCGGTTGTTTCTGGAGCAAACCAGGGAGGGAACCTACCTCGGCTTTAAGTCAAGCTTGACTAAATACCTGCTCTACTCGGTCAGGACTAACCCCATTTCCCAGCAAATTGACGATTACCTGGGGGAAAGACTGGCCAGTCTTTACACCGAGCACAATGCTGACCCGCTGGATGCCTCCCTGGTGTTACGCACCTGTAACCGCATGATTGATTGTTTAATGACAGAAAACCAGGAGATGCCGTCGCCCCTTTTTACCCTGGTTTTATCCCAGGGTAACTGTCTGACCCTGGCGATCATTCTGTTAAAGCTGATTTTGATTTCCCGCAATTCCCATCTCTACCTGGAGGTGCGGATCGCCGATCTGATTCGCTACTACGAGGCGTTTCCTCGCGAACAATGCCAGTGGGTGATTAATTTCCTGGAGGTATTTCAAGTCACCTTTGCCATCTGTGCCGATAACATAGAGTACAACCTGGTGAAGGTCGAGACTGAGGGTTCCGTGGCAACTCAGGCTGAGTTAGATAGCGATGATCTGGCCGCTTTCCGGATTTTCTCCCAAATGGTCCATCCCTCCCGAACCCAACTTGACCATTACCCCTCCCTACCGATTGATGCTTGAGGGAAAGCCCAGTGGGATATCCACCGACGGTTGATCACCAATTTAATGGATCAGACGATGAAACTCGTCGCCAGGGGATCGGCCCCCCCCCCCTGACCGTTGCGGCCGGTCAGCCTGAGGCTGTCCAAGCCCAGGCGCTCCAGGCCACTGTGCCCCACTTGGCTAGGGGGGGTGGGCCTGAACAACGGTGGCATCTCCCCAGTGCGGATCCAGCGGTGGTTGATCCCCTCGTTTCCCTGACCGGTCTCTCTCCCCTGCTGGTCCAGGTATTGGTGCAACGGGGCATGGTCAGCCCGGAGCAAATCGGGGAATTTCTCAACCCCGAACAGCCGCGCCTGCCCTCTCCCCTGACGGAGTTTCCGGACCTGAGCAGTGGGCTAGAGCTGTTGGTGGATCTGATTCAAACCCAGGGGCAGATCGCCATCTGTGGTGATTACGATGCCGACGGCATGACCAGTACCGCACTGCTGCTGCGAGCGCTGCGTTCCCTGGGGGGACGGGTGGACTACATCATCCCCAGCCGGATGCAGGAGGGTTATGGCCTCAACCTGCGCATGGTGGAAGAGTGCGCCGCCGCTGGGGTGAGTTTAATTCTGACGGTGGATAACGGCATCGCCGCCTATGAACCGATCGAGCGGGCTCGCCAATTGGGGTTGGCCGTGATGGTCACCGATCACCACGATTTGCCGGCCCGCCTACCACCCGCTAATGCCATTCTCAATCCTAAACTGTTGCCCCCCACCTCCCCCTACCACGGTGTGGCGGGGGTGGGGGTAGCCTATATCCTGGCGATCTGTTTGGCTCAGGCCCTTGGCCATACCCAGGACCTTACGGCTCCTCTCCTGGAGCTGTTTACCCTGGGTACCATTGCTGATCTGGCTCCCCTCACCGGGGTGAACCGTCGCTGGGTCCGCCGGGGGTTGGCCCTGCTGCCGCGATCGCGAATTCTAGGGATTCAGGCCCTGATCGAGGTGGCGGGCCTGGCGGATCAAAACAAACCCCTGAAACCGGAGCACATTGGCTTTCGTTTAGGCCCCCGCATCAACGCGGTTGGTCGCCTTAGTGATCCCCAGATCGTCATTGATCTATTGACCACCGATGATGTTGACACCGCCCTGAGTCGAGCCCTGCAGTGCGAACAAATTAATACCCAGCGCCAGGAACTCTGCCAGGAAATCGAACAGCAGGCCGTGGCCTGGTGTGAACAGCAACTCCAGTCCGGGGCGGTTGACCTAAGGCGCGATCGGGTCCTACTACTAGTGCAGCCCCACTGGCACCACGGGGTGATTGGCATTGTCGCCTCCCGCCTGGTGGAACGCTACGGTGTACCGGTGTTTATCGCCACCTACGAGGATGGGGACGGCCAGCTGATTCGAGGGTCCGCTCGGGGTATTCCTGAATTTGATGTGTTTGGCGCCCTGCAGAGCTGTGCCGATCTGCTGGAGAAATTTGGGGGTCATCGGGCCGCTGGCGGCTTTTCCTTTAGGGCGAAGCATCTGCGCCAGGTGCATAGCCGTTTAGTCAATTATGCCGGTCAGCAACTCCACCCCGATCTGCTCAAACCCCTGGTTACCATTGATGCCCAGGCCCAGCTCGGGGATCTGACCCAGGCGCTTTACGACCAGATTGATCACCTCCACCCCTGCGGCATCCAAAACCCTGATCCCATATTCTGGACCCCTAACCTCCAGGTGCTGGATCAACAGCGGGTGGGGCGCAACCGTGACCACCTGAAGCTGGCCCTCCAGGACCAGCAAAGTGGCCTCACCATTAAGGCGATCGCCTGGCGCTGGGGCGACCATTTCCCCCTGCCGTCCCGGGTGGATGTGGCCTACAAGCTCAAACTCAACGAGTGGCAGGGCTCTACCAGCGTTGAGCTGGAGTTGGTGGGGGTGCGATCGGCGATCGCCGATCCGATCAGCCCAGCCGCCAGCCCTCCCCTCCGTTTTGGGGTACGGGAGGCTGGGGCGGAGATGGCCAGCCCAGCCTCCCCCACCGTGGCCCCCGCCGACAGCGTCTCCTTCACCTATAGTCAGCGCCGTTACTGGGTTAGCCGACCGGTCCCCCAGCCCTCCAGTCCCATCACCATTGGTAACCCCCAGGGCCAGACCTTAAGGGCCGATCTGGAGGGGGGCCAGGGCTGGTTGGAGAGGGCCGGTGAGGTGGCGGCCGCCATCGACATCAGCGAGCCCCACTACGCCAATTTAATTCAAGCCGCCCTGGCCGCCCTCCAGGTGGATCAGTTGACCGCCTTGCTGGCCACCAAGGAGGCCGAATTGGCGGCCAAGGATCGCCAGATCAAGGCCCTCACTGAGCAACTAGCCACCCAGCCCCGCGCTCCTGAGGTGGCCACGGCTAACCTGGCAGCCCCCTCGACCACCGCCACTGCGGCTTTGCCGCCCCAGGTTCGCACCGTTCTGGGGGATCAAGTCTGGTTCTGCCTCAGCCAGGAGAGCCAGGCGCTTTTGGATCGGGCCTGGCAGTATCAACACCAGCGGCAGAACAGGGAGCCCGAATCCGACTATTCTCTCCCAGCCCTGGACCTGGGGGAGGCGGTCCAGCGGGAAATCCTACAGCCCTTGGTAGCTGCCCTGCAGGACTACACCCAGGGCGGCTCCGACTCGGGACTGGTGACCCTGACTAGCCAGCTGGGGCAGGTAGCTGGCCTGGGCCAGCTACCCGTCTGGCTACAGGAGTCCTGGCAGGGGATTTCGGCTAAGGCGATCGCCGCCCCCCAGCCACCCCAGCGGGGGCTGCGCCAGAAAATTACCGCCACCGCCTGGGGACCGGTGGTGACTGACCAAGACCGCCGCCTTTTAGCGGAATTTCTAGAGGCCTGGGAGCACCCCCTGGCGCTGTGGTTAGGCCGTGCCCAGAGAGAAGCCGCCACCTATCTAGCCCAAATTCACCAACTGCACCAGGTGGCCCTGGGGTCGGATCAGACCATGCCCCAGTGGCAATATCAGATGCTTTGCCAACTGGTACTGGGGGGAGGGCGCAAGCCAGGGCTGCTGCAAAGGGTGTTTAGCCCCTAAGAATGGACCTGCATCCGGCGATCGCCCTAATCCAGAGATTACCGCTAAGATGGGAACGCCCCCTAACCTATGCACCTATGTCCCTCGCCGCCATCCCCCGCGAAAAGCTCTATGAAGGGAAAGCCAAAATCATCTACAGCACCGATGACCCGGGGGTACTGGTCACCTACTTTAAAGATGATGCCACCGCCTTCAACGCCCAAAAACGGGGCCAGATTGTCGATAAAGGGAAAATAAACTGCGCCATTTCCACCTACCTGTTCCAACACCTGGAGGCGTCGGGAATAGCGACCCACTGGCTAGCCACCCCCAAGGACAATCAAATGGTGGTGAAAGCCCTGACCATTATTCCCCTGGAGGTGGTGGTGCGGAACCGGGCCGCTGGCAGCCTTTGTCGCCAGACCGGTCTGCCCCTGGGTCAGGGATTAGATCCCCCCCTGGTGGAGTTTTATTACAAAAACGACTCCCTAGGAGATCCCCTGCTCACCCTGGATCGCCTGCGGATTCTGGAGTTAGCCACCCCTGAACAGATCACCAGTCTCCACCACAAGGCCCGCCAGATCAACCAAATCCTGACCGCCTTCTTTGCTGACTGCGCCATTACCCTGGTGGATTTCAAGCTTGAGTTTGGCCTGGATTCCCACCAAAATCTCCTACTCGGGGATGAAATCAGCCCCGATACCTGTCGCCTGTGGGACCAAACCAACCAGGATGAAGCCCAACGGGTGATGGATAAGGACCGCTTTCGTCAGGATTTGGGCCAGGTCGAACAGGCCTACCAGCGTGTGCTAGAACGGGTAGCGGCACAGTCTAGCCAGAATTAAGTCGATCATGCGGTAGAATTTGTCCGAATTGTTGCGGGTTCCCTTCGCCAGCCAGACCGGTGATCTGGCCAGTACCGGAGGCCGCCATGGTGTGTGGGTGTTACTAGTTTAGGTAGACTTGGATGCGGCTATCTCCTCAGTTTTTAGTTATTTTAGCGACCTCAGGGGTCATCGGATTAGGGCCAGGGGCCACCGCCACCCACGCTAATCCGGCACCAGCGGTGCCACCTCAGCCGACTGCAGCCAGCTCAACCAGGGCAGATTCCCTGGTCTCCCCAGCCGGGGCGGAGGCTCTTCTGGTTTCAACCACAGCCCCACCCCAGGCCCTGGTTACCCCAGGCTCAGCGCCCTCCTCGGCCCAGGGGGCTCCTTCCCCCCTGGCGCCTCACTCCCCCTCCCTGGGCCTAGATCTGCAGGCGGTGATGCAAGAGTACCAGGCTACCCTGAGGGAGGCCCATGCCCCCCTCTCCACCGAGCCGACTGATCAGGCTGATCAGGGCCAACCGGCCCTAGCACTCAAGGCCCAGCCAGAGAGTCTGGCCCAATCCACCCCTGGTGGCCGGCAAATTTCTCCGGAGGAGGCCCAACAAATTCTCCAGCGAGCGGTGGAGCGTCGGCAAGGCGTAGAGTCAGAAATGCCACCAGCCTCGACCGAGACGGAGACCGAGACTCCTCCAACCACCCCTGAACCTGCCCCCACGGCCCAACCAGAACCGGACCCCGAACCCCGAGTGTTAGTGGCCGAAGTGCTGGTGCAGGCATCCACCGGTGACCTGGCCCCAGACCTCCGAGATTTGGTCTACAGCGTAGTACAAACCCGGGCCGGCCGCACCACCACCCGCAGCCAGCTGCAGGCGGATATTAACGCCATTTTTGCCACCGGCTTCTTTGCCGATGTGAAGGCCGATCCGGTGGATACGGACCTGGGCGTCCAGGTGAACTTTATCGTCCAACCTAATCCAGTGCTGACGGATGTACGACTGGTGGGGAATCAGGTGCTCCCTCAGACGGAGGCGGATCGGATTTTTGCCAACCAAAAGGGCAAAATCATTAACCTGTTGGATTTCCAAAATGGCATTCTGGCCATCAACCAGTGGTATCAGGACAACGGCTATGTACTGGGCCAGGTGGTGGCTTCCCCCCAGGTCGGGGGAGATGGGGTGGTCACCCTGGAGGTGGCAGAGGGGGTGATTGAAAGCATCGAGGTGCGTTTCTTTAATGACCAGGGCGAGTCAGTTGACGAGCAGGGTCAGCCCCTGCGCGGCTATACCCACGAGTACATCATCACTCGGGAGTTTCAAACCCAGCCCGGAGATGTGTTTAACCAGGCCCAGATTGAACAGGATTTTCAACGGGTCTTTGGTCTTCAGATCTTTGAGGATATTACCCCCGGTCTAGAGCCCGGCAGTCAGGATCCGCGCCGGGTGAAGGTGATTGTGAATGCGACGGAGCGCAGCACCGGCTCTGTCGCTGCCGGTTTAGGCTTTAACTTTACCGGTGATATCTTCGGCACCGTCAGTTACCGCCAGGATAACTTTGGGGGAAATAACCAAAAATTGACCGCCGAGGCCCAGGTCAGTACCCGGGATCTGCTGTTTGATGTCTCCTTTACCGATCCCTGGATTGCCGGTGATCCCTTCCGCACCTCCTACACCGCCACCACCTTTGCCCGGCGGGCCATCAACCTCAACTTTGATGGTGGACCCAATGAAATCAACCTGAGCAATGGCGATCGGGTAAGAATTCGCCGCTTGGGGGGAGGGGTCACCTTTAGCCGCCCCCTCGATCATGGCTGGACGGTGGCGGTCGGGACCCTGGCGCAAAATATCTCCTCCCGCGATGGGGGGGGGGCTCTGTTTACCACCGACGCCGCCGGTAACCCGCTGACCGCCAGTAATAGCGGCGTAGATGACCTGTGGACCTTTCCCTTGAGTGCCACCTGGGACCAGCGAAACGATAGCTTTAACCCTACCAGTGGCGGTATTTTGCGGTTAAACTCTGAGCAATCCGTGCCGGTGGGGCGGGGTAGCATTTTGATGAACCGGCTGCGGGCGAGCTATAGCCATTACCTTCCCCTGCGGCTGATTAACTTTACCGAGGGGCCCCAGGCCCTGGCCTTCAATGTCCAATTGGGCACTATCCTCGGGGATGTCCCCCCCTATGAGGCCTTTTCCTTGGGGGGGACCAACTCCATCCGGGGTTACGATGAGGGGGAGGTGGGCAGCGGTCGCAGCTATGCCCAGTTCAGTGCGGAGTACCGCTTCCCGGTGTTTTCCTTCCTTGGCATGGCGCTGTTTTTTGATGCTGGTTCTGACTTGGGTAGCGGCGGGGCGGTGCCGGGCGCACCGGGGCCTTCCCGGGGTAAGCCCGGCGGCGGGTTTGGCTATGGGGCTGGGGTGCGGGTCCAAACCCCCTTGGGGCCACTGCGGATTGACTATGGGTTTAATGACGACGGGCAGGGACGCTTACACTTTGGCATTGGGGAGCGCTTTTAATGACCAGTCGTCCGCTTACGGTGTCTAACCCAGCGTCCCCGGGGGGGGCTGGCCGGCCTAGACTAGTGCAGCAAACCCTGGCGGCGATCGCCGCCGCCCAGGGCATTGGCCTGCACTCCGGTGAGACCGTAGGGGTCAGACTCTGCCCCGCCGCCGAGGGCCAGGGGCGCTATTTTGTCCGTACTGACTTGCCGGGTCAACCCACCATTGCCGCTACCCTGGCGACGGTGGATCAAACGATTTTGTCCACGGAACTGCGCCAGGGGGAGGCCACCGTCCGGACGGTGGAGCATTTGCTAGCGGCCCTGGTCAGTTGTGGCGTTGATAATGCTCGCCTGGAGGTGGACGGTCCCGAGATCCCGCTTCTGGACGGGTCGGCCTTGGGGTGGGTGGAGGCGATTCAGGCGGCGGGGGTAGTGGCCCAAACCCAACTGCGATCGCCCCTGCGCCTGCAACGACCGGTCTCCCTACAATGGGAGGACGCCTGGATAGCCGCCTTTCCCGCCGACCATTGCCGCCTGACCTACGGCATTGAGTTTGACTTGCCGGCGATCGGGGAGCAGTGGTTTAGTTGGCAGCCCAACCCCCTAAACGGGGAGGACTTTGCCCACACCATTGCCCCCGCCCGCACCTTTGGCCTGGCCCACCAGATTGACTACCTGCGTAGTCAGGGGTTAATTAAGGGGGGCAGTCTCGACAATGCCCTGGTTTGCGGTCCCGAGGGCTGGTTAAACCCGCCCCTGCGTTTTGATAATGAACCGGTGCGCCACAAGCTGCTGGATCTGGTCGGCGACCTAAGCCTGTTGGGGGTACTACCCCAGGCCCACGTGGTGGCCTATCGGGCCAGCCACCGGTTACACGTGGGCCTGGCCCAAGAAATCGCCCAAGCCATGATTGATCACTCCCAGGAGACCGTATAGTGGCACAATCAATACATTCAGATCATCGGCGAGTTAGCCATTGAGCACCGCCTGATCCACCATGTCGGAGTGATGTTCTAGACCCTCTAGAATCGTTAGCCGATAGCCATCCCCCTGGCCCGATTGGGGCCGGGGTTCAGCATAGGGGAGTCATAAACCGCTTGTGATTAATCTAACCTCATCCAGTTCCGTCACCCCTGAGGTCGGCTCTAATCCGGCCGCCCCAGAGGTCGTCGCTCCAGCGCTCGGGGTCAACCCCTACTCCGCTGAGCAAATCTATAGCCTGCTCCCCCATCGCTACCCCTTTGCCCTGGTGGATCGAATTACGGAGTACATCCCCGGCAAACGGGCCACCGGCCTTAAGAATGTCAGCTTCAACGAACCCCATTTCCAGGGGCACTTTCCTGGTCGACCGATTATGCCCGGGGTCCTAATTGTGGAGGCCATGGCCCAGGTGGGTGGGGTGGTGCTCAGCCAAATACCCGGGGTGAACGGTCTGTGTGTATTTGCCGGCATTGATAAGGTCAGGTTCCGCCGTCCCGTGGTCCCCGGTGACCAATTGATCATGACCGTTGAGTTGCTGGCCATTAAGCGCCTACGCTTCGGCAAAATGCAGGGGCGCGCCGAGGTGGAGGGGCAACTGGTCTGTGAGGGAGAGTTGATGTTCTCGGTGGTTGATGCCCCCTCCACCCCGGGCTAGTGCCTGGGTCCCCAGAGGCTTTCCCCGCCCCCTCTGAATAATTAACACTGATTAGCAGTGCATCCTGATTCCATCCCTGGCTTGCGGAGGCAACCCCTTGACTACTACTCTGATTCACCCCACAGCAGTTATCCACAGTGGTGCTCGACTCCATCCAACGGTTCAGGTGGGGCCCTACGCGGTTATTGGGGAACAGGTCACCATTGGGGCGGGCACCCAGATTGGCGCCCACGTGGTAATCGACGGTCAGACCACCATCGGCGCGGAAAACCGGATCTTTCCGGGCACCGCCATTGGCCTCGAGCCGCAAGACCTGAAGTACGATGGCTCCATCAGTCGGGTTGATATCGGTGACCACAACCTGATCCGGGAGGGGGTGACCATTAATCGGGCCACCAACGCTGGGGAATCTACCCGCCTGGGTGACCATAACCTGTTAATGGCCTACTCCCATGTGGCCCATAACTGCGTGATCGAAGACCAGGTGGTGCTGGCTAATTCCGTGGCCCTGGCGGGCCATGTCTGGGTTGAGTCCTGGGCCCGGATTAGCGGACTGGTGGGGGTGCACCAGTTTGTCCACATTGGTCGTTATGCCTATATTGGTGGCCTCAGTCGTATTGATCGGGATGTGCCGCCCTTCACCATGGTAAATGGCAACCCCGCCCAGGTCCGGGGGTTAAACCAGGTGGGGTTGCAGCGGGCAGGGCTAGCGGCCCAGCACCAGGGGGAGGATTATCGCCAACTCAAGCAGGCCTACCGCCTGATCTATCGCACCGATCAACCCTTTGCCGATGCCCTGGAGACGTTAAACCAGTGGCCTGATAACCCTCTGGTGAAGCACTTTCGGGAATTTTTGCTGAACTCCTCCCAGCACCCCCAACGGCGGGGCCCCTTACCGGCCCGGTCCCATCGCGGTCACCAAATCGGAAGTGGGGACTAGGCTAGGCTATGGAGCGTCCCAGGGTAGCCCCCCGCCCAAAACGGATTTTGATTAGCACCGGTGAGGTCTCTGGGGATTTGCAGGCGGCCCTACTGACTACCGCTCTGCAGGAGGTGGCCGGCGATCGCCATCTAGACCTGGAGATTCTAGCCCTGGCCGGGCCCCGCACCGCCGCCGCTGGCGCCACCCTGCTGGGCAATACCCTAACCATTAGCTCGGTGGGGCTGTTTGAGGCGTTGCCCTACGTACTACCCACCTGGCAGTTGCAACGCCAGACCCGCCGTTGGCTGGCGGAGTATCCCCCGGATCTGGTGGTGCTGATCGACTACATGAACCCCAACATGGTGCTGGGCAGCTACGTGAAGCACCACCATCCCCAGTTACCGGTGGTGTATTACATTGCCCCCCAGCAGTGGGTGTGGGCCTTTTCTGAAAAGGATACGCGGCGATTGGTGCGCTGTAGCGATCGCATGGTGGCGATTTTCGAGGCAGAGGCCGACTACTACCGCGAGTTTGGCGCCCAGGTCACCTGGGTGGGGCATCCCCTGGTGGATCGCTACCCCAGCCCCCCCGATCGGGGGCAGGCCCGCCAGCGGCTTGGCCTCAGCCCCGACCAACCGGTGGTCACCCTGCTGCCAGCCTCCCGCCGTCAGGAGGTCAAGTACCTGATGCCGGTGTTTTTGGCCGCCGCTCAGGAACTGCAGCGCCAATGCCCTGACCTATTTTTCCTGATGCCGGTCTCCTCCCCCACCCTCCAGGCCAGCTTTGAGCAGGGTCTGGCCCAGTCGGGGCTGCGGGGCCGCGTCGTCACCGATCACACCAGCGATGCCATCGCCGCCGCCGATGTGGCGATTACCAAGTCGGGCACCGCCAACCTGGAAATTGCCCTGATGCAGGTGCCCCAGGTGGTGGCCTACCGCCTCAACCCCCTCAGCGCCTGGATTGGCCATTACTTGCTAAAGTTTGACGTTCCCTTTGTGTCGCCGGTGAATTTGGCAGTGGATCGGGCCCTGGTGCCGGAGTTTTTGCAATGGCAGGCCACCCCTGGGGCGATCGCCAGCGCCGCCCTAGACCTGCTGCAAAACCCCCAGAGCCGCGCAACCATGCTAGCCGGCTATCAAACCCTGCGGCAAAATCTCGGGGAACCCGGCGTTTGTCACCGCGCCGCCAAGGTGATTTTAGACTGTCTGGACAGCCACACCGGTCCCCAGGTGAGATGAACTCTCCCTTGGTAGGCCCAGCCCTCGGGCCTGCTCAAAACCTTAATGTCTCCTAGGCCAGCGGTTGACCTGCGGTTCGAGTCTAT
Organism: uncultured bacterium; assembly: GCA_964452545.1. Taxonomy (GTDB): domain Bacteria; phylum Cyanobacteriota; class Cyanobacteriia; order Phormidesmidales; family Phormidesmidaceae; genus Nodosilinea. The sequence continues at coordinate 26,222 of CAYVMR010000011.1, forward strand.
GATGGAAGCCCAACAGGGGTGCGATCAACCTGAAAACCGGCCTGAACTGATTCAAATTGTATGGGGTCGGACCGGCTTCAACCTTGCCCCTGCCATCCTCACTGCCCCCGTTGAAGGGCGTTGTGGCACCGTGCGGATTCCCCACAATATTGATATTGATCAGGCCCTATTCCTGGCCGATCGCCTAGTCAGGATGAGCCCCGGTCCAGCCGCTACCATAGGAGAGGTTAGGGCGATTCCCGGCGATTCCCTTTGATCGGCCCCGCGATCGGGACCAGATCATGGAGGATCCGCAGTACTACGATCTGCGGAACCACGCCCTCGACGTTCTCTATAACCGCTTTGCCCATGACGATCACTGATCCAGCCCAACCCCCTGCCTTCTTTGCCGGCCGGGTGGCGGTGATCGCCACC
>CAYVMR010000012.1:0-26314 GCA_964452545.1 uncultured bacterium
CCCACCACCAGGGCCTCCGGTAGCTGGGCCAGCACCATTAACCGCAGGGATTCGGGCACCGCCAGGGTGAGCATGCCCACCCCACTGGCCCGGGCCCCCAGCCCCGCTAGCAGGGCCGCCCCGCCGTACTGGCGGGAGCCCGCCACCAGCAGCAGATGCCCCACCTGGTATTTATGGGTGGCGGCGGGGCGGGGCAGGGGTAACCGGGCTTGGGCAGCAGCGGCGGTCAGACGGTGGACCGGAGGGGCCTCCCCTAGGCCAGCGGCAATCGCACTGGCTGGAATCTGGAAATCAAGCCGGTGGCGTTGCCCCAGGTAGGCCAGGGCCTGGTCTTGACAGAAGGCCCGCTTCCACAACCCCAGGCAGAGGGAATGGCTGGCCCGCACGGCGGTACCCAGCACGGCGCCGCTGTCGGTGTGTAAGCCCGAGGGAATATCGATACTGACGATTGGTTGGGGTTGGGCATTGAGGCGGTTCACCAGCTCCGCCAGGGGCCCGCTCAGGGGTCGCTCCAGGCCAAAGCCAAACAGGCCATCGATCCAAAAGCTGGGTTGGGGCTCACCGGACCCTGGCAGATCGGGGCGCAGGGGAATGCCCAGGCTCTGGACGTAGCGACGGTGGGCAGCGGTCAAGTCCTTGTGGCGATCGCAGGGATCAATCACCTCCACCCCATAGCCCCGCAAGCTGAGCTCCCGGGCCACCACCAGGGCGTCTCCACCATTGTGACCGGGCCCCACCAGCACCCCCACCCGGGGCCAGCCCTGGGCAGGAAATTGGGCCTCAAGCCAGGCGGTGATCAGCCCCCCCACCTTTTCCATCAGGGCCGCCACCGGCATGCCATTAGCAAAGATTTGGGCCTCGATATCCCGCATTTGGGCCGCCGTCACCACTACATCGGCGCTCAATTCAGACCTCCTAGGTAACCCATTATCCCACCGCCATTTTAGAGGAGTAGGGGCAGCTACCTAAGCATAGGTGAGTGGGCGGCTCAGCGACGCTGCCGCTAGGGTTGGAAGTGGACCCGACTATTACTGATGCCAGCATCGCGGTAGAAGTTACTCCAGCGATTGGCCAAGCTCCGATCGGCGAAGGGGCCCACGGCAACATGGGGACCCCGGGGGCTGGTCCGCTGCTGCACCCGGTCCGCCGGAGTGCCAAGTTGTACCACCTGGGCGCTGAGCTGGGGCAGGTTGGCCTGGCTGGTGGGAATCACCACATAGTAGGGGGTGCGAGAGGCCGTATCAGCCGTTACGACCGCCGTCGTATTCGGGGGGGGCACATTCACTGGGTAGGTGCTGGGGTTGACCGGGGGGGTATAGCCCAGTTGCTGGCCAAACTCAACTTGGCTGGGGGGCGCCGCCTGGCTGGGGGGCGGTAGAGTGGGTAGGGTGGCGGTGGTGGTGCCCACCGCTGGCAAGGGCGGTAGCTCGCCAGTACTAGCATAGACATTGGCGGGTAGCTGGGCATAACTGGGTTGGGCCGCCGGCGCTGTGGTCATCTCCGCGGTTACCCCCTGGGCCGCCAGGTCCGCCACCCGTTGTTGGGCATTGCCGGCCAGGTTAAACCGACCGGCTTGAATCACCGACCGGCCTTGAAAGGTGGTGCGAAAGGCGGTGGGCTCAATTAACCGCACTTGGTTGAGCACCTGATCGCTGTTGCCCGTCACCAGCACCACATACTGCTGGCCGCTGACCGGCGGGGCTGGCGAACTGCCGCTAGGAACGGGGATGGCCCCGACTGGCAGAGCCGGCACCAGATCATAGCCCTGGGCCAGTACCGGACTGCCTAACCCAGCTAAGGTGAGCACCGCTAAGCCTCTGACAATGGCCTTGCCCCCCTGGGGCCGAAAGGAGTAACCTTGCATATCCATACCACTCCTAAACCTACAATCAGCAACGTCATATCAGGTCATGGCCAAGGCGGTTGGTACGGCCAACCCAGACTAGGGAAGGGCTCCCGCTGCTCCTCCGCTGGGGCCGTTAGCCTGGCCCCCTGGACCGCCTTAGGTCATGTGGATGTTAGCGCAGTTTTATCAGACTGCACCAATTTCCTTGACAACAGGGGTGCCGTCCACATAAAAAACCGGACATGGCTAATGCCGCAGTCTTCATCACTGAGCTAAACGCCGTGGATGGGGAGTTTCTAAAAAGCTAGTGCCCGTTGCAGAACAGACCTTGGTGGCTTTTCACGAGTACTAGCAGGTCACCATGGGCTAACCTGCTACCAATCTAGCGGTCTCTCTGGCGGCCTCTACCCAGCAGTCGTGGTTGTCGCCGATCTGATGGGGAGCGGTTATCGATTTAGGCGATCGATCCTCAGCGGCCTAAAATCAATAGTCCCGCCATGGTGGCGCCGTTCCAAAGGCTGTGCAACACCATGGGGGATAGGAGATTGCGGGAGCGGCTATAGACAAACCCCAAAACCATGCCCAACAGGGTGAGGGGCAGGATCTCTGAGAGGCTCAGGTGAGCAGCGGCAAAGATGAACCCACTCAAACCAATCGCCCAGGGTAGCCCCATGTAGCGGCTCAGGGAGGGCAACAGAAAACCCCGGAATAGGGTTTCTTCAAACAGGGGGGCGGCCACGGCGGCGGTAAGGAAGAAAACCGCCAGGGCAACGGGGTCCTTTTCTTCTAGGACGGTTTGCAGCAAGGGGTTGCTACCCCCCTGCCCCTGCCAGAGCTGTTGATTGAGTAAGGCCACCCCAAACATCAGGGGGAGGGCGACCAGGTAGCCCCCTAGGCCCCATACCAACCCCCGCCAGGAGGGTTTTAGGGTAAATAAACCGGACGGCAGGGGGCGATAGGGTCGCAAACACCACCAGAGGACGGCCAGCCCACCGCTGGCCATCAGGAGGTAATAGCTCAAGGAGAAAAAAGCCCGCTGACGGCTGCTCAGGTCGGCGCTGCTGAGCCCCAAGCCCCCCAGCAATAGCGGCAAAAGGATTTGCCCTATGAAGAAAAAGCCCAGCACCAGCACCTCCCAGATCGTTTCCCCGGTCCAGGGAATTGACCAGGGTTCTGCTTGCCCGTCTAGCGGAGAGTTCTGCCGTTGCCATAGCCATTGCCCGAGTAATCCCACCATTAAACCCAGGCCCGCCAGGGCGGCGATCGCTGGCACGGTAGTAATCAGCAGTAGCTTCACCAGGCGATCGGTTGCCGTAACTTGTTCCTGGATCTGCAGACGCCGCTGATCCTCAGGGCGCTTGGCCACCCTGTAGAGTTGGTCTAAGGCGCGGTACTCAAACCAACCGTCTAGATTAGCCTGCAGCCACTCCCTATCCCCCGACTCCACCTGCCCGCCAGATTGCCAGAGGCGGCTGAGCAGCTGAGTGGTGTGGGCCAGGTCTGGTGCCGTTGTCGGGCGATCGGCCAGATCCTGCCAGCGGTCTAGGGCCGCCTCCACTTCACCCTGGTAGGATTCCATTAACCCTAGCCGCAGGTCAATTTGATCAATCAATTGCCGTTGTTGCGCCTGAGCTGTTTGCTGCCGTCGCCCCAGGGGCTGATCGGCCTCCCTCAGGGAGGTCGCCTGCGACGACAAACTGTCCAGGTTGATGCTAGCCCGTTGCCGTACTCTTTCATACTGCTGCTGGGCGGTGGCTACGGGGTCCTGCCCCAGTAATGTCTGGCGTAGCCTCTGCCACTCTTCTTCCCCAGACCAGCCCCAGGATTGGGCTGAGTCAACTTTCCAGGCACTACTCTCCAGTAATAAATCGGTTTGGTAGAGCTCTAACTGACTCGCCACCTGAGGTTGATTCCAACTGTTTACCAGGGACTGGAACAATACCAAGGTAACCAGAGCGGTAACCATGACCAGAAGTAAGCGCTTCCAAGTTGATCCCGACCAAGGGGTATTGGGGTTAGTCATAGTAGGGTTAGACGGCGGAGAGGAGCGGGGGGACGACAAAGGGCAAGAAAGTTTACCTGACTTCCTGTTGTCATTATGGAGGAGAGCGGTGGCTAAGGGGGGATCTGCCACACCAGTGGTTGATGGGCGATGGATGTCCCTGAGAGGCAGTCCTAAATTTATTCAAATGAAATGCTGCATTAGATACCGGATTGATGGGTAAAACTGCCTATAATAGGCTTCCTTAAGATGCCGCACCTCGATCAGAGGAGTTCCTACGTGTCCACCGCGCTATTTTCATCCACCGCCTTTTTGTTAGTTTTCCACGGCAGTCGTGATCCCCGACCAAGCCAAGCGGTAGAGCGGTTAGCCCAGTGCGTGCGATCGCAGCTCAGCACCCTCCAGGCCCTACCGGTTGGGGGTCTTGAACCGGATTTAGCCGCTTGTACGACCTTCCTGACCACTCCCAATCAAGCGATACCCAGGGGTTATAGCCCTTACAAACCTACCTCCGGTCAGCGATTGACGGCCTGTCCTCCCCTGGTGGGTACGGCCTGTCTAGAGACTGGCGTCTTTTCCCTAAAGCAACAAATCTTGGACTTTGGCCTGCGGGTACAGGCCATGGGCATCACCACCCTGCGCATTGTGCCCCTATTCCTCCTGGCCGGTATCCACGTTTTGCAAGATATCCCAGCGGAGGTCAACCAGGCCCAACGGCGGTTACCCAAATTGACCCTAGACCTGACTCCCCATGTCGGCAGTCACCCTGCTATGAAAGCCTTGGTGCATAGCAAATTTCAAGCCAGCAGCGCTAAATTTCCGGTGTTGCTCGCCCATGGTAGTCGTCAGCGCCGTAGCAACGATCCGGTCGAGACCCTGGCCAATTCCATCGGTGGGGCTACCGCCTACTGGTCCATCGCTCCAGATCTGGAAACTCGCACCATTGAATTGATTCAATCCGGAGTCCAGGAGTTAGCGGTGTTGCCCTACTTCTTATTCAGCGGTACCATCACTGATGCTATCACCCACCGTACAGAGGCCCTGGCGGAGCGCTTTCCCCAACTGAGAATTCACCTCCTACCAGCCCTTGGGCCCTGTCCCCGGCTGGGTCAGATGGTGGTGGATCTGGCCCTTAATCAGGTGCCCCCCGCTCCCAGGCCAAAGGTCAGGCCCCTCCAGAGAATTGCTTTTAGCCAAGCGATGTAATGTTAGTAGGGGGTTAATCCAAACCGGTCACTGATCACCTCTGCTATTTATCCACAGCCCAATCCAATTCACGACTCTGATTTGCCGATGCCCTAGGCAAGATGCCGGAGCCTGTAATATGTCCTAGGGTTTGACACTACAATAGGATTTCAAGGTTACCGTAGGGGTAGAAGGTTGGTGTCTGCTTGCCGGTTTAACCAGGGTAAACCACGCCTCGTCCCGATACTAAGGCTATCTAAGTAGCAAATTTGGTCTATGAGCACTATTTTGGTAGTAGAAGACAGTGTGCCCCAACGACAGATGATCACTGAGCTACTGCAGGAGATGGGCTTTGATGTAAGAATCGCTGCTGACGGCCTCGAGGCCTTGGAGCAGATTCAAACCGCTGTCCCCGATGTGATTGTGCTGGATATCGTGATGCCCAAGATGAATGGCTACGAGTTGTGTCGACGCCTAAAGGCTGATCCCACGACTCAGCACCTACCGGTGGTGATGTGCTCCTCCAAAGGGGAAGAGTTTGATCGTTACTGGGGTATTAAGCAGGGGGCTGATGCTTATATTGCTAAGCCCTTTCAGCCCTCTGAATTAATTGGCACCGTTAAACAACTATTGAGGACCTAGGCCTATTTAGTGAGACGGGAGGTTGATGGCATGATGGCAACGGCAATGATTGGGGTAAGGCTGAGTGATGGGGACATGAAGGATGGTACACCGCTTTGATGATGCTTCCGAGGCTCTTGAGACGGCTGCCGTCAGCTTACCCAAGGGCAGCCCAGACGGAGAGTTGTTCCTCCGGTTCTTTGTCACGACCGAGGATGAATTTGCTTTGCCCGCCACCGGTATTCATCGCATTCTGGAGCAGCCCCCCGATCGCATTACCCCCATCGCCAACGTCTCCCATCTCCTCCTGGGCACCCTGAATGAACAGGGCCGGGTGGTTTGGGTCGCCGATCTGGGTCAGTTTTTGGGCTACCCATCCCTATTAAACACTGATCGACCCGAAATTCCCGTCGTCGTAGTGGAAGACCAGGGAACTATGTTAGGCTTAGCGATTAATCGAATTGTTGGGACCCAGTGGCTCAACCCAGATCATACGGTTACCGTAGGCAGGAGCACCGATAGCATGGATCCATTTCTGCGCGGTGAATGGGCCCTGCCCTCTGAGGGCGGTAAGTTCCTGAGGCTCTTAGACCACGTGGCCGTAATTCGTTCAGCTCGGTGGGCCGCCTAGTTAGCCCCTTACCTCACCTGATTGCAAAGACTCGCACTGGCAGGAGACCCCCCTATGGCTTCAGGCATTGATTACTCCCAGGCTTACCAGCAAGCTGAAAAAGCCTATATTCAGGGTAACTATCAGGATGCCGCCACCATTATTGATCGATTGGTTAAAGGTTATCCTGACGATCCAAGTGTTCTATTGTTACGGGGCCACATTTATTGCTACGGTTTACAACAATACGAGCTGGCCTGTCAACAATATAAAGCCGTATTGAGTCACACCTCCCAGCCAGATTACGTTGACTATGCCACCAATGGATTGGAATATGCCAGCCAATTTGCCACCAGTTCTGATCTAACTCCTTCGCGGCCACCTGCTTCTGATACCACCCCAGCTGAGACAGACTGGTTGAGCGATGATCAAACAGGACGGGAGCCGGCTAGCTACCCTGGGATAGGTGTTGACCTGGTGACTAACGGCGATGGGGTAACCCATTTAAATCATGCCCTCGATACCTCACCTGTAGAAGGTTTTGGCCCGGCGGGGCAGGAGGCTAAGCTGGTCGATGAAGACTTGTTCGACCCCTTTGCTACGGTTGAATTTGATGAATCCGATCCGTTTGCCGAGATGGCTGGCTTGGACTCTGACCTAGATCATTCTGACCACAACCTTGAGTCTTTTTGGAGTGAGGATCAGGGGCTCGGGACGGTGGAGTCATCCTGGTTGCTGCCACAGGATGATAGCCAGGATGACCTAACCATTTTGGCACCAAGTGCGGCCCTTGACTTGCAGGCCTTGTCCGCCCATGTCCCTGACCCTGAGTCAAGTCATCGTCATCATGCCACCATCCCCTCCAGCCTTGATAACGAGATTAATTCCACAGAGGGGAATGTGGAGTTTTTAGATGAGTTCAGTGAGTTTGATGACCTGGGTAGCCTGCCTGACTTTGAATTGTCCGATAGTTCTGGCGGTTTTACCGCACCGTCTGTAGAGGTAAGCAGTTCCGGGTCGATTGATGGTGGTGTTGATTATGCCGCTATGCCCACCTCTGGGTTTACTCTGGAGCCTAAAGGTGGTCAGCTTCCCATTAGTGATGCAGATTTATTGACCATTGTTGGCCCAACCGATGGGTTACCCACCTTTGCCCAACTCGATGATGCTCCCTTACCCGCGGTGGCAGGACAAGGCTGGTTAGGTTTTCTAGACAATGCTCCCCTGGCCAGTAAAAATTTGACGGTGGCGATCAGCGCTGGTCTGGCCTCTACCCTGGCGGTAGGGGTGATTAGTTTTACTACCGCCAGCCTCAACCCTAACCAGGGTTTACCTCGGCTAGTTCACGGCGCTATGGCTCTAGGGGCTGGTATGGCTGGGTTTGGTGTGGCTCTTGGGATTGGCCACCTGGCTCAGCGTTCTATGAAAGCTAACCTCCAGGAGTTACAACAACAATTTGATCTGGTGACCCAGGGCAATCTATCTGCCAGGGCCAGGGTGTTATCAGCCGACGAATTGGGTTATCTGGCCAATAGCTTTAACAAAATGTCTCGAGTTATTTTAACCACCACCAGTGAAGCTCAGCGCAAGGCTCAGGAACAGGAGCAAGCCAAGGAAGACCTGCAGCGTCAGGTGATTCGCCTGCTGGATGACGTGGAAGGGGCAGCGCGAGGTGATCTGACGGTACAGGCCGAGGTGACGGCGGACGTGCTGGGGGCGGTGGCAGACTCCTTTAACCTCACGATTCAAAATCTGCGGGAGATTGTGGAGCAAGTTAGTGTGGCGGCCCGCCAGGTTAGCCGTGGTTCTACGGAAAATGAGATTTTCGCCCGTAGTCTTTCCGCCGATGCCCTGCGCCAGGCAGAGGAGCTAGCGGTGACATTGAATTCTGTCCAGGTGATGACGGATTCCATTCAGCGGGTGGCTGAAAGTGCCCGAGAGGCGGAAGAAGTGGCTCGTTCGGCCTCCGCCACAGCCCTCAGGGGTGGGGAATCGGTGGAGCGTACCGTAGCGGGGATTTTAGAAATCCGCGAGACTGTAGCGGAGACCACCCGTAAGGTCAAACGTTTGGCAGAGTCGTCCCAGGAAATTTCCAAAATCGTTGCCCTGATTTCCCAGATTGCTTCCCGGACTAATTTGCTGGCCCTCAATGCCAGTATTGAGGCGGCTCGGGCCGGGGAGGCCGGACGAGGGTTTGCCATTGTGGCCGATGAGGTGCGTCAGCTGGCTGACCGGGCGGCTAAGGCTTCTAAGGAGATTGAGCAAATTGTCCGGCAGATTCAGACGGAAACCAGCGGTGTGATGACTGCTATGGAGGAGGGAACCCAGCAGGTGATTGAGGGTACTCGCCTGGCGGAGCAGGCGAAGCGATCGCTGGACGATATTATCCAGGTATCCAATCGGATTGATGTGCTGGTCCGATCCATTACCGCCGACACCGTCGAACAAACCGAGACCTCCCGGGCGGTAGCCCAGGTCATGCAATCGGTGGAGCTCACCGCTCAGGAAACCTCCCAGGAAGCCCAGCGAGTTTCCGCCTCGCTGCAGAACCTAGTGGGGGTAGCGCGGGATTTACTCACCTCGGTGGATCGATTTAAGGTAGAACAGGTCGAGGGCTGATCGGCCTGCTCCGATGCCCTCTGGTAACAGGGGAAGTGAGTCAACGTTTACAAGGGTACCGCCATGCTCCCTGACGATCAAAAACGTATCCTGGGGTACTTCATCGAAGAAGCGAGAGACCATCTCCAGACCATTGAACAGGGGCTGGTTGACCTGCCCGCCACCCTCACCGATCCGGAGCTGATCAATGAGGTTTTCCGGGCTGCCCACTCGGTCAAAGGTGGGGCGGCCATGCTCGGTCTAGGGGATATGCAGCGTACGGCCCACCGCCTGGAGGATTTCTTCAAACTGCTGAAGGACTCCTCAATGCACCCCGATCGGGAGCTGGAGTCGATGCTATTACAGGTTTTTGATGGCCTGCAGGCACAGCTGAATCAACTTCAAAATCCCTTTGCCCTAGGTAAGGCAGAGGCTTTGATGGCCACCTTGGAGCCTCTGTTTGATCGTACGGAGGCCCATTTACAGCGCCTCATCACCCAGCCCTCTGCCCCCCAGGTGCTTACCCCGCCCCGCCCAGACCCTGCCCTAGGATCCGTGGCTTCCCAGCAGTCTGAAACCAGCGCCATGCAGTTTGTCTTCCGTAGTGATGTGTCCTATCTGCTGCGGGATATGTTGACCACCTTTAAAACCCCCGACGATGAGCGATCGCGACAGCACCTGGTACGGATCTGTCAACGTTTTTACCGCCTGGGGGAACCCTTTGATTTAGTCCAGTGGTGTAATCTGGTGACCACTGTTGAGGCCGCTGTTGGTAATTTGCAGCATACCTACCGCAGTTTGGCCGCAGTTTTGATTAAGCACCTAAAGTTAGCTCAGGACCTGGTCCTAGCGGGGCGAGGAGACGAGATTGAGATTTCCCCAGAGGTGCTGGCTCTGGTCCCGGTTCCGGTGACCCAGGACCCCCCAGTGACTAAGGATGATCTCAATGGTCTGGCGGACCTGTTTGAGACCCAACCGCTCAGTCTGGAAGAACTCTGGCAAGAGGAGGACTGGGCGGCGGCGGTTGACGAGATCGTCGAGCTTCCCCGAGAAGCGGCGAGTCTGGCCCCGACTCCAGATCTCGAACCAGTTTCAGCCCTTGATGACCTGTCGGATTTCCTGGATAGTTTGCCAGAATCGTGGATGCAGGAAGACAATGGTCCGGTGACCATCCCAGAAGTGGGGGTGGAATTCGATCCGACGGCCAGCGACCTCATTCCAGATCCATCCCCCTGGTTGAGTTCAGCCCAGAGCCCCAATCCCCTCCAGCGAGAGCCTATCCCTAGCCCTGAGGCGATACCGGTCAGTCAGTCTGAGTCTGAGCCTGTTCCTGGGTTCTCCGAGTTGGCCGGGGAGGACGATGGATTTGGCGACCTGGAGAAGTTGTTGCAAGATGCCGATCAACTGGGCGGAGTGGCCCCTAGCTCCGGTATCCGTCGAGTTCGGGGAGGTGTGAACCAGCGCCTGCCGCGCCGATCCACCCTGCTGGCCGATCAAACCATGCGGGTTTCCGTGGGTCATCTCGATAACCTCGGTAATCTGGTGGGTGAGTTGGTGGTCAACCGAAACTCCCTAGAGCAAGACCAGGATCGACTGCGGCAATTTCTGGATAATCTACTGCATCAGGTTCAGCAACTGAATGATGTTGGCCAGCGCATGCGCAATCTCTATGAGCGATCGCTGCTGGAAAGCTCCTTGATTGCCAACCGTCAATCCGTTGATTTTGCCTATCCAACCCCCTATGGTGAGGGCCATGCCACCGGGGTTACCTTCGATGCCCTGGAGATGGACCGGTTTACCGGTTTCCACACCCTTTCCCAGGAAATGATTGAACTGATTGTGCGGGTCCGGGAAGCGGCTTCCGATATAGAATTCACCATTGATTCGACGGATCAAATTGCCCGCCAGTTTCGCCAGGTGACCACCCAACTGCAGGAAGGGTTAAATCGGGCCAGAATGGTGGCCTTTAGCCAAACCGCTGATCGGCTACCTCGGGCCGTCCGTGATATTTCTCTACAATGTGGCAAAGATGCTCGACTGGTGGTGGAAGGGGGAGAAACCCTGATTGACCAGATGATCCTGGAGCGACTTTACGATCCCCTGACTCACCTGGTCAATAATGCCATTACCCACGGCATCGAATCTCCCGAAGAGCGCTTAGCCCTGGGTAAAGCCAGGGCAGGGATGATCACGGTGCGAGCCTTCTACCAAGGGAACCAGACAGTCATCTATATTGCCGACGATGGGGCTGGCATTAACCCTGTGGTGATCAAGGCTAAGGCTCTAGCAAAGGGCTTGATTACGCCCCTCCAGTCCCAAACCATGTCCGACCTGGAGGTCTACGATCTGCTCTTTTTGCCCGGGTTCACCACCCGTGATCAGGCGGACGCTTTTTCTGGTCGGGGAGTGGGGATGGATGTGGTGCGTACCGCCCTGATTGATATTCGGGGCGCCATTACCATTCAGTCTGAGATCGGCAAGGGCACTAGTTTTACCATTCGTCTTCCCCTCACCCTGAGCATTACCAAGGCCCTTAGTTGCCTGAATAATCAGGCCCGTATCGCCTTTCCCATGGATGGGGTGGAGGATGTGTTTGATATTGCAAAGGCCAGTGTTCAGACCGGTCCTGACGGTCATCCTTGTGTCCCCTGGCGGGACATGCTGCTCCCCTGCCGACCCTTGGGTGAGCTCCTCAAGTTTAACCGTGGCTTGGGCCGTGGTCGAGTCTACGGTGGTGCCCCAGATAGTGATCTGATCCCTATTGTCGTACTTAGAAATACCAACACCTTTGTTGGCATCCAGGTGGATCAGGTGATTGGTGAGCAGGAAATTGTGATTAAGCAGCTGGAGGGGCCTGTGCCCAAGCCCATCGGTATCGCCGGAGCTACCGTACTGGGGGATGGTCGGGTCATGCCCATTGCGGATGTGTTGGAACTGATCGATCTCGCCACGGGTCGTCTGCGCCGGGAAGCGACCTCACCCTTGTGGGCCCCTTCCCAGCCAGATCCTATGCCGCTTGCTGATAGCGGTCCTAATCGGACTACCACCACCGAGCCCACCGTCCTGATTGTGGATGATTCCATCACGGTACGGGAATTGCTATCGATCAGTTTTAGCAAGGTGGGTTACCGGGTGGAACAGGCCCGCGATGGTCAAGAAGCCCTGGAAAAACTCCGTTCGGGTTTACCCTGTGATCTGGTTTTTTGTGATATCGAAATGCCCCGCATGGATGGATTAGAATTGCTCTCGCGTCTACAGCAGGATGCCCGCCTGAGTCAAATTCCCGTAGCCATGCTGACCTCTCGCGGGGCTGACCGTCACCGTCAGATGGCAATTGGCTTGGGGGCTAAGGGTTACTTCAGCAAACCCTATCTGGAGGAGGTCTTACTGGAGGCCGCAGACCGTCTTCTTCGGGGGGAAGTGCTCACGACAGACCTGGAGTAAACCCTAAAGATTCCTATCCCTATCACCCGGTGCCATGGTTGGAGAGCGATAATAAAGGTGTAGCCTCTATCACTATGGGGAGGCGGTCCTATGAAAACTCCACGACCACAACGACAAACAACTTCGCCATCGACAGGCCCGCCTAAAAGGCGGCGCCCCCAGCCTGTAGAGCTGCCATGCCAAACCTTCAGGCATCGCGATCGCGGCATTCACGTCGGTCGTGCTAAGGGGGGCTAGCCTTCCTCCAGCTGTTGCTGAACCCAGGCCAGAGCCTGCGATCGGCTACCGACCTGGCCCTCTACCTGAGCCAGTTGTAAGGCCTGTAACAACTGACCTATCTGGGGGCCAGACTTGAGCCCCAGGGTCTGGATCAAATCCCGCCCTGACAGTAAGGGGCGGGGGTGGGCCAGGGGATCCTGGGGATCGAGGTAGCGGTTTAACCAGTCTCGTACCGTAGCCGTGGGTAGGTTGTGGCTCCAGGCCAGCAACGCTACTCCAGGAAAGCCCGCCCCCGCCAGCTTAAACAACTCGTACTGCAGGCGCAGGGAGCGGTCAGTAGGGGGCTGGTCACAGAGATCCGCCCCATGGTTATGGAGGTAATGCCATCCTTTGAGGATGCTGAGTACCGCCTGCTGTTCTACCCGACTATACTTCAGCTGGGTGAGGGTTTGCTCCGCCTGGGGCAGAGGGTCTGCCAACAGCTGACTTAGTTTAGTCGCCTTCAGCCAACTGCGGTGCAGACCTGGAGTAGTGGCTTCCCTCACCCAACTCGCCAGCAGGTGAGCATAGTCGGGCCATTCCTGGTAGAGGTGGGCAATGGTGCTATCTAAACGAACCAGCCGCTGGAGATGATCCTCGGTGACGGCTGGCAACCAGTGATGGAGTAACCCGTCTTGCCAAGCGATTCGTAAAAAATAGGATCCGGTCGCCAGACTGAGCAGACAGTCCAGCTCCCCTCGCACCCGTTCCGCCGCCATTTTGTCCAGGTGGGGGGCTAGGCGGCGGATGGTGTCCTGGGTAGCGACATCCAGGCTGAACTCCAGTTGGGCCGCCTGGCGGTAGGCGCGTAATAGGCGCAGCGGGTCTTCCTCAAGGTTCTCCGGGGCGATCATGCAAAGCCTGCGGCGCTGTAAGTCGGCATAGCCATTGAGGGGATCCACCAGGATTTCCCCATGGGGATCATAGGCAATGGCATTAATGGTAAAGTCCCGTCGCTTTAGATCAGCCGCAATGGTGGGGCCGATCTGTTGGGCAAAATCCACCGTCGCTTTAGCAAATACCACCCGAGCAATTTGATGTTCAGCGTCCAGCACCACAAAGCCAGCCCCATACTGCTGAGCAATGTGTTGAGCGGTTTCTATGACCCTGTCTGGCAACACAAAGTCTAGGTCGAGATAGTCTGCCTGGCGGTGTAGGAGGGCATCCCGCACACTGCCACCCACTAAGTAGGCATGTTCAGGCAAAAATGCGACGCTGAAGGGCCAGGTTTGGGGAGAAAGTGCCGATTGTTGAATGGCCACGGCCGGTAGGGAACTTAGGGTTAGACTCAAGGCAGCCTCATTACACTGCACACTGCAAAGACTTTGAGCTTACCAGAGTATGGCGAGGCCGGACAGATCCGACCACCCTCCACAACAGTTGCTAGAATTTAAGGCATAGCTTTTCCCTGGACCAGGGTTTGGCCCGGGGTACAGCATTTTGAGAGGGGTCTAAGCAGAGCCATGTGCATTTGTATAAATTGCGAGCATGTTGACCGTTGCACCACTTACCATGCGGTGGAAACCCAGCACCAGCAACCTCACCTGACCGATCAACCCACCTTTGATCCGGTGGAACCCACCATCAATGTCAATATCCGTCACCAGGGTGAGGAGATTGAAATGGAGTGGGATGTGGTGGGTTGTGAAAGTTTTAGCCCTGAGCTCGGCAAATGGGCAAGGCTTTGTCCTGGGCAGTTGGTGCCAACCTGAGCAGGCTGGCTGATCGTCCCCCCATCCCCCACAGGACCCCGTTCAGCCCTATCGGTAGCGGCCGTTGACCTGTATCTGCTTTAACCTAGACTGTCCCCATCCCCTGAACCCCTCTGGGGCTGAGTTTTGTCAGTGCTGTGGGGCGGACTTAAGAATTAACCATCGTTACCGCTGTCGCTCCCGCCTGGGGCAGGGGGGCTTTGGTCGCACCTATCTGGCGGTGGATGAACATATCCAACCCCCCCCGTGGTGTGTGGTGAAGCAGATGGTGGCGATCGGCCCTGTCCTGCCCCCAAGCCAGCGCTTTCACCTGGAGGCGGAGCAATTGGCCCGCCTGGGGCAACACCCCCAAATTCCCCAATTATTGGACGTGGTGGACAATAGCCAGGGGCAGTTTTTAGTACAAGAATATATTCCTGGCCCTAACCTGGAACAACTGCTGGAAACTCGCCTTTGGAGTGAGGCTGAGGTTCGTCAGCTTTTACAGGAGGTTCTACCGGTGTTGCAGTTTATCCATAATCACCAGGTGATCCACCGGGATATTAAACCCGCCAATCTGATTATGCCGCCCCCACCCCGTCCAGTGGCGTTAGTGGACTTTGGTGCCTGTAAGGCTCTCTACGAGCAGAGGACGGCCAGTCAACCCGGCACGGTCATTGGCAGTGCGGGCTACGCTGCCCCAGAGCAAACCCTAGGCAAGGCAGTGTTCGCCAGCGATATTTTTAGCCTGGGCTTAACCTGTTTACACCTATTGACGGGGCTTCATCCTTTTGATCTCTACTCCATTGCTGAGGATGCTTTGGTCTGGCGGCCCTTTTTAGCTGGCTCGGTGAGTCCTGCCCTGGGCCGCGTGCTAGATCGGATGGTTAACCGTCATCTGAAGGAGCGTTACGCTAACGCCCAGCAGGTGTTAGCTGATCTGCGTTGGGCCGGTCCCCAACGGGTTGTCTCCTCGACCCCTCAGCAGTTGATGCTGCGTTCTCCTACCGCTTCGGCTTGGCGTCCAGTTTTTACCCTAGACTGCGGCCGCAAGGGCGTCAGTGCTTTGGCCTTTAGTCCTAACGGTCGAGCCCTGGCCGGCGGTGCCAGCGATGGCCTGGTCTGTCTTTGGGATACAGCTAACGGTGAACGACTGTACCGGTTTTCCCCCTCCTTTGGCCCCTGGGGGATCGGTCATCGTTGTCAGGTAACGGGTCTGGTTTTTACCCCTGATGGTCAGCGGTTAATTACTGGCGATGAAAAGGGGCACTTGATTGAGTGGGACCTGGGCCAGTACCGGCGCCGCCGCCTGCCCCTAGCGCTGTGGGGGGTCGCCACTATGCTATTGACCCCAGATGGTAACACCCTGGTGGTGGGTAGTCGGGATGGCCGCATCTATCTTTGTCGACTTGATCAGGATTGCCACAGTACGGTGTTAATTCACCATCAGGAGCGGATTACTGCCCTCGCTTTGGTCGGCGGTGGTGAGATTTTAGTGAGCGCTAGTGGCGATCGCACCCTGCGATTCTGGTCGCTGCCCACAGGCTATCTAACCCATACCGTAACCACCTCAACCAGTCTGATCACCGCCCTCGCTGGCCATCTTGAAGATGATCGAGTGGTCAGTGGGGACCAATCGGGTCAGGTGCAGCTATGGAGTCTAGGCCTAGGGATCACCGGCGAGCCGCTCCGCCAGTTTACCAGTCTGGTTACAGCCCTGAGTCTGAGTTCTGATGGCCAGTGGCTAGGTATAGGGCTTGAGAAGGGGCAGATTAGCCTCTTACGGTTGCCCTGGCAGGGTGAGGGTGACGATCTAGGGGTGGGCTGGAACGTACAGGCCCTCGCCTTCAGTCCCAATAGTCGCATGTTGGTTTGTAGCGGCAGTGATGGGATGATTGCCGCTTGGCTGCTGGCTACAGACCAGAAGCCAACCCTGAAAAATCCCTAAACTTTCACCGGCTTTTCCCTTAGGCGAGGATGATAGACTAAAACTGGCTCCCGATGTGATCAGAACATATCAGTGGGGCATTCTAATCTAGAAAAGACTATACTAACCTCCAAACGATTTAAGTCAGTTGATTTCTATTTAGTCTCCTCCTCTCCTGAGGGATTTCCCCTGAAGGATTAAAGAATGATCTTAGCTCATGAAAATCACTTTTGTACTTCCATGTGTTCATGTAGCGGGAGGGATTCGGGTCATTGTTACCCATGCGAAATACTTGATCGAGAAAGGGCATCAAGTATCTGTAATCGCTCCTAGGCCAGCAAGACAAAACTTTTTGCATGGCTTTAAATCATTTTTAAAGCAGGGAATTTTCTCTGTCTATGAAATTTACGATCCAACTTACTTTGAACTTAACCAAGTTCCCTTTACCCTGTCAAGCCATACTTCTGTCTGGGTAGATGATGTGCCTGATGCGGATATTGTCGTTGCCACCTGGTGGGAAACGGCAGAATGGATAGCAAAATTCCCTGGCGAGAAAGGCAAAAAAGTTTATTTCATCCAACACCACGAAACCATTATTGACAAGCAAAATCTGGAGCGGATAAAAGCCACCTATAGATTACCATTTCAGAAAGTGACTATTTCTCGATGGCTGACGGAACTGTTGCTCAATGAATATGGAGATAAGTCCGTATTTTTGGTGCCGAATAGTGTTGACATGGAGCTTTTCTATGCTGAACCCAGGGTCAAGAATATTATTCCAAAAGTAGGCTTTATGTACTCGGATCTACTCTGGAAGGGAGCCGATATTTGCCTGGCAGCTATTCAACAGTTAAAAACCATGATTCCTAGCCTAACGGTTATCTGCTTTAGCTATGGGCCGATTTCCGCCGATATTCCCCTGCCGGAGGAGGTAGATGTTCACCTCAGGCCTCCCCAGCACCATCTCCGACGTCTCTATGCTGCCTGTGATGTCTGGCTATGCGGTTCTCGGGCGGAGGGCTTTGGTTTGCCGATTCTTGAGGCTATGGCCTGCCGCTGTCCGGTGGTCTCGGTGAGGACAGGGGGAGCGCCTGACTTGATTAAACCAGGGGTGAATGGTTTTCTGGTACCACCGGAGGATACGGAGGGTTTGGCCCAGTCCCTGGCTAGGGTTTTACAGCTTTCTGATCGAGACTGGCAGGCCATGTCTGACGCCGCCTATCAAACCGCCACTCGTTACACATGGAAGGACGCAGCGGATCAGTTGGAAAACGCCCTGATGAAAATTCTCAAAGGGGCTTGATCTGACTCGTCGGTTTCAGACCTTGGTATGAGCTGCTCACTCTCCCAGCCAGGGCCGAAGCCGGCCCTATATTAACCGTATCCAGTATCGATCCCGTCCGCGTCGTTTAGCCTGGTAAAGGGCACTATTGGCGGCGGCGATTAACTCCTCCACCGATTGGTTAGGGGTTGGCACTGCGCTAGCGATCCCCATGCTGACCGTGAGATAGTCGTTGACTCGGGACTTGGGATGGGGTAAACCTAGTGCTTTAATTTCTGACTGAATGGCTTGGGCTACGTTTTCTGCCCCAGTCCGTCGAGTGTTAGGCAGAATCACGCCAAACTCTTCTCCACCATAACGAGCCAGTAAGTCCACCGAACGCTTCACGGCCTGTTGGATCGCTTGGGCAATGGCGGCCAGTCCTTCATCCCCCTGTTGATGACCAAAGTAATCGTTATAGGCCTTAAAGAAATCCACATCTAACAAAATTAAGGACAGGGGCTGATGTTCTCGGGTCATACGCTGCCATTCGCGCTGCAGGTACTGATCAAAACATCGCCGGTTAGGAATGCGGGTCAGGCCGTCGTGGGTCGCTAGTTGTTCTAGGTTTTGGTTAGCCTCCTGGAGGGCGGTTTCCACCCCTTTGCGCTCGGTGATATCGATGCCATTATTAATGACACCAATGACTCGGCCATGTTCATCTTTGAAGGGACTAATCAGGAGTTGATACCAGCGATCATCACCTTTGGCATCGGTCAGTATTTGTTCTAGTTGGTAAGGGATCTGAGTAGCCATGACCCGTTGGCTAATCTGTTCCAGACGTTCCGCCTCCGCTAGGGAAAGATGGGGATTAATCTCGCGGTCCTGCCGCCCCACCATCTCTGTCGGGGTGAGGCCATGCAGTGTGGCACTAGCCTGGTTGGCTACTTGAATGCGATCGCGGCGATCCTTCACCACAATCATGCTGGGAATGCTATCGATGACATTCTGCAGGAATTGCTGTTGGCTATCCAGGGCCTGCCCCCCAGACGGCGGCTCAAGGCAGGGTTCCAGGGCTTGATGAAGAACCATAGCAGGAATTAAGACCGCCGCCACGCTCAGCACTCCCATACTCCCTAACTGCCAAGGCGGCACGTGGGCAGTCAGTGTAGCTAATATACCGGTGACCCCAAACACCTGTACCAGGGAAATAACGAATAGGTAGGTCCTTAAGGGGCTAAGGTGAAACCAACGGATAGGTTCGTGTAGTCTTGACACTGGCGCAACATAGGCGAAATGGTTCCAGACAGAGCACCCTACCAATCACTTTGATTATGCCCTAGATAGTTGGTGGATTGCCAGCGGTTTTAGTCCCTTAGTCTTCCCTTAACCCGAGGAAGGGCTAAAGACTGCACTATTATTAAAGTGTAAACTTTGAAAAGCTTTGGGAATAGTTGCGTAGATGATTCCAGGGCTAGAGGGTTAGTTTAACCCTCTTGTCAAATCCTAGATTTGACTCTGACAGTTGTCTTGCTACTTTTCCCGGGTTTTCTGCTAGCAGTGTAGCTTAATTTTGTGAGCCCAATGTTCAATGCCGACCTCCACTCCTTAGCTAATACGGCCCTACGCACAGAAAACCTGTATGTCTATTACGGCTCTAACCTAGCGGTGCGTGATGTCGACCTAGAGATCCCCACCCATGAGATTGTCGCTTTTATTGGTCCCTCCGGCTGTGGTAAAAGTACGGTACTACGATGCTTTAACCGCATGAATGATTTGATTCCCTCCTGTCGGGTGGAGGGGAAAATCACCTTTCAGGGTAATGATATTTACGCCGACAAGGTAGATGCAGTAGAACTCCGGCGAAAAATTGGCATGGTCTTCCAAAAGGCTAATCCCTTTCCTAAATCAATTTACGAAAATATTGCCTGGGGGGCTCGCATTAACGGTTTCAGAGGTGACATGGATGAGCTGGTGGAGACCTCCCTGCGCAAAGCCGCGGTGTGGGATGAGGTGAAGGATAAGCTCAAGGAAAGTGGATTATCCCTCTCGGGTGGACAACAACAGCGTCTCTGTATCGCTCGGGCTATCTCTATTCAGCCCGACATCATCTTGATGGATGAGCCCTGTTCCGCCCTGGATCCTATTTCTACGGTTAAGGTGGAGGAAACGATGAAACAATTGAAGGAAGATTACACGATTATCATCGTCACCCATAATATGCAGCAGGCCTCTCGGGTATCTGACCGCACCGCTTTCTTTAATGCTGAGGCTACTGACAAGGGCGGCAAGGTGGGGTATTTGGTGGAATACGATCGCACCGAGGTGATCTTCAATAATCCCCGAGAACAGTACACCCGTGACTACGTATCTGGTCGTTTTGGCTAAGGGGGCTGTATGCGGTGCGGGGCTCAGACCTGACCGGCTAGCTACGCTGCAGAAAACCCCTTAGGGACTGATCTAAAGGATGGTATGATAAAAAACCTGTGACTTTTTAGCGAACCACTGGCAGTAGAGGTAGGGCCATGAGCAAGCGCACCCTTGAGGGGACTAATCGTAAACAAAAACGCACCTCCGGGTTTCGGGCTCGGATGCGATCCCATACAGGCCAAAATGTGATTAAGGCCCGTCGCCGTCGAGGGCGGGTCAGGTTAGCGGTTTAGGATTGATCCAGCCTTACCTGACGGTCATCAGCGAGCGTGCTCCCTAAACGTCACCGGCTTTGTACCACTCAAGAGTTTACTCGGGTTTACCAGGGGGGCCGCAAAGCGGTATCCCCCCATTTGGCTGTTCGAGTTTTATCCTTCCAAGCCTTCTCCGGTCCTGGCTACCATGGTCCGATATCCCCCGCTTGCCGTGTGGGTTTTGTGGTGAGTCAAAAAGTGAATAAGCGGGCGGTAATCCGTAACCGGATTAAACGACGTCTGCGGGCTGCTATGGCTACCCTGATAGAGGATCTGCCATCTCCCCTCTGGATCGTAGTTAATGTTCGTCCAGGGGCTGATCGGTGCAACTATGACGATTTTTTGCGAGAATTGAGGCAGCTACTTATTCAGTTAGAGGTAATCCATGGGCATCCGTGAGGACGTTTACTATGAGGGCGGTCCCCATATTGGGGATTTGATTATCAATATTCTTTTGGGATTTACCATTATTTGTTTGCCTCTGACCGCGGCAGCAGTGACCCGTGCCCTCTGGCTCCGCTACCGCATCACCAATCGCCGGATCTCGGTTACTGGTGGCTGGCAGGGGCGCGATCGCAGTGACATCATCTACTCCGAAATTCGTAAGATTGTCACGGTTCCCCGCGGGCTCGGCCTTTGGGGGGATATGGTGATCACCCTGAAGGATGGTAGCCGTCTAGAGCTGCGAGCCATGCCCAATTTTAGACAGGTATACGATTATATCAACGACAAAATCTCTCCCCAAGCCCAAGCGGTGAGTGGCGCCCTAGGGGAGGTCTAGCATAGCCCCTTGCTCTTGGCTAGTGTGGTTCTGCCTTTCTAGGGTAAATTGATTAACTGAGCGATTAACGTCATAGTCCCCGCAGCGGGGTTAGGTGCCCATGGATTTTGGTATTGGATTTCTCTCAAACAACGTCATGTTGCCGATCCTCGACTTCTTTTACGGGATCGTGCCCAGCTATGGCCTGGCAATAGTTGCCCTAACCCTGGTGATTCGCTTTGCCCTCTATCCCCTAAACGCCGGCTCTATTCGTAACATGCGGCGGATGAAGGTCACTCAGCCCTTGATGCAAAAGCGGGTCAAGGAGATTCAGGACCGCCATAAGGACGACCCGACCAAGCTCCAGGAGGAGATGGGTAAGGTTTACAAAGAGTTTGGTAACCCCCTGGCGGGTTGTTTCCCTGTACTCCTGCAGATGCCAATTCTCTTTGCCCTGTTTGCCACCCTGCGGGGGTCCCCCTTTTCGGACATTAGCTACGACGTTAATTTCCAAGTTTTTCCCGAAGATAAAATCGAACAAATTCAACCTCAAATTTTTAGCACCCCCCCTAAGGCCATTTACGTGTCTGACGGTGCCCATTTCCCCATTGCCGCCGTGGTGCCGGGGGGCAATCGGCTGGTGGTTGGAGAAAAGACCGATGTGCGGTTACAAACCCCTACCGGTGACTCCATCGACAGTCTGGTGGCGGAGTACACTGATACTGACGTTGATGTCAAACCCCAGTGGCAGTTGACTAAGGGCGAGGGCGTAGTGGCCATCGATGATCAGGGCCATGTTACCGCCCTCTCCCCTGGAGAAGCCACCATCAAGGTTCAGGTGCCAGGTCTGGCTGCTAATAAGGGCTTTTTGTTCATTAAGGCCTTGGGGAGAGTCGGGGTCACCGGCGAAGATGGTGCTATTCACTGGGATATTCTGGCTATGGTGCTGGCCTTTGGTGCGAGCCTTTACCTCAATCAGGTGCTATCGGGGCAGGGCTCGGTGTC
Source organism: uncultured bacterium (assembly GCA_964452545.1). Lineage (GTDB taxonomy): Bacteria > Cyanobacteriota > Cyanobacteriia > Phormidesmidales > Phormidesmidaceae > Nodosilinea. The sequence goes on from CAYVMR010000012.1 coordinate 21,893, forward strand.
CGATAACCCCCAACAAAATGCTGTTAACAAATTCACCCCACTGCTTTTCTCTGGCATGTTTTTGTTTTTCCCCTTGCCAGCTGGGGTGCTGATGTATATGGTGGTGGCCAATATTTTTCAAACTCTGCAGGCCTTTATTCTGTCCCGTGAGCCCCTCCCCGAAAACCTGCAGAAAATTGTCGACGCCCAGGCTGATGCTGGGGATGATGATCGCAAGGCCCTACCCTTTGAACCCAGTCGCGTTAAAAAGAAAAAGGCATAAATACCATGACAAATCAGGCTCTGACCAGTGGAGTGGAGTGGTTAACCGCCCTGCTAGCCCTGCAGGGGCTTGACACGACGGTCAGTGCCACCATGGTTAACGATGATTCGGGGGATAGCTGTTGGCTCACCATTGCTGATCAAGCGCTCTCGGCTGATCAGGTGCAGACCTTGATTGGGCCGGCTGGAGCCGTACTCGATGCGATTCAGTATCTGGCTAACACCACCCTCAACCTAGGTAAATCTGAAGGGGAGCAGCAGGCGTTTACTATTGAACTGGCAGGTTATCGGGCTCGCCGTCTGGCCGAGCTAAAACTGATGGCGGAAGCCGCGGCGGATCAGGTCCGGGCCAGTGGCCAGGAGTATGAGTTAAAGGGGCTGTCCGCCGCTGAACGACGTCAGGTTCACCATTTTCTATCCGCCCAATCTGGCCTGGCGACTTTCAGTCGGGGTAAGGAACCCGATCGCCGTCTGGTGGTTTGCCTCGATTCTTCCCCTTAACCTGACTGCTGCCGGCACTATCCTACCCGTGTCATGGAAACTGTTTACATTCCCCATTTGCTCCAGCGTCCTAAAAAACTATGGCAGATTGAACTGGATAGCCATCTGCCGGGGTTAGATAGTCTCACCCCGGTGCGGGGGCAGGTCACTGTGATCCACCAGCATACCTACCTGGAGGTGGAGGGGGAGGCGGAGACCATTCTTACCCTGAGCTGCGATCGCTGCCTGCAAAACTACAACCACCGGGTGGCCATTCAACCGCGGGAGCTGATCTGGCTGCGGGCCCCCCTTGATCTAGCCAAGCAGGTGCTAGAGCAGGAGATCGAGGTAGATGACCTGGTGGAAACCCTACCCCCCAATGGTCATTTTGATCCCGCCACCTGGGTCTACGAGCAGATCTGCTTAGCCCTACCCCAGCGGCAAATTTGCTCTCCTGATTGCTCTGGTATTAGCCTGTCCCCTATCCCAGAGATCCCAGTGATAGACCGCCGTTGGTCAGCCCTGAGCCAGTTGCAGCGCCAACTCAAGGGCCAAGATAGTTAATCGATGAGGTGCCATGGGCTTTACTGAAGACCTGGGGTTGTTGTTTCGGGCTCGTTACCCGGTGATCTATATCGCCACTCCAGAGGAAGAGCGGGCCGAATCGGAAATCGCGGCCTGTGCGCGCTTAGAGGGCAGTCGCCCAGTTTACACCTGGGACTTTGTGGACGGTTACCAGGGTAACCTGAACGACGCCGGCTTCGGTCGTCGCAACCCCTTGCAAGCCCTAGAACTACTGGAAAAACTACCAGCTACGGCAGCTGGAGTTTTTATCCTGAGGGATTTCGATCGGTTTCTGGAGGATATTGCCATCTCCCGCAAGTTGCGCAATTTGGCCCGGCGGCTCAAGGCCCAACCCAAAACCCTGATCATCCTATCGGCCCAGCTGCGCATCCCTGAGGATCTGGCGGAAACCATTACCCTCTTAGAGTTTACCCTGCCCACCCCTGCCATCCTTCGCCAGGAAATTGAACAGTTACTAGGGTCTACGGACATGCCCTTGACGGCCCCCTTGCTGGATGAATTGGTGAGATCCTGCCAAGGTCTCTCCCTAGAGCGGGTGCAGCGGGTGTTGGGACGGGCCCTGGCTAGCTACGGTCACTGTGACGACCGGGCCCTAGACCTGGTACTAGAGGAAAAGCGGCAAACCATTCGACAGACCCAAATTCTGGACTACTATCCGGCCACGGAGCAGATTTCTGATATTGGCGGCTTGGATAACTTGAAGGATTGGCTGTTAAAACGGGGTACGGCTTTTTCTGATCAGGCGCGGCAGTACGGGCTGCCCTACCCCCGAGGGTTGTTATTGATCGGCATTCAGGGAACGGGTAAATCTCTCACGGCTAAGGCGATCGCCCACCACTGGCACCTGCCCCTACTGCGTCTAGACGTAGGCCGCCTATTTGGTGGTTTAGTCGGGGAGTCCGAGTCCCGTACCCGACAGATGATTCAATTAGCAGAGGCACTAGCCCCCTGTGTTCTCTGGATTGACGAGATTGATAAGGCCTTTGCCGGGGGCGACAGCCGGGGGGACGCCGGCACCAGCAGTCGGGTCTTCGGCACCTTTATTACCTGGATGGCAGAGAAAAGCTCGCCTGTGTTTGTCGTGGCCACCGCTAATAATATTCAAACCCTTCCCCCTGAGTTACTGCGCCGGGGTCGGTTTGATGAGATTTTCTTTGTGGGTCTACCCAGCCAAACTGAACGTCAGGCTATTTTCGAGGTTCACCTGTCCCGGCTCCGTCCCCACAGCTTGAAGAGTTATGACGTGGTTCGACTAGCCTATGAAACCCCCGATTTCTCCGGAGCGGAAATTGAGCAGGCGATTATTGAAGCGATGCACCTAGGCTTTAGTCAGAGCCGGGACTTTAATACCGATGATATCCTCAGTGCGGCCAGTCAAATGGTACCCCTAGCCCGCAGCGCTCGGGAACAAATCGAGGCCCTCCAGGCTTGGGCTGGAGCGGGTAAAGCCCGTCTGGCCTCCCGCCGGCAGCCCCTCTCCCGAGAGAATGCCGATTAGGCTAGAGTAAGTTACTATGGGCCGAAGAATTCTGCAGCCCTGCTGGGGGCTATGCTTATTCATCTATGAGTCGATTTTTGGGTACCCTCTCTAAATTAATCCTGGGGATTGTGTTGGCGCTGGTATTAGTTTCCTTAGCCGGCGTAGTCACCGCTCGCTACTTGATGGGTCGGCTAGCGGTGTTGCCTGCCAAGCCCCTCTATGGCGATGAACAGGCCCCTGTCACCACAACCACCCCTAACCCCAGCCCACCCGTGATTACTCCGGAACCAGCACCGGAGGTCACCCCACCCCCTAACCCCGTTGCCCCGTCGGCCGACGCACCAGCAGTGCCCGCCGATAGCTATGAGGCGGTGGTCAACCAGCCCATTGGTTTGGTGTTGCGGGAAGGTCCAGGTACCGATCGCCCCCAACTGGGGGGCCTTGACTATAACCAGACAGTGGTAGTGCTCGATGAGCCCACCGATCAGCCTTGGGTGAAGGTGCGAGTCACCGCCACCGGTCAAGAGGGCTGGGTCAAAGCCGGCAACCTGCGCCGCCGAACCAACTAATCTTGGGGTTTTCCTGCATCGTCCATATCACCGGCTTCTATCCTGTCGCCTGACCGCCGACGGTAGCCAGTTCTGGAGGAGAGGCGTTTGCGGCCGCTGTTACACCGCCATGCACCACCAGCACCGAGCAGGGGGCATGGTGCATGACATGGTTACTGACGCTACCTAGGACCAATTCCCCCAGGCCCCTGCGTCCATGGCTACCCACCATAATTAGATCGGCTCCCCAGGATTTTGCCACGGCACAAATCGTCGTCGCGGGGTCACCCAGGTTTTGAGAGAACTCCACCGCCACCCCTGCCTCCATAGCGAGGTCCGCCTCTTGCTGCAGCATCGCTAAACGATGATTAGCAAATTCCTGCCAGCGGTTTTGGTAGTCTTGCCAGACCGCATCGTCCAATATCGGATAGTAGGCCTGGTAAGAACGAATCGGAATACCTGGGCTACCTTCTTCGTAGGTGGACAGCACGTGCAATAACATTAGGTGAGCCCCTGTTGCTCGGGCCAGCTCGAGGGCCTGGTCAAACACCAGATCCCGTAGGGTAGAGCTATCGAGGGCAACCAAAACTTTCTTAAACATGGTAAGCCTCCTAGGATGGTTGACGCGATGGCCCCGCCATGGCACTCACCGGTAGCCGCCATTGAGGGCTCCATCCCTATTATAGGAACTCGCCAGTCAGCCTAAGGACCCGCTTAACAATGGCACACCTTGAGCGGAGGAGAGCTTATACTGCTACGGATTTCTTGCGCTTCTTGGCCCAAGCCACCGGATCCATGCGGGCTTCCAACTCTTTAAAGACAATGGAAGCTAGGGAGGTCATGACTAAGTAGGCGATCGCCACCGCCAGATAAATTTCAAAGGCGCGGTAGGTGGTGGCTACGGTTAACTGACCCTGGCGAAACAACTCTTCAAAGCCAATCACAGCGGCTAAACTGGTGTCTTTGATCAGGGTGATAAATTCATTACCCAAGGGAGGAAGAATCCGCCGAAAGGCCTGGGGAAAGATAACATAGCGCATGGTTTCCACCGGATTCATGGCTAGGGCT
>CAYVMR010000013.1:0-24601 GCA_964452545.1 uncultured bacterium
TGGTCTTTCCAGGGTGGGACTGGATCACCTCAAGGACTGGGGAGCCAGCTTGATTGTTACCTGTGATACGGGCAGCACTGATCAACGGCAAATCGGCTATGCCCACAGGGCAGGGATGGAGGTGATTGTCACCGATCACCATACCTTGCCAGATCCAGACTCGCGGGAGGTCGATCTACCGGTGGCCTTGATCAACCCTCGCTGTCTGCCTTCGGACCATCCCCTGGCCACCCTCTCCGGGGTGGCGGTCGCTTACAAGCTGCTGGAGGCGTTTTACGGAGCTTTACCCCAGCCCCCTAGCCAGCCCCTTGAGGCATTATTAGACCTGGTCGCCATCGGCCTGATTGCCGATTTGGTGGAGTTAACCAGGGACTGTCGCTACCTGGCTCAGATGGGATTACGACAATTACAGCAACAGTCCCTGGCCAGTTCACCCCATGCCCGCCCTGGGCTAGCAGAGTTACTGCGGTTATGTAAGCGCACCGGCGATCGCCCCAGCGACATTTCCTTTGGCCTCGGCCCCCGGATTAATGCGGTCAGCCGCATTTACGGAGATGCCAGTTTCTGTGTAGAACTACTGACCAGTCAAGACGTTCGCCGCTGTAGGGACCTGGCCGCCGCCGCCGAGTTAGCCAACAGTCGCCGCAAAGCCCTCCAGCAAACTATTTATGCCCAGGTGAAGCAACGATTGACCCAGGTGGATCTAGCCACCACCTACTGCCTGATCCTGGCAGACCCCCAGTGGCCTGTGGGGGTGTTGGGCTTGGTGGCCGGCCAGATCAGCCAAGAATTAGGGCGACCCACCATACTCCTCAACATCGATATGGACCATCCCGATCAACCCATCCCTATGGCCAGAGGATCGGCGCGATCGATTAAAGGCTTAGATCTATACAAATTATTCCAGCGCCATGGGGATTTAATTACAAATTTTGGCGGTCATCCCCTAGCGGCGGGACTGACCTTACCGGTGAACCACCTGCCAATGCTAGAGACCGCCCTCAATCGTTCCGTACGAGAGGCTTTAGGCAGCGAGGCAGGGGACGGTCCCTGCCTGATGATTGACTTGATCCTTACCGTAGAGGATTTAGGACAAGCCCTATTTCGCCAACTAAAATGGCTGGAACCCTACGGTATGGGAAATCCTGTACCCCGACTGCTGATCCGTAACAGCTGGTTTGAAAATGTCTCCCACCGTAAACTCAAGGATGCTAGCGGTCAAGCCGTCGGCTTTATTAAAACCGAGTTTGAGCTTTGGGATAAAACCAGTGCCCATGGCTTTCCGGGGGAATGGTGGGGGCATTATCGAGATGAACTTCCCACCGGCCGTTATGATGTGGTGGTGGAGTTAGACCACAACCGCCACAAGGGTTACCACGTTAAATTAGTAGACCTACGGGCCGCAGGTCTAGCCCAAATGGTTTCCTCACCCGCTGCTCAGATCGCGGCCATCGCTCCAGACGGCCTCACCCCCCCATCCCTAACCCCCGTCCAACACTGGGAACAATTGGTGGGTATGGCTAAATACCTGGCTCGCACCCATACCCCTGTGGGTCCGCAATGTTTACAGCAGCGATTAGGCCTCACTGCCAGCACCCTCAGCCAGGGCCTACAGGCCCTGGCCGAAGTGGGGTTTAGGACCACCGTGTTAGCCTCCCAGGAGATTTGTCTGGATTATGATCCAAGCATTATCCCCTGCCTAACCCCCAGCCTACAACGGTTTCTAGCCATGATGGAGGAAGCTGACTTTCAGCGGCGGTACTGGGCCCAGAGAACAGCCCCATCAACGGATTGAGGAGTAGGCTCTGGCTTAAAACGGCACCTCTTCAGGTTGGGGGGCTTCGGTTCGTGGACTGGAATCCAGGAAGATATCCGTAGCCTTAAGTTGCAAGCCAGCCCTGGCTTGGGCATCGGCCTTACTGACGTAGGGGGAAGCATCAATGGCTCCACTGGCAATAATTAGGGAGCCTTTTTTGATGTAATTCAGCTTACGCCAGGCGGTCGAACCTTCCCAAACGCTGATATCAACCGTAAAGCTGTCATTGTCCTTACGACTGGGGATGCGGTCCACATAGATAGTCAGGTCCGCCACCTGGGTCTGACCACCGCTCTTGAGGTCCACCCGTCGTACCTCAGGATCTGCCGCCACGTTCCCAGCCAGGGTACAAACATTGAGTCCACGACTTGCCATTGGAAATTTCTCCTAGGTGAAAACAGTTGGGGAAAAACAGTTGGAACACAACTCAGAGCCTGGTCCAGGCCGCTGTTTTAATATGCACAGGCCATGGCCTAAACCGACTACGGCAGATGACTGAATCTGTTTTACCCCGCTACTGTTGCGGTTGGATGTTCGAAAAAGCTCACCACGCCAGCGTAGAATACAAACGTTACCCCTTGCGCATACTATATCCACCCTGAAGAATAGGACAAATCATGATGGCACGATTGAGACCTCTGTTGGGAATGTTACTAGCGGTGGTAGCCACCTGTCTGGTGGCCTGTGGTGGTCCTGCCGCCAAGGTGCCCACCAGCTATACGGCCGATAGTTTGCAGCAGGTGGAGCTCTATCGCCCTGGGGTGGAGAGTCTGCGCGATCGCCTCCCCGAACTCCAGGGCTACATTCAAAACCAAGACTGGGTCAACGTGCAAAGCTTTATTCATGGGCCCCTGGGCGAACTACGGGCCCGGATGAACCGGCTGGCGGCCACCCTACTGACTAACGATAGGTCCCAGGCCCAGGCCCTAGCCAAGGAACTCTACGTCCACCTGGAACGGTTAGATGAAGCGGCGGCCAACGGTCAACAGGTGCTGGCCGGTCAGGAGTATCGTAACGCCCTGGATGACTTTGATAGTTTCCTGGGGCTACTGCCCAAGGCCTAGGGGGCGGCTTTGCTCCGGGTTGTCATTGTTGGTTGTGGCGTGGTGGGGGCGACTATCGCCTACGAGGTTAGTCGCCTACCCGGCTTTGTCGTTACTATCCTAGAACAGGCTAGTCCGGCTAGCGGCTCTACGGGGGCGGCCCTAGGGGTGGCCATGGCGGTGATCAGCCAACGGGCTAAGGGCCGTAATTGGCGGCTCCGCCGCCAGAGTTTGGAACGCTACCAAACCCTCTTACCAGAACTAGAAGCCCTCACCGGGCAAACCATTCAACGCAATACCGACGGCCTTCTCAGCCTTTGCCTGGACCCCGATAGCCTAACTCGCTGGCAGTCCCTACAAGGGATTCGCCAGGGTCAGGGCTATAATCTGCAACTCTGGTCCCCCTCTGAATTGGCAGAACGCTGTCCCCATCTGGCTCTAGATAGGGTATTTGGGGCCATCTACTCTCCCCAAGACTTCCAGGTTAACCCCACTCACCTAACCCAGGCTCTAGTGCTTGCCGCCCAACGGCAAGGAGCAGAACTTCTGTTGGGAGAGGCCGTGGTGGGGTTTAGTGGCCAGCCCAACACCGCTTGCCAGCAGCGCTGCACCACGGTACACACCCACAGGCGGAGCCTGGCGGCGGATTGGGTGGTACTCGCCGCCGGTGTGGGCTGTCTGGCCCTGACCAGGCCGCTGCAGTCCCCCCTGGCGATCGCCCCGGTGTTGGGGCAGGGGGCTAAACTGCATTTAGACTCCCCCCTCGGCCATGCCCACTTTCAACCCGTGGTCAGCGGTAACGACGTTCATCTGGTGCCCTTAGGCCAGGGAGATTACTGGGTGGGGGCGACGGTGGAGGCTACTGACGGGACTGCGCCCCTCCCCCCTGATCCACACCCGCTAGACCAGGTGATCGCCGCGGCTCAGGACTATTGCCCTGGTTTAGCGGCCGCTAGGGTGAGCGATCGCTGGTTTGGTTATCGCCCCCGCCCCCAAAACCAAGCCGCCCCGGTGATTGAACCCCTAGCCGGCTACGATAATGTCTGGCTGGCCACGGGCCACTACCGTAATGGGGTGCTGCTGGCCCCCGCCACGGCCCAAGTCATCTGCGACCAACTCACCCAATATGCAGCTTAGGGATCTAAAGTCCGCCGTCTATGGGATCGGCACTTAACCAGGTCAAGTTCTCCACTAACTGAAGCGCCTGGCCAGGGTCAACATCCTGACAGCCCTTGAGGGTCGGGAACAATTCCCCGATTACCCCTGCCCCGATCAATCGATAGCCCCCAGATGGCCCCTGCAGCCAATCACTATAGAGGGCTCCCAGGGGAAATTGGCGTTGCAGGGCGGGGTCTTGAAACTGGCCATGGTGTAACCCATAGGTCTGGCTCCCAAAGAGGGGAGGGGTGATTGACAATTTTTCTGTAGTCGCTGGGGGATCCTCCATTCCGTCCCGGGCAAATTCTACGGCAAAGCACTGACCTGGCCCCTCGCCCTGCTCATGGTAATAGACGATCATATACCCGAGGGAATCCTCCCCCTGACTAATCCGTAGTTCAGCGACTTTAAACCCAGCCGGTATCACCCCTGGTACCACCACCTCAACCCCCAGGCTATTCAGTTGGCTGGCTTGGGCGGGAGAAATTTGACCCAGGAAGGCGCCTTCGGGGGGCGGCGGTGGGGCGGGATCCGCCGGCAGTGAGTCCAGTGGGACACTATCTAGGGGAGGAAGATCTGGGTTGGAGGTGCGCGGCGGCAAGGATTGACAACTCAATATCAGGCTGGTTACCAGGGGAAGAACCAGCCATGTCCGTCGTAGTCCAGAGCGATCAGGAAAATTAGCCATGGGCTGAGTGGGGCCAGTTAGGACAAGATCAACATCTCGGCCAGTCCCAGGCTAGCCCTGACTGGCCTTTTCCGGCCCCCTCTCGACGGCTAGAATTTCATCTAAAATGGCCTGGGCGCCCTGGTGGCGCAAGTGTTGAGCTAAGGTTGTTCCCAGGGTTTCCGCCTGGTCAGGATGGCCCTGGACAGTATCTTTAACCAGGCGTTGCCCATCCAGACTGGCCACCAGCCCAGTCAGGGTTAGCGTATCCCCCTCCAGACTGGTGTTGACCCCAATGGGCACCTGGCAGCCCCCTTCCAATTCACGCAACATGGCCCGTTCGGCCAAACAACGGGCCGTGGTGTCCCGGTGGGACAGCACCTGCAGAAGGGTGAGAATCTCCCGGTCTCCCTGTCGACATTCAATTCCTAAGGCCCCCTGGCCGACGGCATGGAGGGAAAGGGTTGGGGAAAGGATTTCGTGGATGCGATCGCCCATATCCATCCGCAATAGACCCGCCACCGCCAGAATAATGCCGTCGTACCCCTCCTCCTCCAACTTCCGCAGACGGGTATTAAGATTTCCACGAATGTCTTTAAAAGCTAGATGGGGGTAGTGATGACGCAACTGCGCCAGGCGCCGCAGGGAGGAGGTGCCAATCACAGAGCCCTCCGGCAGGGTGGCCAAGGTCTTATCCTGGTGGCGGGGGTGGATGATCAGCGCATCGGCCGGATTCTCCCGCTCCGTAATGCAGCCTAACATCAACCCCTGGGGGAGTCGGGTTGGCAAATCCTTGAGGGAATGCACCGCAAAGTCACTATCCCCCCGCAGCATGGAGTCTTCTAACTCCTGGGTAAACAGACCTTTATCACCAATTTTCGATAGGGACACATCCAAGACCTTATCGCCATGGGTTTCCATGGTCACCACCTCAAACCCCAGGTCAGGAAAATGACGCTGCAGTTGATCGCGTACCCAATGGGTTTGAATTAAGGCCAACTGACTCCTGCGAGAGACAATCCGAATGGTACGCCGGGAGGAGGAAATGACGGGGGAGGCGGTGGTTGGCATAATCTCTAAACAGTGGCTGAGTGACTCTTAGGACAACCGGTTTAGTTGTCCAACATCTGATGCGATGGCCAGGCTGCCGAGGAGGCGATGGCCTAAAGGTTACAGAATCTTTAGATTACCGTAAGCTGGTGCCCCTGCAGTAGGCAGTAGGTAGATATTTCAGATATTCAGGGGTTGTCCTACTCTGGGGCTATGATCAGGAAGTGGTTAGGAGGAGTATCAGTTGGCTGGTCGGCGTTTTCCATCCCAAGCCAGGGAACATCAGTATTGGCGGACGGTCAGCTGGGCCTTGAGTGTCGCCACGGTAGCGCTGGCTTTAGGCCGCACTCCAGCCTCAGCCCAAGTTCTGCCATCGGGCCTACGAGAAGCCTTCCTGGCCGATCCCCTAACCGATATTCCCCGTGATCCCTTACTCCCCAGGGTACCCATCCCCCGATCCCTGAGTCCTTTAGAGCAACTGACCCTCACCCAAGCCCTCGATCAACTGTTGGCAAGCATCACTGAACTAGGGTTGGCAGGGGACCAGAGGGCCCGGGATCTGTGGATGCGGGAGGTGCGGTTACGGCGTCTGCTGGGGGTTAAGGCTGAATTGGCGGCGATTGATCGGGCCGCCTCAACCCTGCACGACTGGAACGCTACCCAGGAGTTGCAACTGTTATCAGCCCGCCTAACCGTCCTGGTTGCCGATTTAATGGCGGAATTCCCCCTGGCCCTGGACCAATTGGAGGGGGCAGCCATCATCTATGGGGTCCTGGGGGATCTGGAGGCCGCGCTATCCCTGCGCAGTATCCTGGCTGAGGAGGCTAATGGACGGGGCGATCTCACCGCCTATTGGACCCAACTGGAACGTATGGCTAACCTGTACGAACAGGGGGTCTACTTTTCTGAAGCCGCGACTATTTACCAACAGTTGGCGGCGATCGCCACCGCTAATGATCTGATTGATGATCAGATTCGCTTCCTCCAGGCCCAGATTAAAAACCTGACCCTGGCTCAGGACCCTGCCAGCGCCCTAGGGGTACAGCAGCAATTACTGCAGGGTTACCTTAGTGATTCAAACTATTGGCCCCGCATAGCCAGCCTACAGTACGCCATGGCCGATAACCAGGTTCTCCTGCAGGACTTAGATACCGCCTCCCGCCAGTATCAGATCGCCTACACCAACGCGATCGGTAGCCAGCAATTTGCCCTGGCGGCAGCCACCCTGGAGCGCCTGGTCAAGCTTTATGAAAGACTGGGGCGTTGGACCGACGTAGACTACCTCTACGATCAACTGCTTCGAGTCCATCAGACTACCAGCAACGCCTACGGCCTAATGGATAGTTTCGACCAACTCGGTCAACTCTACGAAAAGCGAGGTAACCACCAGGCAGCACTACGATCCTATGGCCAGGGGCTGGTCCTGGCCCAAAAACTAAACCATCGGCAAAACTACTTCGAAACCCAAATCAAACGACTGACAGAGGCAGAACTGCCCTAATTAACGATTTCCGTCTATCTTAAGAGATAGCGTGATCTCTCCCCTTTAGAGGTTCAACTATCCTGATGAGTAACACAAAATCTTCCCTAGACCCTAACATCCAGCGACCTAAGTTGGGATTTAACGACTACGCCGAACGATTAAACGGTCGAGCCGCCATGGTTGGCTTTATCGCCATTGTATTAATTGAACTGGTTACCGGTGAAGGATTACTAAGCTGGCTAGGTCTGCGGTAACCTAAGCTGAAAACTAGAGCACATCGGGGTAAGGGAAAATCCATTCAATGGGTCTCTTACCCCGATGTGCTCAAATCAGTCCTATGAACAGGTTTAAATATCAACAATTACGCCTAAACAGCATGGCAAGGATATTTAGGCATAATTGGTCACAAACCCCACGCAGGGCAACTGGAAACTTTCAATACTTTCCAGCATTTGGTTGGTCGCCACCTTACTGGTTCTACGCAAGCCCACTACCATCAAAAGGGCTGAAGCACAGGAAGCAACAAATCCAAAGTCAGAGGTTTCCTCAAAGCTAGAGGTATCATAAACCACAAAATCAAAATCCCTTTGTAATTGTTCAGCCAAATCTTTCATCTGGGAGGAAGCAAGTAGTTTGGTCCCTCCAGCTAAAGACTGACCAGCGGATAAAACACTGATGTTATCAGAAGTCTTTACGGCTTCTATAGCCTGATTAAGATTGATCTTGCCAGCCAAAACATCACTAAGACCACCTTTATTGGCTGAGCCAAGCAGTTGATGCAGGGCGGGGTTCTGAAAATTCGCATCTACTAGAAGAACGCGCTGACCCAGGCTAGCTGCCGCCTTGGCAAGATTAATAGCCACAGTAGACTTGCCGTCTTCAGGAGAGGGTGAGCCCACGGCGATAGACTTAATCAAGCTGGCCACGGGGGAGAGCCGAAGATCCGTATAAATATTGTTGAAGACATTGGCAAAAGGAAAGGAACTCGAGCCAGGGCTCAAAAATGCTGAGCTAGCCTGGGTGACTTCGCGAGAATAGGGAACTGTACCTAACAAGGGTAAGGGCACAGAATCTTCTAAATCTTCAACACTGAAGAAGGTATCCTTGCTTCTCTCCCGTAAAGCAGCCGCTGCCGTACCCGCCACCAACCCGCCAAGAAGACCAAGGGCAATATTTCTAGGAATCTTATTGTCCCTAGGAACCGGCCTACCATTTCTGTCCCTGGGGACAGCAGGAGTAGCGATAATTTCCCAGGGAAACTGACTTTGAGCAGCCTCAACTTTGAGGGCTTCTCGCTGAGTTAAGAGCTGATCAAGGGTGGTCGTTGCCAGATTAAGCTCACGCTCGAGATCGGTATATTGGCGGGAAATAGCTGGAAACTGGCGTAATCTTTGACCGAGAAGATTACCAGCTTGGTCGAGGGTAGCACTACGAGATTGCAAAACGGCAATCTCATTGATGGTATCAACCAACTGCCCGGTTAGGCCTGTGCTAATAGAGTTCTGGAAAGAGAGCATTTGAGAATTATCAATTCCCTGGAAGGCCGGCCCTAAAACTTCCCTAGCCCTCTGCTGCTGTAAGAGAGCTAGCTCTTGCTGCTGATTACGCAAGCTCTGAATAACTGGGCTGGCTTCGTTATACAGGGCAGACTGCAGGGCAATCTGGGTTTCGACCCCTTCCCGTTCCCTCAGAAGTGCCTGATATCCAGCATCCTCACTTAATGTTGACGAAGCAAGGGCTTGGCTTGGCCCCATTCCCAACTGTCGCTGTAGGTTTTCGTAAAGGGTAATGCGTTCACGGAGTAACGAGTCAGCCTCTAATCTTTGGCTAGAAATGTCAGAAAGCTGTTCAGATAGGCGTTCTCCTTGAACTGCTGGATCGGTAATTAAATACTGCTCTTGCAGGGCTTGGATTTGAGACTGCAGAGCAGCAACCCGACCTTGTAGAGCCGGTACCTGTTCATCGATAAATCTGACACCCTCACCAATCCGACTTTTACGCTCTTCAAGGCTATAGCGGAGAAAACGACTAGCAGTTTCTTCCAGAACCAACTCTGCCCTGACTGGATCAAGATCTAAGTACCTAACTTCGATAATACTAGTTTCAGTGTCTGGAGTGCCGGCTAGTAAATCACCTGAACAGCATTGATCGATAGTTAAGCGACGCTTGAGATCATCCTTACTAAATCTAGGATATACAGCCTGAACCTGCTCAGTGATGTCAGATAAGAGCTGGGAACCCTGCAAAATTACCACTTGGGTAGCAAAATCGACGGATGTAGCCCTTGGCCTTGTTTCTCCCCGGGCTACAGCAGCGGGATCGGTTTGGGCCGCTTCGGGACTAACTGGCTCCACTAGCAACCGAAAGCTAGCTTGATAGGTTGGCGGTACAATAACACTTAACCAGTAGGCTAAACCCCCAGCCAAAGCTGTTGTACCACCAATTAAAAGAGCGTTACGACGAATTGTACGAATTAGAGGCCGCAGATTTATACCCGTTTGTCTGTTCCCTTGATCAATGGAATCCGATGTTCGTGGCAGAAATGTCTCATTTGCTTGTTCTGGGGACAATTTCTGTGAGTCTTGAATGGTTTGCATTTTAGTACTTTAGCCTCTAATTAAGTATGACACTGTAAATATAAGGAGTTAACTTAAACGATGACACGAGTTATATCAACCAAGAGTACCCTGGTTGACATCACCTCTCGACATTTAAAAAACAGGGTGAACATAATTTCCTCAGCTCACTTACCTAGGGTAAATTACCAATTAATCATCAGACTCCAGAAGGTCAAAATTCATCAAATCCACGGAATAAGTCTAAGATGCCGTTGATCGGATTGGTAATACCCAAAATCACCTCTCCAAGTAAGCCAAGGAAGTCTGCTGTTTGAGTCATGCTCCGACGGGAAACCAAGACAATATCGTCATCTCTCAACGCTGGGTTGGTCTCCTCATTTAGCGGATCGGAATAATCAACCTGGATAACCCGGTTCACCACCGTACCATCAGCATTTAAGCGGATTAAATTTGCATAACCCGTGTTAGCTCTTGGATCGTCAAAGCCACCAGCCGCCAAGATAGCTTGATTCAGAGAAGCATTGGGCCTAACTTCGACCTGGCCAGGAGTTTTGACTTCACCAGCGATATTAACGGCAATCCTATCAGGAGAGAAATTAGCGGTGGCAATCTGCTGAGCCTCTGAAGGATCAAGGGCAGTAGCTACGGGTATCGAAATAGTATCACCATCCCTTAGTGACACATCCTGAGGGATGTTTTCCCCTTGAAGTAAGGCCCAAAGATTGATCGTACTGGTCTGGACGGAGCCATCAGAGGTAAGTCGTCTTAATTCAACATTGCGCAGATCCGCCTGTTGTTGTAGGCCACCAGCGACTTGAATGGCCGTAACTACCGTGGGCCAATCGTTGGGGTTACCACCAACGGTCACAGTGCCAGGAGTCACCCCTGCTTCCCGGGGGGTCAAACTATAGGAACCTGGACGTTGAACCTGACCTGCCACCGTCACCCTTAAGGAACGAGGGCTAACCAAGGAAACGGTGACTTGAGGGTTTTTGATAAAGGGAGCATAGCTTTGAGCAATTCTCGCTTCCGCCTGCTGTATGGTTAAACCGTCGAGTACAACCTGCCCAACCCACGGAAGATTTAACCGTCCATCCACTGGGATGATATAGGTAGCCCGATCAAAAAACTCAGGGCTAATGCCAAATATCCTAATACTGATCTCATCACTTCTACCCAGTCGGTAGGGATCATCTGCCGTAGTGGACAAATCAACTGCAGTCAACCCCTGACCAGAATATCCAGATGGCATCTGGGCTTGTGCCGGCATAACTGAGAAGGAAAGCAGTAAAGAACTCCCTAAAGTTAAGGCACTCAAAAGGCGATGACGCATAGAGAACGCCTGCAGGTAAGCCTTTTCACCAATTAAGGACTTTCTGTTGAAGTTAATGTAAAAACAGCTGCTCATAGGAATTTCATTAATCTATAGTGAAACCGAAAATAAAGACTTTAGAGATAACCCTCAACCGATGAATCTAAGACAGAGACCGCTTTGGCCTTGGTCCTAACTACCTTAGCAGGAATGCCAACTGCGGTAGACCCACTCGGGACATCAGATAAAACAACAGCATTAGCACCTATGTTAACATCATCTCCAATAGTAATATTCCCAAACATCTTTGCTCCAGCACCAACATTAACTCTTTTCCCCAGACTCGGAGCCTCTGTCAAACGGTCAAGATGACGCAACCCCAAAGTAACTCCCTGACGAATAATACTATCATCACCGATGGTACAGTTACCGTGAATAACAATACATCCCTGGTGTTCAATAATCACCCGTCTCCCAAGTTTAACGCTGTAGGGCAACTCAATACCATAAACATTACGAACTTTACGATATAACATTCGATATAGCAAGCTGAAAGGAGCACGCAGTAGCTTTGGCTGAATACCCATGCGCCAAACTCCGAATCGGTGAACCGCAACGGCACGAAAACCGGGCTTGGTCCAATCACAACCATGGGCCAACCAGTCTTCTCTGATTTGCTCCCAGAGTGTCAGCAAGTTGGAAGACGACTCCTCTTCCATGGACGAATGAGTATTGAATGATAGTTCTGCCCTAGAAGCCATAGACTTTAATAAAAAACGGCAATGTCTCAAAAATTAGCCAAACAGGGCAAACGCTCTCGTAGGGACATATTAGGGGATAAAGTATAGATAACGCTTATCCAACATGGGAACTATGATAATTCAACTGACTTAGAGTTAGTACAATATTGATACTATGATACTAATACTATTAAATTTGTCAGATAGAAGCCATAAGATTATGTAATGACTAAATATTAGACTTGGGTGGAGTAATATCTCAAGTGACTACGGCGAAGTATTTAGGGAAAGACCTATTGTGCTGAACTATAGCGTTTTTCGATAGGATGAAACACCCCATTGCTCAACCCTACCCCCCAGCGCCTGGCTGTATGGGTTTCACGCTATACCCCCCTTGGCAAGAGGGGGTGATCACATCGCCCTTCACCCAAGTGAAATCCGCTATAAACAAAAAGTAAGCAAGAATTAAGCATACAGAAGACTAGCATAAACATAACCAACTCTCGGAAATTCAATTATTTGGCCTATATTGAATTCTGGGTACCTAGTGACACTTGGCCTGATCCTGGATTAGAAGTGGTTGATTCCATAGGTGGATCTGGCAACTTGAAGCCTCTGAGGAAACAACTATTGCGGACAATATCAAACAATAAGTTAGGTGGATCAAGATCTGGCTTCCGCTGCAGAAGCCGTCTAACCCGCCAGGTTGCAAAGGTCAGTATTAGTAATAAATCAGTAATTAAGAGATAAAGCCAGCCATAATTCTTCAAGAAATAGCGTCGACGAGAGTCAAATACGTACTGTGGCATACGCTTGCGCGGCTGTTTCGTGTTTGTCACTCCTGAACTCTGACCCACTAAGTGAATGACTCGACTATCAGGTACATACCAGCATGGCCAACCTACCTTACTGGCTTGAAAACAAAAATCCATCTCCTCGTAGTACATAAAGTATCCTTCATCCATCAAACCGATGTCGTCAAACACCTGACGGCGGACCATCATACTAGCACCGGCCACCCATTCAGTCTGGCAAGGGACATCTGAAACAGGAGGAGCAACGACTCGTTTAGCTAGCAGCCGGTGAACTACACCTAGGCGTAGACCGGAATCGATCTCAGACAAAATTGTGTGGAATCGAAAAGCCGAACATTGAGGGGTCCCATCTAGATCTTGAAGCCGACTACCGGCAATGCCAACCTCTGGATGCTCCTCCATAAATTGCACCAGAGTACTGATGGCCCCAGGCAAAATTACCGTATCTGGATTCAATAGGAGCACGTAGGGAGGCAGTGTATTTTCTTTTAAAGCTTGCCGAATTGGAAAGTTGTTACCGTAGGCAAAACCTCCATTATGCTCCAGAGGTAAGAACTGAGCCCAGGTCCAGCCTGCTTGGTGAATTGCCTCTGTAATAATCACATCTGAGCCATCACTAGAGTTATTATCAGCCACAACCACCCGAAGATTAGGTAGGATCTTCACTTCAGGCTCAAGGGATTTTAAGCAATCGACGGTCAAATGAGGAGTTCGATAGTTGAGTATGACTACCATAACCTCAGTCAAACAAGGCAAAGACTTATCTGAGATATCCGGCGATGGTGAGACCATAACGGATGACCCCAATAAGTCATTCAATGATTCAGATAAACTTGGTGTAGTCTCAGCAGACCCTAGGAGATGACCCATTATTTCAGACTTGTAGTTGCCAATTCTATAAGTATCAAAGTTAGCCTACCAGTTTAGACATGATAGGCAATAGTAAGATTGCTACAATACAAAAGCATTACAATTCTGTAAAGTTTGAGGACTATCCGAAGAATCTATAGGGAAAACCACTAGACAGACTACCATCAGAGGGTGTTTGCAAAGTATGGCCCTAGCTATAGTTTGTCGCCTAGAGACCGCAAAGTGTTGGATTTCGAGGAGATGATTCTACTTAATAGGTATAGTCTGATATCCGCTTTGACTACTCCAACAACCTCCCATGGCGGTAGTTTCGCTAGACAGCTTATGCCAGGTCGAACTCAGGTTGCCACAGTAGCGCGAGTCGATCAGTTGAAAGAGAGTCAATATCTAGCGGGTCCTGAAGGGATGAGATACCTTGAACTGAGTAAGAATTTCTCAGTTCATAGCTCTAAGCATCAGGCTCGCACTTCATTAGGGCGAAAACCATTTATATAGATTTCGCCGATCGCTTAACAGCTCTAAGGAGAGGATGGATTCACCGATGATCGGGATGGCGGGATTCGAACCCACGGCCCCTTCGTCCCGAACGAAGTGCGCTACCAAGCTGCGCTACATCCCGCCGTCAATCTTTAGGTTATCATAGTGGGCCACTATATAGGGATTTTCCCTAGAGTAAGGTAGGCGGAGGGGGGATAACACTTATTCATCAAGACGAATGCTGCTCTACATTCAGCTAGGAGACGCTATGGCGGTTGAATACGTTCCATAGGATAGCCGCGGCCTAGCTGAATGTCTAGAATCAGTTTTTATATCGAAAGACCCAGGTGATCTGTTTTAGACACAAAGTAAAAATGAAGAGGGCTAGGCCATCAAGCAATTGGTTAGTCTGTCAAAGCCCTAGGCATTTGGGCCAGGGCGATGGATCCGATAAACTAGCTATCGATTGAACTAAATTGCCAAGACCATGGACCCGAGTTAATGGCTATAGCCCCCTCCTGATCAACTATTCTACGAGGGAATTGGCGAGCTTCACCTTTTTGGCCAGCCCCAACATCTGTAGCAAACGGATGGTTATCCAGGTGATGTCTACCTCCCACCATTTCAACCCGTGTCGAGCTGAATATTGAAAGGCATGGTGATTATTGTGCCAACCTTCACCGTAGGTCAAAACCGCTACCCACCAGCAATTTGTAGACTTATCGGTGGTTGGGTAAGTGCGATAGCCAAACTTATGGGTAGCGCTATTCACTAACCAGGTGCAGTGATATACCGCCACCATGCGCACGAAGATCCCCCACAGCACGAAGGGCCAGCCCCCCAGGGCATAGAGAACAACCCCCAGTAGCATCTGCATCACCAGAAAATATTTCTCAAAGAAAAGATAAACTGGATCATCTGCAATATCACGGGTGAAGCGAGCAACTTCTTGTTTGGCTGGAACCTCCCGTAGCATCCACCCCATGTGACTCCACCAGAATCCCTTATTGGAATCATGGTGATCGTTGTTTTCGTCGGAGTAGGCGTGGTGGTGGCGATGTAAGCCAACCCACATAATTGGTCCATGCTGGCAGGCCAAGGTGCCACAAAATACGAAAAAGTATTCTAACCATTTGGGCACATGGAAGCTGCGATGGGAGATCAACCGGTGCCAACCCAGGGTGATACCTAGGCAGCCGGTGAACCAGTGCAGCAGTAGAGCTACCCCCACGGCAGACCAGGAGAAATTTCCCGGCAAAAAGGCTAACAGGGCGATTCCATGGACAGTGGCCATGAAAACTAGGGTGACCCAATCGCGGGGGAGACGGGTAGAGGTTACAGCAGTCATGAAAAAGTCTCAAAGTTTTGGACAGTCAGCAACAAATTGGGGGAGAATGGGCTCCCACTGATTCAAATGCCTTAGATGAAATAGTCTTTGGGGAAAATTTACCTCTGCACTCAATAAACCAGGATGATGTCGCTAGAATCTTCTCTGCTACCGATTTTTTACGGAATTGATACCCAGGTCAAGCACAATCTTGCGCGGGTACTTGAAGCCTTTCGTCACCATCGAGTAGGTAGTCATCATTTCACTAGTGTATCGGGCTATGGCCACGATGACCTGGGCCGCGACACGTTAGATCAGGTATTTGCCGAAATTGTACAGTCGGAGGCCGCTGTAGTGCGATCTCAGTTTGTTTCTGGCACCCATGCGATCGCCTGCGCCCTCTACGGGGTACTACGACCAGGAGATGAATGTCTAGCGGTGGCCGGCCCTCCCTACGACACCCTAGAAGAGGTGATTGGTTTACGATCCCCCGGACAAGGTTCCTTAGCAGAATTTGGCATCTCCTATCGAGAGTTACCCTTGAACGCGGCTGCCACCATTGACTGGCAAGCCTTGGGCACGGCCATTAAACCCAACACTCGCGTGGTGCACATTCAGCGGTCCTGCGGTTATAGTTGGCGCACAACATTAACAATAGCGGAAATCGAAAAGATTGTGCAGGTGGTCAAGGGACAGAATCCTGATCTGGTCTGTTTCGTTGACAACTGCTATGGGGAGTTCTTAGAAGATCGGGAGCCCACCGCCGTTGGTGTCGATCTCATGGCCGGGTCGTTGATTAAAAACCCTGGAGGCACCCTGGCTACCACCGGTGGCTATGTAGCGGGCCGGGCCAACTTGGTGGAGGCCGCCGCCTGCCGGTTAACCGCTCCAGGGATTGGGTCTAAAGGGGGGTCTAGTTTGAATCAAAATCGCTTAATGTACCAAGGTTTGTTTTTAGCTCCCCAAATGGTAGGTGAGGCGATGAAGGGCAACTACCTGCTGGCTCAGACCTTTGCCGCCCTGGGTTATCGGGTTAATCCATCCCCGCAGGTAATCCAGCGGGATGTGATTCAGGCCATCCAACTGGGGTCGGCGGAGAAACTAATAGCCTTCTGCCGGGCGGTACAACGTCACTCTCCGGTGGACGCTTACCTGGACCCGGTGCCCGCCACTACGCCGGGCTACGATTGCCCTCTGGTCATGGCCGGCGGCACCTTTATCGAAGGTAGCACGGCGGAACTATCCGCCGATGGCCCCCTGCGAGAGCCCTACACGGTCTTTTGCCAGGGGGGTACCCACTGGAGTCATATGGCCCTAGTGGCAGAGGCCGCCGCGGCCGCCGTAGGGCCTGCCGCTAGGGCCCTACCAGGGTAAAATAGCGAAAGCGACCCCCACTGCCGCCTATGCTGACTATTGCCTTACCTAAGGGTGCCCTGCTGCAGGACAGCATCCGACTGTTTCAGTCCGTTGGCCTGGACTTCAGCCTGTTTCTAGACAAGGCCAACCGGCAATTGCAAATCACCGATTCCACTGGGGTTGCCCAGGCCCTGCTGGTCAGGGCCCAGGATGTGCCGGTCTACGTGCAGTACGGCCAAGCCCAATTAGGTATTGTCGGTTACGATGTGTTGCGTGAAAAACAGCCGGTAGTGGCCAACCTGGCGGACCTGGGCTTTGGCGGTTGCCGACTTTCTGTGGCGGTGAAAACCGCTAGCCCCTATCGCTCGGCCCTTGACCTCCCCGCCCACTGCCGGGTTGCCTCTAAATTTGTCCACTGTGCCCGGGCGTATTTCCAGTCCATTGATTTACCCGTAGACATTGTGCCCCTCTCCGGTTCGGTGGAGTTGGGGCCGATTACGGGGATGTCTGAGGCGATCGTCGATTTGGTCTCTACGGGTACAACCCTACGGGAAAATCACCTGATGGAGCTTGAGGTGCTGTTCCGCAGCACCGCTCGCCTAATTGCCCATCCCGTCAGTTATCGGGTTAATGCCTACGACTTAAAGCAATGGAGCGATCGCCTCAGAAACGAGACTAGCCCTCAAGTCGCCAGGCCCGCATTAGTCTATCCAGGCTAAATCAACAACCTGAATGGGAAGCGCTGATTTGTGAGACTTTTGTGAGACTAAGGAGTTTCCAGGTGAACAACCGCACTGCAGCAGTGATCATCAAACCTGACAGTGCTGATTACACAGGTGTCAAGCGATCGTAGCTCAGCCAAGCCCAGCATATACCCTATCAATGAATCAATGAGGTCCTTAGGGAGAGCAGTCCAATGAAGGTAGTCATTATCGGCGGCGTAGCTGGCGGGGCTTCAACCGCGGCTCGACTGCGACGGTTAGATGAAAGCGCTGAGATTGTGGTCATTGAGCGGGATCATTATGTCTCCTATGCAAACTGTGGCCTACCGTATCACATCGGGGGGGTGATTGCCGATCGCCACCAATTACTGGTACAAACCCCAGAACAGCTCCGTCAAAGCTTGAATTTGGATGTCCGGGTGGGGCACCAGGTCATCGCCCTAGACCGGCTGGCTAAGCAGGTACAAGTCGAGGATCTGGATCGGGGCACTACTTACAGAGAAACCTACGACAAGCTAGTCCTGGCCCTGGGGGCTAGCCCCATCCGCCCCAACTTACCAGGCTTTGACCATCCCAACCTTTACGTACTGCGCAACATTCCCGACATGGATGGGATTATGGCCAGGTTAAACGATCACCCCTGCCAGGCCGCCATTGTCATCGGAGGCGGCTACATCGGTTTAGAGGTGGCGGAAAACCTCATCCACCGTGGGCTACAGGTTGATCTGGTGGAACGATTAGACCAGGTAATGGCTGGCCTAGACCCGGAAATGGCCCGGGACCTGCAGTACCACCTAGAAGACCATGGTGTGGCACTACACCTGGGGGTGGCAGCCCAGTCCTTTACGGACCAGAACGGACGGATCAGTGTCCATCTCAGCGATGGCAAAACCCTTACCGCCGACCTATTGATTATGGCGGTAGGGGTACGCCCTAACATCGAGCTAGCCCAGCAAGCCGGTCTGCGGATCGGTCCACGGGGTGGTCTAGTCGTGGATGCCCACATGCGCACCGAGGATGACAATATCTATGCGGTTGGGGATATGGTAGAAACCCCCCACCTGGTTACCGGTGCACCCCAGTTGGCGGCCCTAGCTGGCCCCGCTAATCGCCAGGGGCGGATTGCCGCGGACCACATCTGTGGTCGATCGGCCAGCTATCAAGCCACCCAGGGCACAGCCATCGTTAAGGTATTTGATATGGTGGGGGGCAGTACGGGGGCCTCCGAAAGCCAATTGCAACAGGCCAACTACCCCTACCGTAAGGTGTATCTCCACCCGGCTGGCCATGCCAGTTACTACCCAGGAACGGCGGCTATGCACCTGAAATTACTGTTTCACCCTGACCATGGCCAGGTCCTGGGGGCGCAGGTGGTGGGCTTTGACGGCGTGGATAAACGAATTGATGTCTTAGCCACCGCCCTGCGTGCAAAACTCACCGTTTTTGACCTAGAGCACCTGGAGTTGGCCTACGCCCCTCCCTTCGGTGCCGCCAAGGATCCGGTCAACATGGCTGGGTTTGTAGCCGCTAATCTGCTGCGGGGGGACTATCAACCCTGGTATCCAGAGGACTACCCAGAACGCACCCAACAGGGCATCCTGGTGGATGTGCGCACCCCCCAGGAATACCAGCAGTGGCATATCCCGGGGGCTATCAACCAGCCTCTCAACAGCTTGCGGAGTGGCTATGCAGAGTTAGATCGGAGCCGTCCCCTGTTTGTTTACTGCCGGGTGGGTTTTCGAGGCTACCTGGCCAGCCGCATACTGATACAGCAAGGCTACCGGGAAGTTTTCAACCTGTCGGGAGGAGCACTCACCTTTAGCCGTGTTTACCCCACGGTCTATTCCACCGGCCAGGCAAACTATCCCTTTGTCGCCCATGCCGAGGATCAAATGGCCGAGCAAATGCTGAAGTCTTAGAGATTGGTGGCGATCGCCTGTACCGGACAGGTGGGAATACACTGCTCACAGACAATGCAACGGCTGCGGTTAAAGACCAACCTGGCGCTGTCTGGATCAAGGGTAAGGGCCCGGGTGGGGCAAACCCCCGTACAGAGGCCACAGTGGACACAGATCTGGTCATCGATGACGATTTCCCCACTAGCGATAGATACCTGGATATCCTGGGTCTCCAGCCAGTCAATACCATCGTTGAGTTGGTCAATATCCCCAGATAGCTCGACCACCAGGGTGCCCACCTGATTGGGGGCTACCTGAGCCCGAATAATATTGGCGGCAATGTTAAAGTCCTTAGCCAGGCGGTAGGTGATCGGTATGTGTACAGCCCGCTTGGGAAAGGTCAGCTTGACTCGTTTTTTCATAGCGCTTCCTCCGGATGAACGTTGGATAGGGCCAGAACTTGAGGGACCGTTTCCCCTGGGTTTAGGCCTGACCCAGACCGCTGTCCCAGCCTATAGTATTAACTATGGAGAAAGAATAGCTATCTATAGCCAAGCGGATTGGCCGGACCAATACAGATCCCCTAAGCCGCTCAATCGGCCCTATGGGCTGACCCTAGCCCGATGTCCTGAGGCCCATGGCCCGCCCTCCTCCATCGTCCCTCCCTATTGACTATCTGGTAAGCAAGGTAACTATGGTGAGTCATTCCCCCAGCACCTTACCCACGACCCTACGCAATCTAATTGTCGCCGGGGTGGCGATCGCCCTGACGGTGGTCCTATTTCTGGGGCTACGCCATCAGTCGGGGCGTCCCTCCCTGGCCAGCCTGGCCGCCCAAACCATCCCCTACGACGTAGCCCAGGGTAACGGCAAAGCCTCTCTGGTGGAGTTCTATGCTGACTGGTGCACCACCTGTCAGGCGATGGCTACCACCATGGACCAGCTCCGCCACCAGTATGGTGACCAGATTAACTTTGTGATGCTCAACGTCGATAACCACAAGTGGTTACCGGAGATGGTGCAATACGGTGTAGACGGCATTCCCCACTTCCTCTATCTAGACAACAGTGGAGGACTGCTGGCCAGCGCCATTGGTGAGCAGCCCCGAGAAATCTTAGCGGATAATTTAATCGCCCTCCAACGGGGCCTACCCTTACCCCATCAGCAAACTCTGGCGGGCCAGCGATCGCCTACCCAGGGTAGCTAGGGTGAATCGGCACAATCTGGATGCAAGGCTCCCTGGTGACAGAGGTAAGTCAGCTGCGTCGGATCCAAGTTTAGGACTTTAGAAAGATCCACCCCAGCCAGGTTGTCACCGGACTGGTAAGCCAAAATACTCGTAATAAAGCTATCGGGTTGGCGCTCTTCTGTAAGCAGAAAACGCGCTCCAGCCAAGTTAGCCCCCCTCAAATCCACCCCCTGTAACCTTACTCCCTGCAAGTTGGCCCCCTGGAGGTTAGCCCCCTGCAAGTTAGCCTGGCGCAGGTCGGTATCCACCAGGCGAGCTTGGCTGAGGTTAGCCTGGCTCAAGTTAGCCCTCTGTAAATTGGCCGCGGTCAGATCGGCCGCGGTCAGATCACTTTCCTTGAGGTTGGCTGCCTCCAGGTTAGCCTCTGCCAACATGGCCTGACGCAGCCGGGTCTCAACCAGGCTCGCCTGGGGCAGCTGGGCTCGGGTGAAGTCAGCCCCCACTAAACTGGCCCGATCGAAGCGACTTTGGCGGGCCTGGCTGGCGATCCAACGGGCACTGCTCGCATTGACGCCAGAGAAGTCAGCATGATCTGCCTGGACATCGCTAAGGTTGGCCCTCAACAAACTGCCACCACGGAAAAGGGTATAGCTAATCTGGGCCGCGGTCAGGTCAGCATTGGTCAGGTCCGAGCCGCTAAAATCGGTGATCCAGTCATCAAAGGTGCGGGCATGGCCATCCTTGCCCGGGTCAAAGAAAATCGCCCTACTGAGTTGGGCCCCATTCAGGCGGGCGTCCCGCCAGCGCAAACCCGCCAGGTTAGACTGCTCAAGCACCAGGGTAAAGGGCTCTGGACCCTCTAAATGCTGGGCCAGGTTAGTGCCCCCCAGGTCCAGTCCCTGCAGGGTGCCGCTGTGGATCACCAGGATCTTCATCAGGGTGCGCTGGACGGCTTGCAGACGGGCTCGGGCCAGGTTGCTGCGATCGGCATCAGGGGTGAGGTCACTAGTGAGGCTGCGGTTCAGGCGCTGCAGGGGGGGAATCGCCCTAGGCCCGGCGGTGGTCAGGGCCTGCTGCAGGGTATCCAGGAGCTCGGGGCTTTGGGTTTGGGCGAGCAAATCGACCAGAAAAGCAACGGCACGGGGATCCTCACTACTGGCTAGGGCTAGGGCAGCGGCCTGCTGATCGGCAACAGTGGTGGCGTGCAAACTAATATTTTCCACCAGGGCGAGGAATAGTTGATCACGGCGGGTGACCTCCGCCTGCCGCCAAACCCCCAGGACTAAGAACACTAGCCCAGTTAAACTGAGCCACCCGATCGCCCCCAGGACCGTGGTCCGAGAAAACCGGCGAGTTCTAGTTGGCCTGAATACCAGTGACCGGAGGTCACTATCCTCGGCACACACCTGCACCGGCAACAGCAGTCGGGCGAACCGATTAGGCTTGACCAGCGGCGGTCGCGGGGAAAACTTAGGGCGCTGGTGGGCCAGCAAACATTGGCCCTCCTCCAGGGGCCGCACCTGGGTACGGACCAGGCGGTCGTGGATAGCTCGTCTCTGGGGATCGAGGAGGGCGGTCAGCCCCCCCGCCAGACTGGCGGTCAGACTCAGCCCCGCCAGGGCCACCAGGCTAGGGAAGGCACCACTACCCAGCCAGACTAGATAAGCCAAACCGAGGGGTAGGCCCAGGCGCCCTACCCCTTCGCGCAATAGGGCGATGGGGTAGCCGGGCTGGGGCTGGTGGGGGACCACCACCTGCAGCCCCAGCCAACCCTTGGGTAAGCTTTTGCCGGTAGTGGCCAGACTGTGGAGATGGTGCAGGCTAAAGCCCAAGGGTAGGACCAGGGCGGTAAACCAGAGCAGGTTGGTCAAGGGGGGCACCTGGGTCACTAGCGCCTGGCGCGATCGCCCCAGGGGCGCCGCCGTTACCTCTTGCACCAGGCTAGACACCGGATTTAGGGGCACAAGATGATCCTGGACCTGCTGGCGAACCCAAGCTCCAGCGGCCCAGGGCAGGGCGGTGCTGGCGGTGAGTAAACTCACCTCCAGGCTCCAGGCCAGTAAGCGGCGTAGGGTGAACCTCCAGGGGGCTGACCAACCTGCCCGCACCGTCGTAGCTGACACCTCAGCGGTCATGGGTTGGGAGTCGGAGGGCAGGGCCATAGCTAGGGATTACCGGCTACAAACAGAATTGAGTAGGCCCCATTGTAGCCAAAACTCCGCCCGCCGCTACCGATTTGATCCCAGCCGGTTTAGGGAACGACAATCTCCACCATGGCGGCAATGGGTTGGCCCTGGTAGATCAGGGTCTGATGACGGTTGGTATTCAAACTCACCGTGATCTGGTGACGCCCCGGCGGCAGATCAACAAGGTGCACCCAGGGCCCGTAGATCCGGCCGCTTTTCTCACCGTTAATGGAGAGATGGCCATGGCCCAAATTAGGCTGATTAGCCTGGTTGACCTGCTCCGGTGCAAACCGAAAGTCGGTGGTTTGAATTTCCAGATTCCAGCCCCGCAGAGCGTCGGGATGAACCACCAGGTTAAGGGTGGGTACCGCCTGGCCAGGGGGAATTTCAAAGGTACCGTGGTGGGCATCCCCATGGGGATGCTGCTGCCCATGACCGGTGGGGGGGTGGGCCTGATGCCCAGGGCTAGAGCTCACCCCCTGGGCAGTGCCTAGACTCAGCCCCAGCAGCAGGAGACCCTGGCCTAGTATTTTTAGATAGGATGCGTCAACCATAGTCAGGAGAATCCTTGCTTAATAACACGATCAGGGGAAATGGGCTAGAGCGCAGGAGGGAGCGTCCCCAGGGTTGGAATCGACCCTCAGCCCGTGGCCAGGGCCGGGCTTTGCCACTCGTTGAGCAGGGTCAGAATGTAATGGTGTAAAGGCTGCTGCCCCTGGAGTTGGGCACAGTGGGCGGCCTGGCGCAGATCCGCCAGGCCACCAGCATAGTCCCCCAAGGAACGTCGCAATAGACCCCGTTTCAGGTAGGTGCGGGCATGGTCAGGATCAAGACGCAGCAATTGATTCAGGTCCACCAGAGCCGCCTCAGTACGGCCCAATTGGTGGCAGGCACAACTGTGGTTGAAGAGGGTCCGCACATCCCCCTGGGCCAGGGCCAGGGCCTGATCAAAGTCCACCAGGGCCTGCTCCGGTTGAGCCGCCATCAGCTTGGCCAGGCCCCGATCATCGTAGATCTCCACCAGGGCCTCGGCGGTAGTGGCCCGCACAAGGGACTGATCAAAGTCGGCAATGGCCGCACCAAAGTCATGCAGAGCCACGTACACCAACCCCCGATTATAGTAGGCTCGAAAGTTTTCCGGAGCCAGGCTAAGGGCCTGGGTATTGTCCACCAGAGCCTGACTGAAGTCCCCCCCATGGTAACGGGCCAGGCCCCGGCTGAGCCAATAATCTGGGTTCTGGTCAGCGGTCTCCAGGGCCTGACTACAGAGGGTGATGGCCTGATCGTAGGCCTGTTGTTGCACCGCCAGGAGACAGCGATCGCCCAGCTTGGTCTCCAGATTATGGGCAATGGTTAGGGTGGGCCAACCCAAGAAGACTAGCAGCGCCAGCCCTATACTCAGTAGCCAGGAAGGTAACGGGGTGCTTGTTTCCACTATAGATGAGCAATAGCTGCGGGGGAGTACCTGGGCATTATCCGGCCAGATTACCTGGCAAGCAAATGACGACTGGTCAAATATTACGGCCTGTAACCACCTGGGCTGGCGAAATCGGTTCCATCCCTTAAACTGAAAATACCCAACAGGCGCTCACCCCAGCGAGGTGGTTCAGCCCTGGCGGCGGTTTATCTACCTTTACGCGATCACCATGGCTCCCCTGCCCCACCATCGCCCCCATCAGCTTTCCCTGGGGCCCTTAGAACGTGAGATCCTGGAAATTATCTGGGCTCAGGGCAGCGCGACAGTGAAGGAAATTCACGACCACATCCTAGCGGATCCAGATCGCGACCTTAGTCAGGCATCGGTGACCACGGTACTGCAGCGGCTGGTAAAAAAGGGCTGGCTGCAGCGGCAATCTCAGGGCAAGGGGGAGCAGGGTAGGGGGCGATCGGTATACCGGTGGCAGCCTAGGGTT
>CAYVMR010000014.1:0-24277 GCA_964452545.1 uncultured bacterium
TCGGGCGGCAGCGCGCCGTTCTCCAGCTGGTAGATGTCGCCGTCGTAGGAGAAGCGTTCGTTCTCCCAGAGGCCCTGGATGATGTCGAGGAACTCGCCGGTGCGCTTGTAGCGCAGGTCGTGTTCGAGGAAGTCGCCATTGGCGCGCTGGCTGGCCGGGTTGCCGCCGGTGATGATGTTCCACTCCAGGCGGCCGCGGCTGAGATTCTGCAGGATGGCCGCCTGCTGCGCGGCATAGGCGGGCAGGGTCCAGGTGGCCTGGAAGGCGATGAGGAACTTGATGCGGCGGGTCTCCCGCGCCAGGGCCGAGGCCAGATCGAAGCGAAACCCGTCCACATGCATCTCCAGCACCCAGTAGCGGAGACTATCCATAATTAACTTCAAAACCTGGGGATGGCGGACGTTGAGGGAATTGCCGCAGCCGGTGAAATCCATATAGTAGCGGGGGGTATCTTCCACCAGGCGATAGTAGGCCTGGTTGTCAATACCTCGCAGACTCAGGGTGGGCCCCAGGTGGTTGCCTTCCCCGGTGTGGTTGTAAACCACGTCCAAAATCACTTCTATGCCGGCCTGGTGCAACGCCTTGACCATCTGCTTAAATTCCTGCACCTGCTGTCCCGCCTGTCCGGCGGCGCTATAGCCAGAGTAGGGGGCAAAGTAGGCGATGGAGTCATAGCCCCAGTAATTGCGTAGGCCCGTGCCCGCCAGGTGCCCAGGGAAGGCGTGGAAATGGTGGACCGGCAGCAGTTCCACGGCGGTGATTCCGAGGTTCGTGAGGTAGTCAACCATCACCGGGTGGGCCAGACCGGCGTAGGTACCGCGCAGGGTTTCCGGCAGATCGGGATGGGTTTTGGTCAGTCCCTTGACGTGGGTTTCGTAGATAATCGTACGGTGCCAGGGGGTGCGGGGGTGGCGATCGCCCTCCCAGTCAAAGCTGGGGTCAATCACAATCGCCTTAGGCACATAGGCGGCCCCGTCCAACTCCGAGAAGGTCAGGTCGGCATCTTGAAGGGCTATCTCTGCCATGTTGTAGCCGAAGATCCGGGGGTTCAGCTGGATGTCCCCCTCCAGGGCCCGGGCGTAGGGATCAATCAGCAGTTTGTGGGGGTTAAAGCGATCGCCCATCGCCGGTATGTAGGGTCCCTGCACCCGAAAGCCATAGCGCTGGCCAGGACCAACCTCCGCCAGGTAGCCATGCCAGATATAGTTTTCCATTTCCTTCAGCGGGAAGCGGGTTTCTTGACCCCCATCATCAAACAGGCAGAGATCAACCGCCGTGGCATTTTCGGAAAAAATAGCAAAATTAGTACCGGATCCATCCCAGGTCGCCCCTAGGGGATGGGACTGACCGGGCCAGACCTGTATGTCCATCATCAGCGCGGTTCAACTCCTGAATAGACGAGTGTACATAGTCTCATGGTGCATGGCGGCCAGGCCGGTGCCCCAACTGCTGAGGGTTAAGTCATCGGCCTCTAGCCCCTGGCATTGGTGGGTGGTCAACTCCAGGGCAGGATAGAGATCCAATAGCAGCTGTTGCCCCTGGGTTTGGCCCAGGGGGACGAGTTTTACCGCTGCGGTAATCAGGTTGCTGGCCCAGCTATGCAGATAGCCTAGCACCGCCCCCTCGGCGGGAATTTGCCAATGAACGGCCGCTAGGGCAACGATCACCGCAAAGTTCCAGGGGGGGGACAGGGGGATTGCTAGGGGAGGATGGAGGTCCGCCATCAGTCGGCCCAGGGCCCGCCCCATGGCCCAGCTTTGTTGACGGCTTTCCTCGCCCTCTCGCAGGGCTGACAGCCGCTGGTTCCAGGCGACGATCTCGACCCCGTCACCCACCATGGCCGCGCGGTGCACGCCATAGATCACCGCCCCATCTAACCGCACCATCCCCCCCGCCAGTTCCTGCTGGAGCCAAACCAAGATCTCGGCTGGACTGGTCAACCCCGCTTCCACCAGGGCCTCCAGCCCCTCCGAATAGCTGTAGGCCCCCACCGGCAGCGCTGGACTGGTCAGCTGTAGGAGGTGCAACAGGGATGGGTGAGGCAGACAGAGCATGGGGCAACACCGGATCAGGTCGGCCAATTCACCCAATCTTGGGGTTTAAGGAAGACCTCATAGAGCCTGGCCTCAGGGCTGTTGACCGGCGGCGTATAGCCGTACTCCCAACGTACCAGGGGAGGTAGGGACATAAGAATGGACTCGGTGCGCCCATTGGTTTGCAGGCCGAAGATCGTACCCCGGTCGTAAACCAGGTTGAATTCCACGTAGCGGCCCCGACGGTAGAGCTGAAACTGGCGTTCCCGATCGCCATAGGGGTCGGTTTTGTGGGCCTCCGCGATGGGCAGATAGGCCGGCAGGAAGGCGGCGCCACAGTCCTGGGCAAAGCTAAACAGCTCCTCCCAGGATCGGGGAGGCAGATCCCCCAGGGCCTGACTGGCCTGGGCCGCCGTTTTGTCAGGATCGGGGCCGCGGTAGAGTTGGCCCTGGCCGTCCTGGTAGTCAAAGAATAGCCCCCCCACACCGCGGGTTTCTTGGCGGTGTTTGAGGTAAAAATACTCGTCGCACCAGGGTTTAAAGACGGAATAGTAATGGGGGTTATGGCGATCGCAGACCGCCTTCAGGGTCTGGTGGAAATGCACCACATCAGCATCCACGGGATAGTAGGGGGTGAGGTCGACACCGCCGCCAAACCACCACACCGGCCCCGCCTCAAAGTAGCGGTAGTTGAGGTGCACGGTGGGAATGTAGGGATTGCGGGGGTGGAGCACCATGGAGGTGCCGGTGGCGTAGAAGCGGTGGCCAGCGGCCTCGGGGCGTTGCACCAGAATGGAGGGAGGCAGGTGATCCCCCCAAACTTCGGAAAAGTTTACCCCGCCCTGTTCAAACACCTGACCTTGCTTGAGCACCCGCGATCGACCGCCCCCGCCCTCCGGTCGTTCCCAGCTATCTTCCTGGAAGGTGGCCTCGCCATCCAGGCGCTCCAGGGCTTGACAAATACTGTCTTGCAGTTCCTTCAGCATGGTGCTGGCCCGCTCCCGAGAATCACTGGGGGGGCGATCGTAGCTGGGGGCCGAACTGGAAACAGGCGATGGAAAGAGGGTCATAGGTGCTGAAACTTGACTAAACAGAGGGCGATGAACCGGTGAATTTGAGGAACGGGAGACTTCCTACAGCTGGTCTCCTCCAGGGGTATGGCTTTGGCCATACCCCTGAGGACAGCGTGGATCGGTGAGCTCAAGGGCTGGCTAGGCGTTCTGGCTTGTGGCCGCTAGGCTGGGGGCTATAAACGGGCTAGCTTGGCGATTACCCGAACTGGGCTGATCACCGGTGGATCCCCAGGTTTACCTATTCAAGCTACCGTGAAACCTGTACCCAAGGCCAGAGGCAACCCCCCTGGGCTGGAAAAATGTTGCGAAACTCAATGTTTACCCTAGAGTTTACCCCGGACCACCTGGACAGGCTTGGGCCAGGGGACCGTCGCGGCTCGCAATACGTTACTGTATGTAAAGTTACGTTATCTAAGGACGGGGTTGGAATGCTCAGGACCTTGATTTCTCCTTGGCTCATTCCCCCGTCCAGCCGGTGTCGTCCCACCTATCTTCGACCCTACTGCGCTGTGAATCCATGGCTATGAGCCCATCCCTAACCCCCGATGCTGTCCTGGAGGTCCTGCGACCAGTTCAGGACCCTGAACTCCAAAAGAGCCTGGTGGATCTCAACATGATTCGTCAGGTGGCCATCCAGGATGGGGAGGTAAGTTTTACCCTGGTCCTAACCACCCCCGCCTGTCCCCTGCGGGAATTTATCGTAGAAGACTGTGAACGAGCCGTGCGGGCCCTGCCGGGGGTGACCGCCGTGACGGTGGCTGTGACGGCGGAAACCCCCCAACAAAAATCCCTCCCCGATCGCACCGGTATTGCCGGGGTGAAAAATATTGTGGCCGTATCCAGTGGTAAGGGGGGGGTCGGTAAAAGCACTGTGGCGGTCAACCTGGCGGTGGCCCTGGCCCAGGCCGGGGCTGCCGTAGGGCTGATCGATGCCGACATCTACGGCCCTAATGCGCCGATGATGATGGGCCTGACCGGGGCGGATATCAATGTCCGGCAGGGCCCCCAGGGGGAGGTGCTGGAGCCGGCCTTTAACCATGGGGTGAAAATGGTCTCCATGGGCTTTTTAATTGACCCCGACCAACCGGTAATTTGGCGGGGTCCCATGCTCAACGGGGTGATCCGCCAGTTTCTTTACCAGGTGGAGTGGGGCGACCTCGACTATCTAATTGTCGACATGCCCCCCGGCACTGGCGATGCCCAACTCACCCTGGCCCAGGCGGTGCCGATGGCTGGGGCGGTGATCGTGTCGACCCCCCAAAGCGTCGCGATCGCCGATGCCCGGCGGGGGTTGCGCATGTTCCAGCAGTTGCAGGTGCCAGTATTAGGGGTAGTGGAAAACATGAGTGTGTTCATTCCCCCGGACGCCCCCGATCGGGCCTACGATATTTTTGGCTCCGGCGGCGGTGAGAAAATCGCCAGGGAGTTGGACATTCCCCTGCTGGGCTGCATTCCCCTGGAGATGCCGGTACGTCAGGGGGGTGACCAGGGCCTGCCGATCCTGGTGCAGGCTCCAGAATCGGCGGCGGCCAAAGCCCTATGGGCGATCGCCCAACAACTGGCGGCCCGGGTTTCGGTAGCCGCCCTGACCCCCTAGGGGTAGATCCCTATCGGTAACTAGTATGCTCGATCTACAGTGGCAAAAACG
The DNA here is from genome assembly GCA_964452545.1 of uncultured bacterium. Taxonomy (GTDB): domain Bacteria; phylum Cyanobacteriota; class Cyanobacteriia; order Phormidesmidales; family Phormidesmidaceae; genus Nodosilinea. Next base: position 4,755 of record CAYVMR010000014.1, read on the forward strand.
CTGGCAACTGCTCATGGAGGGCTGGCAGGAGGTGGACTGGCTCCTATTTCTGCTGCCCAGTTTGATGGTGGGTTTTTCCAGCCTGGTCTTGAGTAGTATTCAGACCACCATGGCTGGCACCCGCTATGACCTCAACCACCTGGGTCTGGGGTTGGTCTGCCTGGTCCTGGCCCTATGGATCTCCCGCAGTCGCTATGAACGACTACAGGAATGGTATTGGATTATCTATGGCCTGACCAATGCTTTTCTGGTGCTGGTCCTGTTTATTGGCACCGTCGGGAATGGGGCTCAGTCCTGGATTGGCATCGGTGGTTTTTACGTGCAGCCCTCGGAATTTGCCAAGGTGGGTATGATTATTACGGTGGCCGTTGTGCTGAGCCGTCGTGACGCCTCCACCCTGCCAGGGTTGGGGGCGGCGTTAGGGATTACCGCTTTGCCCTGGGCGTTGGTGTTTATTCAGCCAGATCTGGGCAGTTCCCTGGTGTTTGGCGCCGTTCTCTTGGGCATGCTCTACTGGGCTAACTGCAAGCCTGGTTGGTTGGTGTTAATGGTTTCACCCCTGGTGGCGGGGATTTTGTTTAATGTGTCGATTCCGGTGTGGCTACTGTGGTCAGCGGCCATGGGGGCGATCGCCTGGTACACCCTACCTTGGCGTTGGCTATCCAGCGTTCTAGCGACGGTGATTAATTTGATTTCTGGCAAACTAGGGCAAGTATTTTGGGGTTTTCTGGAGGAGTATCAGAAGGACCGCCTAGTGCTATTCCTGGACCCCGATAAGGATCCCCTGGGGGGTGGTTACCATCTGATTCAATCCCGCATCGCCATCGGTGCAGGTCAGTTGTGGGGGCAGGGCTTGAGGGGCGGCACCCAAACCCAGTTATCCTTTATTCCAGAGCAACATACAGACTTTATTTTCTCCGCCGTGGGGGAAGAGTGGGGGTTTGTGGGTTGTATGGTTGTGCTGGTAGCTTACCTGCTGATTTTCTTTCGTTTGGTGGTGATTGCTCAAAATGCCAAGGATAACTTTGGGTCCTTGCTAGCCATCGGTATCTTTTCCATGATTCTGTTCCAAACCACTATCAACATTGGTATGACTATTGGCCTGGCCCCAATTACCGGTATTCCCCTACCCTGGCTCAGCTATGGTCGCTCATCCCTGCTGACTAATTTTGTTGCCCTCGGTATTGTCGAGTCCGTCGCCAATTTCCGACACCGCCTCAAGTTTACCGAGTAGCCGACCCAACCTGGCGGGAATAGCCCTGGCTGCGTGGGTAGGTTCACGGGTTTACCCCGCCAGGTCGTTTCTTGAGAATCATTAACAGCGGCTCAATCCGTAAAATCCCTGAGGTAGGGATTAAAATTCTTGGTTGATACCGCTATGATAGATTGTTGGGTCCTTGACCCGTTGCCCTGGGCAATGGTAGTCAGGATGGATCCCCCCTACTCTTTGACCTTGGGTTTCTCCCTTCGATCTGCTTCTGTAGCGCCCTATAGCCGATCCTGTCCCTATGTCTACTCCCTACGTCTCTGGTGACGCTGAGCCTAGTGTGATTGCTTTGACCGGAACTAGTCAACCCCTAGACAGGCCAATAAACCCCTATATTGAGCCCGATGTGATGAGGCGCGATCGCTTTGAGTTGCTAAGCGCCTACCTTGATGGTGAGGTCACGGCCCAAGAACGTGCCGTGGTCCAGCATTGGTTAAACACCGACCCCACTGTTACCTGTCTCTACCATCGTCTCCTCTGCCTCCGTCAAGGCTGCCAAGAGCTATGCTTGAGCGACCCCCAGGGGAAGGTAACCGCCAGGCAGGTGCTGCAACGACTTCGCTACCGATTAGGCACGGTGACCATGGCCACCGCCGGGGTGTTGGTACTAGCAGCCCTAAATCTCCTGTCTGGGGAGGTCAACCTCACCCCTACGGCGGCGCATAGGCCCCAGACTAGCCGAGTGCTCGAGGTTACCCTGGATCAACCCGTGTTTCCCATTCCACACCCCCAGCAGAGTCTCCCGCGTCATCGGCCGGAGGTTAGGTCATCCAGTCATTTGCCCATTGACTCCCAGCTTTAGATTATTCCCGCCGCGAATAACCCCATTCTGAATAACAAATAATTAAAATATTCGAAAAAACATCCTAGCCCCAGACGGCGGCTCTGTCCAGAGCGACCAGGGTGTTTGCTTTGGCCTGATTCCCTCCGGCCGGCCCCCCATCCGTCCTTTGATCCAGCCCAAGGGGATACAACCCCTACTGCCTAGGGTGGGATAGCCCCATGAGCCGAACTGGACTAACCTGGTAAAGTTTAACCATGATGAGAACGCCTACCCAGGATTCGCTGTTGACAACCAACCGTTCCCTCAGCGTTCTGATCACAGCTACATCTTTCCCACAATGAGAGCACTAGGACCATGTTCTTTGATCCCATTTACATGTTGCTGATGATTCCAGGGATGGTGCTCATGTTTTGGGCCCAGTCCAAGGTTAAGGGCACCTATCGTCGCTACGCCCAGATTCAGTCCAGCTTGGGCATGACGGGAGCACAAGTAGCCCAGGCGATTTTAAGCAAGAAAGGCATCGGTCATATTAAGGTAGAACCGGTGGCCGGTGAGTTAACCGATCACTATGACCCGGGCGCCAAGACAGTGCGCCTATCCCAGGGTATCTATGGGTCTAGTTCCCTGGCCGCCGCCGCCGTGGCAGCCCACGAATGTGGCCATGTGCTGCAGGATGTGGAGGGCTATCGGTTTATGAACCTGCGGGCCGCCTTGGTGCCCCTGGTCAACCTGGGCTCCAACCTAGGACCCATGCTGATCATGGCGGGATTGGTCTTCAATATCCTGAACCTGGCCTGGTTAGGGGTGTTTTTCTTCGCGGCTGTTTTACTGTTTCATGTGGTCACCCTGCCGGTGGAGTTTGATGCCTCCCACCGGGCCCTGCGTCTGATTGATGAGCTTGGTATCCTGCAGGGGAATGAAAACAAGGGAGCCCGTGCTGTGCTCAACGCTGCGGCCCTGACCTATGTGGCTACGGCGTTCTACGCCTTCCTCAACCTGCTGTATTACATTACGTTGATTAACCGTCGTCAATAACTACCCCAGTACCAGGGGGTTAAGGCGGTAGTCTCGCCAGGTCTGCTGATACCGTTCAGAAATATAGGGGGTGACGACAAACCGAAGTTGATCCTCACCTCCGACATCGATTCGGATAAATGAATAGGGCCGTCGCCGTTCCCGGTGATGGCCGGTGAGGCCAACAAAACACCCCGACTGGGCGATGGCTCTGGTACCCCCTCGGGAATCGGGCCAGGGCTCCTCTAGATCAGGGCCTTCGGGTCGCTGTCGTCTGAGACTAAGACCACTTCCGCCGCACACTAGCCAATCAATGTGACTATCCCCGTGGCCCGTATCTAGGCTGCGTAGATGCTCAAAACAGTGGGCATGACCATTGATCGCCAGGTTGACAGAGGGCTGGCCAGGCGACAATTGGGGGACGGCCGCGACCACCTGATCGAGCACCCAGCGTAACTGGTGCCGTATGGCCAGGGTTTGTCCCTGGTTCCATTTACTGGTTTCTGTAACGTAGGGAGGATGGTGAAAAAATAAAATCCGTCCCCGGCTTTGGGGGTCGGCCCAGGAGGCGATCAAACCATCCCGTAACCAGATCAGCTGCTCACTGTCGATCCAGGATCTTTCCCTGGTGTTTAGTTGTTTCTGCAAATCTAGGTCGATTTCCTCGAGTTGCTCCAGCTTTGCCTGCAGATCATCCAGGCGCTCTTGGCGGTAGCGGTCACGGACCAGGTGAGCCGCCTCTGTTAAAATCTCCTGTCGTTGGTGCTGGAGAGCCTGGTAATGGGCCTTTAGCAATTGTTCTGACTGGGTTTGATGCCCATCACCGGGCACTATCGCCGTCGGATCGTTGAGGGTACTGGAGTCGAGGCCAAAGAAATCAATACCTCCGTAACGAAAGCGGTAGTAGCGGTTTGGCAGACGGGTAAATTGACCCGGTTGGTATCGCAACCCCTGGCCAGTCTTACCCCATGGGCCATAGTGGCGTTTTAAGTGAGCCTCCAGGGCGGCGTCGGGCAGGGCTTGCAAATAGTCAAGGAAGGCTCGGGCATAGGCCTCCCCCACCCCCGACCCATGCCAGCCGATGTTGGGAGTGAGGTTAACCCCCAGCAGTCGTCGTAGGGGGCGCGTCAACTGGACTAGGGCCCCGTAAAGCCAGGGTAAATTGTAGTAGTCATGGTTGCCCAGCACCGGCAGAATTGGGAACTTAAAGACCATGCCATCGAAGGCAATTTGATCGGGTCGATCGCCCCCCACTAACCACTCTCGGTAGGGCTGGATAAAATTTTGTGGATACTGCTCACTAGATCCCACCTGATAGACCACATCACCGGTGTGCAGCATAAATCGACAATCGGTCAGGTGGGGCAGCATCTGTTCCGCCAGGTGGCGTTGGGGGTGGTGGTCGGGATGGGGGCCCGATCCACTGTCACCAATCACTAAGAAGGAGAATTGTCGATCCTCGGTGGTGCCGTCCTCCAGGATCAGGCGGGTTTGATCAATCTGGTGCTGGACCAGGAGGGGGTGCTGCCAGCAAACCCGCTCCTGCATCTTGGCGACCTTGAGGGCAATCGGTGGATCAAGGATGGAGGCCATGGTTGGGCTGCAGAGGACACCAGGTCCATCCTACCGTTGAAACCCGCCCAGAAGTGCCCCCAAGCAGATCACCAGGGTTTCTGTCCATTCCACCGTCGCTCCGTAGGTATCGCCGGTGTGCCCCCCTAGCTGGGCCTGTAACCAGGCGCCTATGCCCCAGGCCGCCGCCGCCCCCCCCACCAGGCCGCCGATCGCTAACCCCAGATCAGTTGGATTGAGCCTGGCCCACGCTCCGCAGAGCAATATCCCCGCCGCCAGACCAATCAACACATCCCCCGGTAGACGCAGATGGGCTTTGTGGAAGGCGCCCTTGCCTCCAGGCCGCAGGTAGGGGTAACGAGCGATCGCCAGCACCTGGCCCCAGCGTCCCCACACCATCGCCGTGGCCAGGAGGCCCCCCCGCCCCGTGGATAGGTCTGCTAAGGCCAGGGTTTTGAGCCCTAGGATGGAGATCGCCGCCATCACCCCAAAGGCCCCACTGCGGCTGTCCGCCATCACCGCCAGGCGGCGATCGCCATCCCTCACCGCCAGACCATCGGCGGTGTCCATCGCCCCATCTAGATGCAGCCCACCGGTTAACCACAGCCAGAGCGCCACAATCAAAGCACTACGGCTAAGGGGAAGCATCCCAGCCAATCCCAAGAGGCCATCCACCCCTGTCAACAGACCGGCCAACCCCAGCCCTACCAAGGGAGACAATCCGGCGATCCCCCCGAAATCTGGACGCCATCCCGGTAGTAGGGGTAATCGGGTATAGAACAAAATGGCTCCGCCGCAGCGGGCGACCAGCCCTGCCCTGGGGCCCTCGCCATCAGGATCCGGTGCCATGCTTGTGGTGCGATCATCCTCCGCCAACCGACTCCCCCCAGCGTAAAGATTTTCATCATATTACGGATTATTAACTGCCCAGGCAAAATCCTCATTACAGAACGCTTTGCCGCCCCTGCTTCGATCTACTCCGGGCTAGAAAGCTAAACTCAGTCAGATCATTCCTAGCAAGATCGAGTATCGTGATGGTATGCCGTTGGACCTGATCAATAGGTTTGACCAAAATACCCAAGGACAGCGTTGCTAATACCAGGCTAGGGAAATTCATCAAATTTTGAGGAACTTCACGCCTCTGGCGACACCAACCAGTCTTTGAAACGGCCAAACCCCTTTCCCGCCATACCTTCGTGTTGATTCCTAAATCAGCGTGGTTAAGACGATATGAATCACGAGTGTAATCAACCCTTGAGCACCTTACCTCCCTGTCTGGTGGACAATGGGGTCGTGATCAATAAATCTGACATGGTCAGATTATTGCAGGACCTTGGTCAGGTTAGTTATAGCCACTTTGAGGATGGGGTCGTGCTTTCCACCGGTCGAGGCTTGGTCATGGAGGTTTTCTCCGATAGCCAGCAAGCCACCCTGGTGGCTAACCGTACGCTTTACATCAACGTCCACAGCTTTGACTACCTGGAAATGACCCGGGCCGATAGCAACCAAAGTCATTTTGATTTGGTACAGGATAACCGTCGATTACGTCTGATCCCGTTGTCAGACCCGATTAAAGAGCATTTGACTCAAACTGTCAACAATGCCGCCCTTGAAGCCATGGTGACGGATGCCCTTTGCGCCCGATGGGATGCTTGCTTCGATGACGAACGTCATCTGTTTGATTAGGACTTAAACGTAGACCACGCAGGACCTATGCTTCAGGATGCTAGAGCGATTCGGTACTATCAGCGCCTTACCGATGCTTTCGTAGATCATTGGAACCGGGGTTATCGCACTAGCGATCTGCGCCTCTACCTGGAGGGCTACCTGGCCGCCCTACGCCATGCTGATGCCCTAGAACCTTACCTGATTCACCGTCTTGAGGAGGATACCCTGCGTTATCTGAACGACCCCTCCAACTTTGCCATTCCTGAGTCCGAGCCCGAGATTTATTAGGGTCCAGTATGGTTAGCTACCCCGGCTAGACCGCTAGCCCAGCCGCTGTGGCTTGATCTAAGCGGACTGATCTATTTTTATGGTTTGCGGTGTTTAACCGGTCATGCTCTAACCCTACCATTTATTTTTTTTAAGCCGCCTATCGGCTAAGCTGCACCAAAGCCGCAGTCTGCAGGTTAGGCTAAACAATAATGTGGTTAAAGCCAGCCCATGCAACCCTGCGATACCCCAGTACCCTCTGCCCGTTCATCGGTGCCGCCTCACCCCGATGGCTTTGATGCCCATCAGCCCCCTCGGGCCGATTTAATTAGTGCCTGCGTTCACTGTGGCTTTTGTCTCACCACCTGTCCCAGCTATCGGGTCATTGGGAAGGAGATGGACTCCCCGCGGGGGCGTATCTATTTAATGGATGCGATTAATCAGGGGGAAGCGCCCCTGTCGGTCGCCTCGGTACAGCATTTTGATTCCTGCCTGGGTTGCTTAGCTTGTACCACCGCCTGCCCCTCCGGGGTGCAGTACGATCAACTGATTGCGGCGGTGCGGCCCCAGGTGCAACGCCATGCTCACCGTTCCTGGCCGGAGCAACTGTTGCGGGGACTGATTTTCAATCTATTTCCCTACCCCCGGCGGCTGCGGCTTTTGGCCGGCCCCCTGTATCTGTATCAGCGGCTGGGCCTTGATCGTCTGATCCAGCAGACCGGCTGGCTCGCCCAGTTGTCTCCGAATCTGGCCGCCATGGCCTCCCTGCTACCGCGGGTCACCGGCGATAGTTTTGGCGATGGCTTGCCGGCGGTATGGCCGGCGGTGGGGCCGACAAGGTACCGGGTGGGTTTAATTCTGGGTTGTGTGCAGCGGGTGTTCTTTGCTGGGGTCAACCAGGCCACCGCCCGGGTGCTCAGTGCTAATGGTTGTGAGGTGGTGATTCCTCCCCAGCAGGGCTGTTGCGCTGCCCTGCCGGCCCACCAGGGAGAGTCGGCCCAGGCCCAAACCCTGGCCCGTCAGATGATCGACGCCTTTGACCAGGCCCAGGTCGATTATGTCATCATCAATGCGGCGGGCTGTGGCCATACTTTAAAGGAATATCACCATATCCTGGCTGAGGATCCGGAGTATGGCGATCGCGCCCAGGCCTTCGTCGCTCGTGTGCGAGACGTGCAGGAGTTCCTGGCGGAGGTCGGCCTCACTGCCCCCCTCCATCCCCTCACCGAGGGGGAACTGCCCGTAGTCTTTCAAGATGCCTGTCACCTGCTCCACGGTCAGAAAATCAGCCTCCAGCCCCGCCAGCTACTCCGCCAGATTCCGGGGGTGACCCTGCGGGAACCCCTCGATGCCGCCCTTTGCTGTGGCAGTGCCGGGGTTTACAACATGCTGCAACCCCAGGTGGCGGAGGAACTGGGCCAGATGAAGGTGACCCACCTGCTGAACACCGGTGCCCAACTGATTGCCTCCCCCAACCCCGGCTGTTCCCTGCAAATTCAGAAACACCTAGCCCAACAGGGTAAACCCTTACCCCTACTGCACCCCATGGAGTTGTTAGACTACTCCATCCGGGGCTTTAGGTTGGAAGCGGGGGAGTTTAGCCCACCCCTCTCGCCCCCCTAGATCCCCGATGTCCATGTCCTTTTCCTACCCCCCTAGCCCCCGCCAGGAACAGGTCGATGACTACCATGGTACCCCCGTCGCCGATCCCTACCGCTGGTTAGAAGACCCCCAGTCCGAGGCTACCCGCCGTTGGATCGAGGCCCAAAATCAACTGACCTTTGCCTACTTGGAGCAATTGCCCCACCGTCAGGCTATCCGGCAACGCCTGACACAACTTTGGAACTACGAACGGTACAGCACTCCGTTCCACCAGGGCGATCGCTACTTCTATTTTAAAAACGAGGGTCTCCAGAACCAGAGTGTGCTGTACACCCTCACTAGTCTCGACGGGGAACCCCGGGTGTTGCTGGATCCCAACACCTTTTCCGCCGATGGCACCATCGCCCTGAGTGGTCTGGCGGTCAGTGAAAACGGGGCATGGCTGGCCTATGGCCTTTCCACGGCGGGGTCAGATTGGGTGGACTGGTATGTGCGGGATATCGCCACCGGTCAGGATACCGAGGACCATCTGCGCTGGGTGAAGTTCTCCGGGGCGTCCTGGAGCCATGGCCACCAGGGCTTTTTCTACAGCCGCTATGATGAACCTGACCCCGAGGCGGCGGGGGAGGCGGTGAACTACTATCAAAAGCTGTACTACCATCGGTTGGGCACCCCCCAATCCGCCGATGTCTTGATCTACCAACGCCCCGATCAAAAGGAGTGGGGTTTTGATGGCGCCGTCACCGATGATGGCCGCTACCTGATCATCTCAGTGTGGCGCGGTACTGACCCGAATAACCTGGTGTTTTATCAGGATCTCAGCCACCCCGACAGCCCTGTGGTGGAACTGATTGCTGAGTTTGAGGCCAACTATAGTTTTGTGGATAACCAGGGCGATCGCCTCTGGTTTCGCACCGATCACCAGGCCCCCCGCGGCCGCCTGATCGCCATTGACCTGCACCACCCCCAACCCCAGCACTGGCAAGAGGTGATTCCGGAGGGGGAGGATACCCTGCAGGGGGTCAGCCTGATCCACGACCAATTTATTGCTAACTACCTGCAGGACGCCCACACCAGCCTGCGCCTCTACCAGCTCAGTGGCGAGCCCCTGGGCTCCCTCGACCTGCCAGGAATTGGCTCCGTCGATGGCTTTGAGGGTAAGCGTCAAGACCGGGAAACCTTCTATAGTTTCACCAGCTTTACCCAACCCAGCACGATTTACCATTACGACCTGGAGAGCGGTGTCAGCACCCCCTATCGCCAACCCCAGTTGGCCTTTGATCCGGAAGACTACCAGACCACCCAGGTGTTTTACCCCAGCCTGGATGGCACCGCTATCCCTTTATTTATCACCCATCGCCGCGACCTGGACCGCACCCGACCCCAGCCCACCCTGCTCTACGGCTATGGCGGCTTTAACGTCTCCCTCACCCCCAGCTTTTCCGTCAGCAACCTGGTGTGGATGGATATGGGGGGAATCTATGCGGTGGCCAACCTGCGGGGGGGCGGTGAGTACGGTGAAGCCTGGCATCAGGCCGGTACCCGCCGTCACAAACAAACCGTCTTTGATGATTTTATCGCCGCCGCTGCATGGCTGGTGACCCAGGGCTACACCCAGCCGGCCCAGCTCGCCATCATGGGGGGCAGCAATGGTGGCCTGTTGGTGGGGGCCTGTATGACCCAGCGCCCCGAGCTATTTGGCGTCGCTCTACCGGCGGTGGGGGTGCTGGATATGCTGCGGTTTAACCAGTTCACCATTGGTTGGGCCTGGGAGTCGGACTACGGCTCTCCCCAAGACCCAGAGGAGTTCGCCGCCCTCTATGCCTATTCCCCCCTGCATAACCTGAGATCGGGCACCGCCTACCCCGCCACTCTGGTTACCACCGCCGACCACGATGACCGGGTAGTACCCGCCCATAGCTTTAAGTTTATAGCGGCCCTACAGCAAGCCCACGGAGGTGAAGCCCCCGTATTAATACGGATCGAAACTCAAGCGGGCCATGGTGCTGGAAAACCTACGGCTAAACTGATCGAAGAAGCCACTGACCGCTGGGCCTTTGTGGCCAGGCAATTCACCATGTCAGGGCCAGGTTCCCCGACAGCCAATCACGCATAATTATCGACATCCCTGATTGGTATGTATAAAAAGAGACTCGTAAAGTTTCGATGAAGTTACGTATTAACACTTGATGGCAAAAAAAGGCGGGGTGATAATGACTACATACAGCCGTGTTATGGGTAATGGGGTTTCCGAGGTAGCTAGTTTATCGAGGTATCCTTGCTCAATTGTTTGGGGCATGTGTAGTCCTAGCTCGATGGTTAACCCTTAGAAGTGATCTAACTTGCCATGTCTTCAAGGATATTTGCATAGGTCGGGTGCATATCCATCACGACCTATCAAGTCCTTAGTCAGGCAATTAGTCCGCATTGTTCGATGGAGGGCCATTCCCTGAAATTAGAAGAAGTCAAATAACTTTCATTTCATCGGGTTTCTAACAATTTCTAGGGCTGGTTCGGTAAGGGGTCACTTTAACTGGCTGTTAACATTGCCCGTGCATCGATAGTTTCCTAACCACTATTGAGAGGAAGTCATGAAATCAGCTTTACTAAAAGCTACTGCTCTGTCCGTCGGGGTCGCCTCTAGTCTGACCCTAGCGAATTTACAACCTGCCCAAGCGGCGGGCTTTTCTGGAGATTACGCTCCTACTTATTGGGGCATTGAAACCGAATGGTGGCAGGTAGGTAGTGGCCCATCTACCTGTCCCATACCTACAGTTGGCGGATTGCCCAACGCCAATTGCGGCGGTGTTGATGAGCGTTCTGCTCCCGGCACGATCTACGTGGTAGGTAGCAATGTCTTCGGTGGTAATGCCGCTGGTCGACCCGCCATTGGTCAGACTGGCTCCTACACTAGCGGTACCTTCTATCAGACGGTGTTACCTGGCAGTGTACCCAGCTTCGTATCCTTTGACTGGAGATACGGTAGTTACGATAGTCCGGATTTTGATTTCTTCGGTGTCGTTATTAACAACGTTGAAACCATCTTGGCAGATACCAGTGGGCAGTTTGGCCGCTACACCTTTCAAGTCAACCCTGGCGATGAATTTGGATTTGGGGTGTGGTCTGCCGACAGTGCCTATGGCGCTGGTTACGTAGCCATTTCCAACTTCAACGTTACCCCTGTCCCCACTCCGGCTCTATTGCCCGGGTTGATCGGTATGGGCGTGGCGGCACTGCGCAAGAAGCAGGGAGAGGCCGAAGAGGCTGACGCCTAGGAAATTTCCTAGGTGGGGCAAGCTTTCCCACGCTTCCCATCCTTAGGGGAATGGCAATGCTAGTTAAGCATGGCCATTCCTTTTTTTGCCTGTCTTTAAATTGGCAAATCCTTTACTAAGTCTTAGCACTACCCCCAGGCTAACGTAGGGTTTTGGTAAAACAATAGTTTATGCTGGCTCGGTGAAGCAATTGCATTTAATAATTATGTATGGCTGTAAATCCTGATGTGGCTCTATCTTAATCTGCAGAATCGGAGCAGAATTTAATGAATATTAAGAAGCACCTTGTCAAGTTCATCCACTGGAGCTGGGCCTGTGTACGCCAAGCTATGGCCAGCAACCATGGCCGGATTGTTTTACTCGGGCTGACGGTCGGTCTAGCCTATTTATTGGTCTGGGCTCCCCGGGTGGTGACCCGTGCCGCTCAAGGTTCTGCCGGTGCTCCTCTGGTGGTCGGTTGTTTAGCCATTGGCCTCTATCAGCTGTGGATCAATCGCCTGGATATTATGCAGCTAAAGCCCACGGAGGCGGATCGGGCGATGGGCTACCTGATGATTTTTGGCGGTGTGCTTTTGTTTCCCTTTTGTCGATTTGCCGTTTGGCCCCAGGCGATGCTATGGATGGTGGTTTTGGCTGGTGTCGCGGTTAGTTCCTGGGGACCTAGCTTTTTCGTTAAGTATCGGTTATCAGTGATGATGGCCTTGCTCACAGCCTATCCTCAGCCTGCGGTCTTTGCCCGTAACGTTTGGCGAGTCTTTACTCCCGATGACTGGCTGGAGCGAGTTATGGCCCAGGCTGGGGCCTTTGGTCTTCGGCTCCTTGGTCACCCTGCCGTTGCCGAGTTGCATTTCGTCCATATTCCGCCCGATGGCAGTGTTATGGTAGGAGAACCTTGCAATGGCCTGAGTATGGCTTTGACCATAGCCGCCACTGGTTTGGTAATGGGCATCCTCTATAATCAAAAATGGCATAGAGTCTTATTATTGATGGCGGTCGGCATTATCATAGCCTTTATCTTTAATGTTCCAAGAATTATGCTACTGGCCATTGCTTCGATTTACTGGGGAGAGGCGGCCTATGATTTCTGGCATAGTACTTGGGGAGCACAGATTTTCTCGGCTGTTTTATTTACCGTCTATTACTATGCAGTCATGGCGTTTATTAAAAAGCGACCCAGGTCTGCGCCTAATAGGACGGCCTTTTGAGGTTTTTTCTCCCTATTTGATGACGGTTAATACCCCGTTGTTTGTTGTTTAATTGATAAATACTATCTATGGCTAACACTATGGTTCAGGAATCCAGTTCTGGGTCTGCGGGGCAGTCGATTGCTCGCATTGTTGGTTTGATCTGTCTGATTGGTTTTGTTATCGATCTTCTAGGTTTACTTTTGCCTCCTGGTTCTGGTGCTGCCTGGCGGTTTGGTTTACTTCAACAAGTGGGCGATCGCAGCATTGTTTTTCTCTTCGGCATTGCCCTATTAATCTATGGCTGCTGGGAAACTCAGGGTCGTCGTAAACCCCTATCCTATGCTTCCTTAGCCTTGGGAGTAGCTTACCTGTTGACCTCTATTCTGGTCATTTCGGATGGATTAAAGGTACAAAATCAAGCTACTGCTAACATCGACCAGCGGGTTGAACAACTACAGACTCAGGTCGAACAAAGCCGTAACAATCCCGAAATTAATGCTAGAACAAATCCTGAAGAGTTTGACAATGCTCTCAAGTCGATTGAGGGCCAGGCATACCTGGCGACAGAAAATGCTAAAAATAGTTTAACTAAGGCTAGTATCGTGATTGCCAGTAATTTTTTAATTGTTGGGTTAGGTTTGCTGAGTTTAGGTCGTTTTGGTGTTGGTGGAGCTATTGTCAAGCCTCGCCCTGGTAAATTTAAACCTCGCCGAGCGTAGGTTTTGCTGACTACATTCTCAGCGGCCATTCTTTCCTGGGCATACTTGATCTCTGGCTACACTCTAGGTTTTTTGCTGATTGGCTGACAACAGTTTATGAACCTTACTACCTGACCCTAGCCCTTTGGGCGAGGGTCAGGTTATTGCGACAGTTGGAAAACCAGTTTTGTCAGTCAATCAGGGTTTTCCGTCCTTACCCCCGTTTAAAGGAAACAGACTAAATTGGGAGTAAGGTTTACTGGTGAGGGGTAATGGGTCGTTCTCACTATGCTACGGGCTCCGATCACCGTGATACGGTTCAACGTGTTTTATTGGTTACCCTGGGGTTAAACCTGTCAGTGGTGATCTTGAAGGCCTCGGTGGCATGGCTGACTGGTTCCCTTAGCCTAATGGCGGATACCCTACACAGTGTTACTGATAGTGCTAATAACCTCTTGGGGTTGGCGACTAACCGTCTGGCCAATCCTCTCCCTGATCGGGACCACCCCTATGGTCACCACAAATTCGAAGCCCTTGGTGCCCTTGGCGTAGCGGCATTTTTAGGAATTGCCTGCTTTGAAATCATTACCAGTGCCATTGAACGGATCCTAACCGGTGGACAGATGGTCACCATGGGACCTGAGGCCCTGGTGTTGTTGCTGGTGGTGCTGGCGATCAATATTGTGGTGGCCGTTTATGAGCGCCAGGTAGGGCGACGCCTGAATAGTAAGATTTTAGTCGCCGATGCTCGCCATACCATGAGTGACATCTGGGCCACGATGGTGGTGCTGGGGGGGCTGATTGGGGTCTGGCAGGGGTTGCAGTGGCTAGATGTGGCCCTTGCCTTTCCCGTCGCCCTGTTGGTTTTTAAGAGTGGCTGGTCGGTGTTACGGGAAAATCTCCCCTGGCTGGTGGATGAAATGGCGATCGCTCCCGAAGCCATTCATCACCAGGTCATGCAGGTCCCAGGGGTAGTCAACTGCCATAGCATTGCCTCGCGAGGTTTACTGGGCCGTCAGGTGTTTATCGACATGCATCTGGTGGTTCAACCTCAAGACGTAGAATCCGCCCACCAAATAACCGAAGACGTGGAAGCCAAACTCGAGCAGGTCTACGGCCCAGCTCGCATTACAATTCACATTGAGCCCTATGCCTACGAATCTAAGGAGATCAGCTATTGAGCCGGGGCCGCCTGATGGAGGGCCGCCAGAGGGCCTATTCAGCGTTGACCCTAACCCGAAAGTTCTGGTCAAAATCATAGCTGTAGCCCTTGGGCTCAGGACGTCGAGCAATGCTCCGGGTCTCAGCCTATCGCCACCCATAGCACCGCCGTTTTGTCCTCAGCGACTCACCCAATGGGATGCTGAAGGTCAGCCCTGGAAGCAAACCAAGACCAGCTACGAGCCATAAAGCAGGCGACTTCCCTTGGCTTTGACCTCGTGCAACAACCCTCTCCTCAAGCGTTTTCTTACAAGCGGCCTGGCAACGGCTATAGGTAGACCGAACCTAACCATGAAGCTTTAATTAAGCCGAGGGCCAGGTTGCCCCAGGTAAAGTCCTCTGGGGCACGATAATGAAATAGTATGCATCTTAACCACGGTGGTCGCTGTTCTTTCCCTCTCAACTCAGACGTTCTTGGGCCATAACCAGGAAACTTACCAGGCTCTGCGCCAGGCTCTCCACCTCAGCCTGCGGCGACAACTGCTGCTGGTGATTTGTGATGACAGTGATCTACAGAGTCAATTGGTGCAACGATTGGCCAGCGATCTAGGGGATGGCCAGCCATCTCCCCTGGTCACCCTCTATCTTGATGGTCAAACCCCCGACTTGGTGCGCCAGATATTAATGTGGCTGAAGCAACACCGGCGCTTACCCAGTTCCAGCCAGGTGGTTCCGACCTTTCAAATTTTGGGGATAGAAGCCCTAGCCCGCCAGTCCTTGACCGTCCAAAACCGTTTCCTTGCCTCCCTCAGCCAGGTTGATACACTGCTTACTCAACTCGACTGTCGCCTGCTGGTGTGGCTTTCCCGTCCCTGGTTGGGCAAAATTCGGCAGTCGGTGCCTGGGTTTTGGCGATCGCGCAGTGGCCTGTTCGAATTTGTAGGTGACCCTACCCCAGTTAACGCCCCCGAGTCCGTGACGGCGTCGACGGCGAGGGTTAACCCCAACCGCCAGGCGGCCCTCCAGCCCGAGCCACCCCCACTTGCCCTAGCCCTGCCCCCAGAACTCCTGCAGGACCCTACCCTGATCAGCTACAGCCACTATCTGCAAGAACTGGAGGAGGCTCAGGCTGGCCCCCTCACCCGGGCTCGCGCCTACCTGGCCGCCGCCCAATTCTGCCGTGATCGGATAGAAACCGGTGCCACGGCCTCCGCCACCCTCGACTTTGCCATTTCCCTCTACCAGCAGGCCATGCCGGGACTACCGGAGGGCGAGTTAGACTGGTGTGACGCCCTCAATGACCTGGCCAGTCTCTATTGGCTCCATGGTCAATTAGAGCATCACCCGGAGGTGATTAGCCTCTGGCTAAACCGCAGTGTAGCTGCCTATCGCCAGGCCCTGACGGGGGCCCAGGCCACCGTGCCAGCTACCAACCTGAAACGGCTTTACACGAACCTGAGTACGGTCTATGGTCTGCTAGCCAATGTCGAGGACCCCTTAATCGCCTTACAGCACTCCGTTCGGGCCTTTCACCAGGCCCTACAAACCATTGCCAATCCTGAAGAGGTGGAGGACTACGCCGACCTGCAAAACAGTCTGGGTTCCGCCTACTGGCGTCTGGCCCAGCTGGATCGGCCCCCAGCCAATCTCCAGAAGGCGATCGCGGCCTACCGAGAGGCGCTACATCAGCGATCGCCTCAGACCGATCCCCAGGACTACGCCATGCTGCAAAATAACCTGGGCATCGCCTATTGGAGTCTGTCCCAGCATGAGCGACCCGTTTTCTGGCTAGAGCAGGCCATCGCCGCCTATGGAGCCGCCCTCGCCTACCGCACCGTAGCCACTACCGCCGCCGGCTGTGCCGCCACCCAAAATAACCTAGGGACCGCCTATTGGGATCTGGCCCAGCACCAAAGTCAACAGCCCCAAGCCTATCAGGAGAGCCTAGGCCTGGCCCTAGGGGCCTACCAAGTAGCCCTCCACGCCGCCCAGATGGCTCTCCAGCAGGACCCTGCCACTCCCCTGGGGTTCGACCTGGCCGCCACCTGTCACAGCGCTGGCGTTGTCCAAGACCAACTGGTCCAGGTCGGCGCTGGCGGCCAGGGGTCCGATTGCCAGACCCAATTACAATTAGCCCTCAACTACTACCTGCAGGCCTATCAAGGTTGGCAACAGCAGCCCCAACAGCTTGACATTCTGGGTCAGGCGGTGGCCCATCACCTGCAGATTACCTTTGATCGGCTGGGTATGGGGGCCCAACAGGGCATCCTCCCCCGCTTACCGGGGGAGCTATTAGCGAGGGTATTACCGGGGGGACGCTAGTCCTCTACCAATACATCTCTGGCCTTCTCGGTGAAGGGATCTAGGCTGGGCTGGAGACGCGTCCCAGGGCCAAGCGTTGCTGCAAAAACTCAATCAGTGCCTTGACCTTCACCGACAGATGTCGGTTGACCGGATAAAGGGCATAAATGTGGCTTTCAGGGGGGCAGAAATTCGTCAAAATTGGCTGCAACTGCCCCCGCTGAAGGGCATCCTCCACCATGAACCGAGGGATTAGCACAATGCCCAACCCCGCCTGGGCCGCCTGGCTTAGTACCTCGCCGTTGTTGCAGCAGAGCGGACCACGCACAGGTACCACCCTTTGCCCCTGGCGAGTATCTGCGAATGTCCAGGTATTATCCTGGGCATGGGGGCCATAGTGCAGACAGGCATGATCCGAAAGGTCGCTGGGCTCGCTGGGGGTACCCCACTGCTGAAGGTAGCTGGGGGCGGCACAGATCACCATGGGGCAGGGGGCCAAGGGATGGGTAATTAGGCCAGGGGCACCGGGGCTTGGGGCGATCCGTACCGTTACATCAAAACCCTCGTCGATGGGGTCAATAAAGCGGTCGTTCAGGCTCAGTTCGATCTGTAAATCGGGGTATTGGGCCATAAAGTCCACCAACAAAGGCCCCAAGTACAGCACCCCGAAGGTCATAGGTGCATTGACCCGCAGGTTTCCTCTGGGTTCCTTCTGTAATTGGGATAGGGCCAGTTCGGCCTCCTCCAAATCCGCCAGGATGTTGATGCATCGTTCATAGAACGCCCGACCCGCCGCCGTAGTCGATACCTGCCGTGTAGTCCGGTGCAATAGTTGAGTTTGCAGGTCGTTCTCCAGGTTGAACACCAGTTTGTTCACCGCTGAACGGGATAGACCCATTTTGCGGGCTGCAGCGGCAAAGCCGCCGGATTCCACCACTTTGATAAAGGCGCGAATGCTCTCGAATTTGTCCATGGCAGGCGCAGAACTGTCCTCTTAAAAGAGACAATGTGTCTATAAAATTAATTATTGTCTTTTCATAGGATTCCGTCTAGGGTAGGCAAAGGGTAAATCTATCCGCTCCAGTTGTTTTGTCAGGTGTTGTTATGATTAGGATTCGTCCGTCTAAGGAGCGAGGATCGGCCAACTTTGGCTGGTTGGATACTCGCCACTCCTTTTCCTTCAGCAATTACTACGACCCTCGGTACATGGGGTTTGGGCCGCTGCGGGTGATCAATGAGGACAACATTAGCCCCAGCCAAGGGTTTGGTACCCATGGCCATCGGGATATGGAAATCATCACGTACGTCCTCAAAGGGGCCCTGAAGCATGAGGACAGTTTGGGCAACGGCTCCATCATTCGCCCCGGGGATGTGCAGCGGATGTCGGCGGGAACGGGCATTATGCACAGCGAGTTCAATGCCTCGGAGACTGACCCGGTGCATTTGCTGCAAATTTGGCTGCTGCCCGCCATCAACGGCATCGATCCGGGCTATGAGCAAATCTATATCGACCCCGCCGAAAAGCATGGCCGCCTGCGCCTGATTGGTTCCCAGGATGGCCGCGATGGCTCGGTGACGATTCACCAGGATGTCAGTCTCTATAGTGGGGTGCTGGGGGATGGAGATCAGGTCAGCCACACCCTAGCCGAGGGCCGAATTGCTTGGCTGCAGGTGGCGCAAGGATCGGTGGAACTCAACGGCCAGGCGCTGACGGCGGGCGATGGTGCAGCCGTTGACGATCTGCAAGATCTCACCCTGGCTAGCACCGCCCCCGAAACCGAGTTTCTCCTGTTTGATATGGCCGCCTAGGGCAAGCTTGGGAAGGATCTCGGGGTTTCCACCGTCTTCATAGACGACTAGCTCGACCCACGGCCTGGAAGTTGGCTATGATAAGGGGAGCTTCACAAAAGGTTACAGTCATCCCATGGTTGCCCAACTCCCCCTTGCCGCCCTTGATAAGCAGATCTGGACCTGGCGAGGCCACCAGATTACCTACGCTGTCCAGGGATCTGGCCAGCCCGTGGTGTTAATCCATGGTTTTGGGGCCTCCCTGGGGCACTGGCGGAAGAACATTCCGGTGCTGGCCGAGGCCGGCTATCGGGTCTATGCCCTGGACCTGCTGGGCTTCGGCAACTCTGACCAACCCTCCCTGGCCTATAGTCTGGAGCTCTGGCAGGAGCTTCTGCACGACTTTTGGCAGGTCTTTATCCAGACCCCCACGGTCTACGTGGGCAACCCCATTGGCGGTTTATTGACCCTGATGATGTTGGCTAATCACCCCACCACCGCCCAGGCCGGGGCCGTGTTGAACTGCGCCGGTGGACTTAACCACCGTCCCGAGGAGCTGCGCCCTCCCCTCAGTTGGGTGATGGAGATCTTTACCGGTTTAGTCAGCTCCCCCCAGTTTGGGCCCCTGGTCTACAATCAGGTGCGGCGGCGCCAGAACATTCGCCGTTCCCTGCAGCAGGTCTACCGCGATCGCACCGCCATCACTGACGAGTTGGTGGAGATGATCTACGCCCCCGCTGCCCGTCCCACCGCCCAGCCCGTGTTTGCCTCTATATTGACCGCTCCGCCGGGGCCCCAGCCTAGTCAACTCCTGTCCACCATTACCCAGCCTCTGTTGGTGATCTGGGGGGAGGATGACCCCTGGACACCGATTCAGGGGGCGGCAATCTATCGCCAGCTGTCCCAAAATGGAGACCGCAATCCACCCGTCACCTTCCA
>CAYVMR010000015.1:0-24008 GCA_964452545.1 uncultured bacterium
TACTGTTGTCGCTAATGCTTACGCGGAAGGAGAAGTGGGGCGTTATCAGCTACGGCTAACGGAGGTCGGAGGAACGGCGACATCCTCCACTCCCGATGGGGTGGTTTTGCGGCAACAAGGGCGTTTAGGCCCAGGTAACCCCACCCTGCAGGATGGTTCCTACTTCCAGGAGTTCCATTTCCAGGGTCGGGCTGGGCAGCGGGTGCGACTACGATTAGCGAGTGATAGCTTTGATACCTACCTGCTGTTACTCGATCAGGCTGGTAACACCCTGGCCGAAAACGATGACGCTAGTCCCAGAACGACTAACTCGGAATTAATCCTCACCTTGCCGCAAGATGGCCAGTACACTGTCATTGTTAATGCCTATAGGGGGGGTGAACAGGGACAGTTTTTGCTGGTGGTCGACTAGGTTATAATCACTTGCTAGCTTGGGGTTAGACTAGGGGAGCCAGGCGATGCCTTAGCAATCTTTAACGGTCTAGCGATTGGAAAACGTCATGCGGTTTTGTCAAAGTCGGTTTTGGCTAGCTTTGGTGGGTGTGGTTGGAATCACCGTTACTATGGCAACAGGGGATGGACTCGGCCTCAGCGTTAAGGCTCAAAACCCTGACACGATTACCCTGCGTTCTGACGTCCAGGAAGCTAACACCAATACCGGCGTGATTACCGCCCGGGGTAATGTTTACATTGACTATCCAGCTCAGCGGATCCATGCCACCTCCGCCCAGGCCCAGTATTTCAGTAACGAGCGCCGCATTGTCCTGAGTGGCAACGTGGTGGTTAACCAGGAGGGCAACACCCTACGGGCTGAAGTGGTTACCTACTTGATCGATGAGAGCCGCTTTGTGGCTGCTGCGGCCCCTAATCAACAGGTCCAGGCGGTCTACCACCTACCGACCAACCCACGCGGTGATAATCCCTCCGCAGATGCACCGCTAGTCGGGGGCCCTAGCTCTACCGCTGCACCACCCCTGGTCCTGGATGTCAACCCTATTAACCTGCCTGTACCATGAGCCGTCCCCTCCTGTTTGATACCGTTTCTGACTTTTCCGAGGGGGTGGCCATGGTGCGTCTCGACTCTCGTTTGGGTTACATTGATACCCGAGGTGAGTTAGTGATTACCGTAACCGATGCCGCGGTGAGCTTAACCTCGGCCTACGCCCAGTCCCTGGCGATAGCTCGAGCCGGTGATTACTACGGTTATTTAAATCGCCAGGGTGATTGGGCGATTCCGGTGCAATTTCGCCAGGCCAAATCCTTCTCTGAGGGATTGGCGGCAGTCCAGGGGGGGACTAAGTATGGTTTTATCAATCTCCTCGGTGAATGGGTGATTGAACCGCAGTTTGATCTGGCTGATTCCTTTGCCGAGGGCCGGGCCGCCGTGAAGTTGGCAGAGGGTTACGGTTTTATCGATCAGATGGGTCAGGTGGTCATCCCGTTGGCCCTTAAGGATGCCTGGAGTTTTTCGGAGTCCTTAGCAGTGGCCAGGGTTGATCGGCATTACGGCTATCTAGATCGGAGTGGGACGATGGCGATCGCCCCCGTCTACGATGGGGCCTTTAACTTTGCTGAGGGTCTAGCCCGCGTCCGCCAGGGCAGTGACTTTGGCTACATTGATGCAACGGGCAACGTGGTGATTGACCTGGCTTTGGCCTTTGCCTCTGACTTTTCTGAAGGTTTAGCGGCGGTCCTATTAGAGGGCCAGTGGGGCTATCTCAATCGGGCTGGTGAGATCGCGATCGCCCCCCAGTTTACCTATGCCGCTGACTTTTCCGAGGGCTTAGCTGTGGTGGAGCAGGGCGGCCGCTATGGCTATATCAACCGTTCCGGTGACTGGGTGATAGCCCCCACGTATCATAACGCGGGGTCTTTTTCCGAGGGTTTAGCCCGGGTGCAAATCAACAGCCACTGGGGGTTCGTTGATAGCTCTGGTGATCATCTAACCGGTGACGGGTTTATCTAGGGGGTAGTTGGTCGTGGGTTAAAGAATTGATTACCCTTAGGATGTTTGAATGTAAATTGCCCTATTCGCCTAGTCAGGCTATCAGAGAACACCACAGAACCCATGGTTTTACCTTCTCCAGATACTCCCCTCTACAATCATCCTCTGCCAGACATTGAGAACTGGCTACGCCGTCAAGGCTGCAAACAAGACAGTGAAGCCCCTCACCAGTGGCATGTTAGCCGCCCCCTGTGGGAGGCGGACCTCATTCTGGAGATCGATTCCCTGGTGGTCCGGTACCTTCAGGCTGGGCCTGAAGGCCAGGATCTACAACGAGCCTTCAAGTATTCCCTCAGTCGCCAGGATCTGGAGGAGGCCATTTTTTCGGGTCCCTAGGACTGGCGTTGATCCCTGGGGCAGGCCGTACCCTAAACCTCCTGACAAAGGATCTGACGCATTTGGCGCATATTCCCGGGCAGGTCGATTTTCATGGCCTGTTCTACCAAAAAGCTGGGAATAGGCATGGTTGGGGCCGCTTGGACGGAGTAGCTGAGTAGGGTACCCTGGTGCAAATCCTGCAGGGATAGGTTAGCTGTAAAGTGGGAGAAGGTGCCCCGTTCTAGGCGAAACTGAATGCGATCGCAGGTGGTTTCAAACACCCTCAGGTAAATCTCCACCTGGGCGGTGAGTGCCAGGAACCCCTTCCGCCCCACCTGGTAAAGACGGCGGTAGCGATGGGAGTTAGTCTTCACCGTTTCTAAGACCTCACTGTGAATAATGTTTGGGAAAAACTGGGTCCAGCGATGATAACTGGTCACCTGGGGCCAAATCTGCGGACGAGACAGGGGGACGTAGATATGAGCTACCACCGCCGCGGTTCCTTGATGGTTGACCTCAGGCATCACCAGGACATCACCCTGGAGTAAAGCTACTTGCTGGGCCGGAGAGAATTGTTCAATGGGGCGGGGGGATACTGTAGACGGCACCAGGTCCGCGTCGAGACTCAATACCATAGCGTTAGTGCTCCTAGTTCACTCCATTCTTTGTACCCGAAACCACCCCGTCCTCAGCGGAGATTGTTAGTATCATTACCATGTCTTTACAGGCTGTGGCCTAGCCTAACCTCCATTCTCCCCTGAGTTGGAAGAAGAATGTTAACCAATGTGTTACCGAATTAATACTGACTAAACCTCTATGCCTGGTCAACGTTACCCCCTCCAACCGATCACTAAGCTGGCTTTAGCGCTGTGGGGCATTACCCTGGTGCTGTGGATTTTACGAGGCTTAGCCATCCTCCCGTTTATCCCTGGACTAGTATTTTGGCTCTTAATCCTAACTGGTTTTAGTCTGGGAATTATCGCCAGTTTCCAGCGCATACGCTAGGGGTTACCATCCCCGTGTTGAAACAGGGGGATGGCAAACATCACCAAGGGTCTCCAGACGATGGGGAGATCGGGGCTGGCCATTGCCAGGCGGCGGCGAAAAACTCTAACTCACAGGTCATGGCGTAGCGGTAGGTGTGGCGAATCAACTCACTGTCGGTGGCATAGCCATCAATAAAATCCTCCAACTGCTGGGCCAGGGGCTCAAACTGATCGCTACTGTAGGTTTCAATCCAAGCTGTGTAGGGGTGTCGAGGGGCGGGGATGGTGGCCAGGGACTGGCCCAGAAAGGCGTAGAGTCGCATACAGGGAGCCATCGCGACCGCCGTCGTGGCGACATCATGGGTCCAGGCTGTATTGAGAAGAAAGTCGGTATACTGACGCGTAGCCCTAGCCGGTTGGACCTGGTGCAGGTCTACCCCCCAGCCTTGGGCATAGCTCCCGTGCAGGCGTAACTCCTCCAAAACCCCATCCGCCAGTTGATGAAATACCTGAAATACTTCCCAGTTGGGGGCCTTAGCGGCGGCCAGGCTATAGGCGCGGGCAAAGGCCTCAAGGAAGAAGCTATCCTGACCCACATAGTAGGAAAACTTGGCAGGGTCCAGACTACCATCCCCTAGACCCTGCACAAAGGGGTGCTGTAGACAGGCCGTGGCCAGGTCTTGATGGGTTTGCCAGAGGAGTTTTGCCAAAGCCATGGGGACGTTTAGGGTTGAAGGACTGTTAAGCAATCGGACGGAGCAGCCCTGCCAACAAGCTATGGGCCAGGGCCAGGGAGAAATAATAGGCGTCCCCTGGGTTACCCCAGAGGACTTCGAAGGGGCGATGGGGCTCCCCTAGATGACTGATCACCAGGGTGGCACCGGGCAGGGGTTGGTGGCGAGTGTAGTCGTTAACGGTGACAACGGTGGGTAAACCAGCCGCCACCGCCGCCTTCAAACCCTGCTGACTATCCTCAAAGACCAGACACTGGCTTGGCGCCAGTTCCAGGTTGTCTAGCACCTGATGGTAAACCTCGGGGTCAGGTTTCTTGGCGGTGACGTTATCCCCGCTGGCAATGATCTCAAACCAGTTGGGTGACTCTGGCCCTAGTAGCTGCTGCAGGAGGGGGATGACATTATCTTTGGCACTGGTGGTGGCGATCGCCAGCCGCACCCCCTGACCACGGGCCTCCTGGAGTAACCGTTTAACCCCAGGTCGCAGGAAAATTCCTCCGCCTTCTACCAGAGCCTTAAAGTAGTGGGTTTTGGCTTGGTGCAGAGCCGTGGTTAACTCCTCCAGAGGTAGCGGCAACTCAGCCTGGGGTTGGTAACGGTCAATATAATGGGCAATCCGTTCCTTGCCCCCCGCCACCTTCAACAGCTCACCGTAGAGACCCACGGGCCATTGCCAGGGCAAGTCAAAGTCATGAAAGGCCTGGTTAAAGGCGACTCGATGTCCATCCCGTTCAGTTTCCGCCAGGGTACCATCAACATCAAAAATGAGCGCAGCGGGAAGGCTAGGCATGGTGAACCGGGGTGATCTCCGGAGAGAGTAGGAAAACCTGGGAAACTATAAAGTATCTCGATTCTAGCCGAGATACTAACCGTTTCGCCGTAGGATAAAGAGGCGTTCTCAGTGATTGCAGGTCAAGGTTACGCTCGGTATGGATATTAAACAGGGTTTTGTAGGCACGATTGGGCATACCCCGCTGATTCGTATTAAAAGCCTTAGCGAGGCCACTGGCTGCGACATTCTGGGGAAAGCCGAGTTCCTCAATCCAGGCGGTTCGGTGAAGGACCGAGCTGCCCTGTATATCATTCAAGACGCTGAGGCCAAGGGGTTACTGAAGCCGGGCGGCACCGTGGTGGAAGGGACCGCTGGTAACACTGGCATTGGCTTAGCCCATATTTGTAACGCCAAGGGCTACCGCTGCTTAATTGTGATTCCCGACACCCAGTCCCAGGAAAAAATCGATTTGTTGCGTACCCTGGGGGCGGAGGTGAGGACGGTACCGGCGGTTCCCTATCGTGATCCTAACAATTACGTCAAGGTTTCCGGTCGATGGGCGGCGGACATGGATAATGCCATCTGGGCCAATCAGTTTGATAACTTGGCTAATCGCCAAGCTCACTACGAGACCACCGCTCCAGAGATTTGGCAACAAACCGATGGCCATGTCGACGGCTGGGTAGCCGCCACCGGTACCGGTGGCACCTATGCTGGTGTGGCCCTCTTTCTCAAAGAGCAAAACCCTAATGTTCATTGCGTTGTGGCCGATCCCATGGGCAGTGGCCTCTACAGCTATATCAAAACTGGAGACATCAAGCCCGAGGGGAGCTCGATTACGGAGGGTATTGGCAATAGCCGCATCACGGCTAATATGGAAAATGTCCCGATTGACGATGCCATCCAGGTGACCGATCCGGAGGCTTTGGCGGTACTCTACCAATTACTTTATGACGATGGTCTATTTATGGGTGGATCGGTGGGGATCAATCTAGCTGCGGCTGTGGCGTTGGCCCAACGCCTAGGGCCCGGTCACCGCATTGTAACCGTGCTGTGTGATGGGGGAGCTCGCTACCAGTCCCGGATTTATAACCGACTCTGGCTAGAGCAAAAAGGCCTGTGGAGCGATCGCCTGGCATCCATAGTTAATCGCTAGATCAACTCCCTGGAGTCGACGCTGGGGTGAGCCCCAAGTCCGCCGTGTCATCAGCAAACTCCCCTGCTACAATCTATAGATTTAGATAAACTAATGGCAGGCCCCTTAAGGCTTGCCCAGCGATTCCCAGAGCCAGTTCTATATTATTAAAACGAGCCAAGACTTGCCCCACTCTCCTCGATCCAAATCCTCTGGTCACCCTAATCCATGGGTTGAGCTCCTGCAAACCGTTTCCCTCAGCGTCGTCCTAGCCCTGGGGATACGGCATTTCGTCGCCGAAGCTCGCTACATTCCCTCCGGGTCCATGGAACCCACCCTACAAATCAACGATCGCTTGGTGATTGAAAAGATTACCTATCACTTTAACCCCCCCGATCGTGGCGACATTGTCGTATTTTGGCCGCCGGCCAGCCTCACCCCCCCTGGTCAGCGTCGTGATGCTTTTATTAAGCGGGTCATTGGCCTGCCCGGCGACCGGGTGGAAGTGAGAAACGGTCAGGTTTACGTCAACGGTGAGGCCCTCAAGGAGGGTTATATCAAAGAGGCGCCTAACTACCAATGGGGGCCCGAAGAGGTACCAGACTCCGCTTACCTGGTGCTGGGGGACAACCGCAATAGCAGTTACGATAGTCACGCCTGGGGTTTTGTGCCCTCTGAAAATATCATTGGCAAAGCCATGGTGCGGTTTTGGCCGCCCCAGCGTTTGGGTTGGTTAGACAATTAGGCAAAAACCCCGGGGATCTTTTAGGGCTCTAATAGTATCCTAGGAAGCTTAATGAGTCCCTGCTCTCCGATGTATTCCTAGGTGAGGGTTGGGGCATACTAGGCGAAAAACAGACATCCAACCTGAAAAGCTGTCTAAAAGCTGTTAACCCATTACGGCATGTTATGGAGCGTTTAGCCAAAATGACTATTGAAAGAATTGTTGAACAGGCTTTGCAAGATGGCTATCTAACGCCGGCCATGGAGGCTGAGGTCGGGCGCATTTGTGATACCGCTTCCGAGCTTTCCATTGAAGAATATATGGCCCTAGATCGCCTGATGGGGGCCCTGTTGACCGGTGAAGTGGTGGCGGTGCCCCGCAAGCAGTTTATCAATGTTATGGAAGAACTGGTGCTGACGGAGGCCATTGCCCGGGTGGCGGAGATTGAGTCGAGTTCGGAAACCTCCCTGGAGTTGGGAGACATCGCCGCCTACGCTCTAAACCGGCTGCCCCCCCTCTATGCCACCACGGAGGAGGGGGCCACCTTTCAACGACAAACCGCCCAGGGTGAGTTGGCGGCGCTGATTGCCGACCAGGTGAGGGCGGCGATCGCCCGTAGTTTAGATCAACCCGACTTTTATCCCGATCGCCAGACCCTGCAGAAAAAGAACACCGTCCTGGATCAGGTCACCTCCCTCCTGCAGGATCATGCCCATAAGTTCGAGCCAGCCTCCCCAAAGGCCTAACCTTGATCGGTGATCCAAGACCTCGGGAATGGCAGCAATGGTGCAGGTGTGGATGATTCTGGCTAGGGACCTTGATCAGTCGAGCTTTGCCCAGCTACTAGCCTACCTTAGCCCCGAAGAACGACACCGGTCAGCCACGATTCAACATGCCCTCACCCAACGTAATTTCGTGGTTGGGCGAGGCTGTTTACGGCATCTGCTCGGTCGCCATCTGGGCCAAGGTCCGGCCTCCCTTAGGTTTACCTACGGTCCCCAGGGAAAGCCCAGTCTAGAGTCTGATAATAGCCGATTGAAATTTAATCTCTCCCACTCTGGTGACTATGTGGCGATCGCCATCGCCGATGTTAACCTAGGCATCGATTTAGAGCGGATACGTGCCCTAAACTCCCTGCCGGCCCTCTGTGAACGATGTTTAACCCCTCGAGAGCAGATCAGGGTTCTGACCTTGCCCAAGCCCCAAGCTACTCTCCAGTTTTTCCGCTACTGGACGGTGAAGGAAGCCTATGTGAAGGGGGTGGGACTGGGCCTAAGTCAGCCCATGGGGGAGATCGAGGTTCACCTTGACCAGCGGTCCCTATTCCAGTACCCCCAACCCCTAGGTCAGGGGTCAGGGATGTTGTCAGGCTGGCAGGTCTGGCAGTGGCAGGTGGAGCTAGACTATATGGCCGCCCTGGCCTATCCTCGAGCAGCACAAACTACCCCGGCGGTGCCTCAAGTTCGACGACTGACGGTGGCGGGGGTATTGGCGACGGACATGGCCGGCAGCTTAGGTCATGTCTAAGCCAGGGATACCCAAGATGGGAGCGGGTTCCCCCTGGTTCCAACAAATATCGGGAATACTAGCTGAGGCTTCCTTAAGAGCCATTTCCCAATGCTTACGCATTTTTACCAGGTAGGCATCACCAGCTTGAAACTGAGCGCGATGGTTAACCTCAAAGCTATTGGTTTCGTACATCATCAGATTGATGGGTGGCCCCACCGAGAGATTAGATCGCATGGTGGAATCCAGGGAGAGCAGTGCCGACTTAGCCACCGCATCGAGGGGAGAGTCAAAGGCTAGGGTGCGATCTAAAATTGGCTTGCCATACTTAGTCTCGCCAATTTGGAGAAAGGGCGTTTCTGGTGTGGCCTGAATGCAATTGCCCTGGCTATACACTAAAAACAGCTCTGGTACTTCCCCACTAATCTGACCACCAATCAAAAAACTGCACTGAAAATCGATCCGGTCCTGTTCGAGCCACGGGCGATCGGCCTCTTGCATCCGTCGAATTTCCCCGCCTACATAGCGCGCCACATCGTAGAGGGTGGGTAAGCTGTAAAGATTCGGTTCACGGTTGCGCTTAAGATCTTGGCTAAGATTATGCACCACGGCCTGGGTGACGGAAAGATTACCAGAAGTACATAGGAGGATAACGCGCTCTCCCGGCCGAGAAAAGTCAAATAACTTTCGATAGGAGGAAATATAGTCCACCCCAGCGTTGGTCCTAGAATCAGCCGCTAAAACCAGTCCAGCGTTGACTAAAATGCCTAAACAATAGGTCATAGACGGTGTTACACCTGGCTACGTCATCAATAACAAGGAGCGCTGGATCAACTCAGTGCTCCCTAAGGTATGAGCAGGTATTAAGACCCAAAAATCCTAGGCCCCAGTTTGCTTACTAGAGGTCTGGATATACAGAATCAACAAAAAAACCGTAGGAACCAGTACAAACAGAATGCTGGCGACAAAACCGAGCTTATTAACTTCCATCAGTGCTTGCCTCTACTCTTAACCAAGGGATATCGGGATGCTCGATCCAGTGATCACGAACGCCTTAAGAATATCATCCTTTGCCTATCACTCTGCCGGTGCTGAATGATTAACAGCAAGGATGACCTCCGCATCTTACCACCCCTTCTGTTAGGCCGATCCTCTCGACACCACCCTTTGCCTGACTAGGCCTGCTAGTACTATCGCTTAGGCTTGGTAACCACGGTGACTGGGCCGTTGACCAGGGTTTGACAGGCTAGGCGGCAACTAGCGGGCCATTTTTTTAACTTACGGTCCTCCACCGCTGTACGGGGGGATAGATTTTCGGCACCAGCCACCACCTCTACGATACAGGTGCCGCATTGACCGTAGCCCCCGCAGTTCATCAACTTGCCACTAAAGGTGTAGAGGTCAATACGGTTTTCTAAAGCCTTAAAGCGGAGGTTAGCCCCATCGGCAACGATAATCTCAGTATCTTCGTTAAGAAACTTAACAGTGGGCATAACCTAACGCTCCTTGCCGTCCAATATTTCTGATCATAGGTAAAACCGTCATTTTGGGCTCTCTCCACACTCAACGGGAGTTATCGTTCAAGGTCCTGCCTTAGCAAAAGCAGAGATCGAGGTTGCGAGGGAGATTTGAAGTGGTTACACTTCTTTAAGTAATTCATTTTTACATCTCAACGGATTTTCTATCCATCGATATTTTTGACTGAGGTGAAAAAACTGTTGAGATGGAAACCCTGGTCGCGATTCTGGGAGCCCAATCTGGTAGGCTTATCAGTATCTAGCATAGTTAAGACAACTTCAAAACAATACTGTTTTACCTAGAGGAGGAGAGTAGTCAATGGGACTACCCTGGTACCGGGTACACACTGTCGTCATCAATGATCCCGGGCGACTGATCGCTGTACACCTAATGCATACGGCCCTGGTGGCTGGTTGGGCCGGCTCGATGGCCCTGTTTGAGTTATCAACCTTTGATCCGAGCGACCCTGTGCTCAATCCTATGTGGCGTCAGGGTATGTTTGTGTTGCCATTTATGGCCCGACTGGGGGTCACCCAATCCTGGGGGGGCTGGAGTGTAACTGGTGAAGCCGCTGTTAACCCAGGCTTCTGGTCCTTTGAGGGGGTCGCCGCTGCCCATATCGTTCTATCAGGATTGCTGTTCCTGGCAGCCTGCTGGCACTGGGTATTTTGGGACCTAGATCTGTTCCGTGACCCCCGCACCGGTGAGCCAGCCCTAGACTTACCCAAGATGTTCGGCATTCATCTATTTTTGTCAGGGTTACTTTGCTTTGGCTTCGGGGCCTTCCACCTGACTGGTCTCTGGGGTCCAGGGATGTGGATTTCTGACCCCTATGGTCTGACTGGCCATGTTCAAGGTGTAGCCCCAGAATGGGGAGCCGCTGGCTTTAACCCCTTCAACCCCGGTGGTATTGTGGCCCACCACATTGCGGCAGGGATTGTTGGCATTATTGCTGGCCTGTTTCACCTGACGGTGAGACCGCCCCAACGGCTTTACAAGGCTCTACGCATGGGGAATATTGAGACCGTTCTTTCCAGCAGCATCGCCGCTGTCTTCTTTGCGGCTTTCGTGGTAGCTGGCACCATGTGGTACGGTAGCGCCGCCACCCCGATCGAACTGTTTGGTCCTACCCGTTATCAATGGGATAGCAATTATTTCCAACAGGAAATTCAACGGCGGGTGCAGGCGGAAGTGAATAACGGTGGTACTCTCGCCACGGCCTACGCTCAAATTCCTGAAAAGTTAGCCTTCTACGACTACGTTGGTAATAGTCCCGCCAAGGGTGGGCTATTCCGGGTTGGCCCTATGAATCAGGGAGATGGCTTGGCTCAGGGTTGGTTGGGCCATCCTGTCTTCAAGGATAAGGAAGGTCGTGAGTTAACTGTCCGGCGTCTACCTAACTTCTTTGAAACCTTTCCAGTGGTTTTGGTGGATAGGGATGGCATTGTCCGGGCGGATATTCCCTTCCGACGGGCTGAATCCAAGTACAGCTTTGAGCAGACTGGTGTAACCGCCACCTTCTATGGCGGCGAGTTAGACGGTCAAACCGTTACGGACCCAGCGCTATTGAAGCGCTATGCCCGTAAGGCTCAACTCGGTGAACCCTTTGAGTTTGATCTTGAAACTCTAGGGTCCGATGGGGTCTTTCGTACCAGCACTCGTGGTTGGTTTACCTACGGTCACGCTGTATTTGCGCTATTGTTCTTCTTTGGCCACATCTGGCACGGCTCCCGTACTCTCTTCCGCGATGTGTTTGCGGGTGTTGATCCTGACCTCTCCCCTGAACAAGTGGAATGGGGCTTTTTCCAAAAGGTTGGTGATACGACCACCCGTAAGCGTGAGACTGTCTAAGACTGTCTGGATCTGATCTTGTACTCGACTGTTAAGACATTCATCAGTCTCGACAGTCGAGTATTGTTAGGGGGATAAGTTCCTCTATTGCCTGTAAACTAGAAGTACTCTGGTAGAATAGGAGCCCTTTCACAATGGAAGCTGTCGCTTACATTTTTATTTTTGCTTGCATCATTGGCACTCTATTTTTCGCCATTGCCTTCCGCGAGCCCCCCAGAATATCTAAGGACTAGTGTTCCATTCCTGGTTCTTTTTTGACTACCCTGTCCAGATGCGGTTTAGCGGTCTGGACTTTTTTTTGATCAACTACCTGGCGGTAGCCCTGTGGAGTAATCATCCATGGGTCAGCCAGACCAATATATTGGTATCCTGCGATGCCTAGATACCACAGTCCTGAGCTAGACTACTACTGGATTGATGTCCTTATGCTATAGCATCGAAGCGTCTAACCGTCCCGTTGACCAGAGCGAAAATCAATCCCTGGCTATGATGGTGTTGTGGTAAGCGGAGGGCAAAAGCAAGGGACTGTTTCCCTTAACCCTTACTCCAGGAAGTAGGATCCATACATGACATAGTCATTGCTCTGAACCTGGGTCTCACTTTCATAAAAGGCCACATCTACCCCAGTGACCGTTCCATTCTCATCAACTTTAGGAATTAGTTTCAGGTAAGGGTGAGGACTGTCATAAAACTGAGGATTAGTCTCTAGCTTCAGCAAAAACCCCCCTTCTTGATTGACTATGGCATAGGGACTGGTCTGCCCACTACCCCATTGGATTTGAGTCGGAGTTAGGGTCATCACCCCGAAGGCCAGTAGTACCTTACTCATCGGTTGCCAGTCTGCGATCAGCGTATTAGGTAGCTGTACGGTGGCTGCTTGATCAGCGGTCTGGGGTGTGGCGGTGGTCGCAGAACTGGGGGATTCCACCACTGTTTTTGGACTAACCATATCGGGTGCAGGTGCCCTGGAATCTGACACCGGTGCCGGAGGTTGCCCCCCCCCACAGCTAAGTAACCCTAGGGTAATTAGGAAGGGCCAGAGAGCCCCAGATAAATCCTGGATTTGGCTGGGTTGTTCCGCTTGAGGGGAAGGAGAGGTGGAGTTAGAAACCATGGGTTGACGTCAATGCTTGCCCCAGAGAGTATAACCTCCCCATGACCATTTGTCGCTTGTCAGGGCCCAGTTTCCTGCAGCATCAGCTGGGCTAGCCCTTGACCAGGAATTAAAGGTTGACGGGGGCGGGGGATGGGGCGGGGGGAATGCCCGGCGGCGGTGTAGTAATCGGGGCGGGGGGGACTGGATCTGATTGCCCAGCTAAGGGTGGAGTGGCCGGGGCGGACTCTGGGGCAGGGGAGGTGGGTGGTGGCGCAGGCTCGGAGGGCAAGGCTAGTGCAGGAAGCGAGGGATTGTCTAGGGTGGGGCTAGTAGGGGCCTCTAGCAAGGTATCTTCGGGTGATTGGGAGGGAAGCTCGGCTGACGGTTGAGGTTGGGGCTCAGAGGGAACAGCGGAGGGTTGCGGAGAGACCCGGACTGGTGGTTGGGTTGGAGTCTGGATTGGTGCAGGGGCTTGGCCATAGTCAGGTTGGCGTAGCCGTCGATTCCGCGGACCCACTGGTTGAGATCCTAAGCGATTACCATCCCAGTCAGCCAGGGGCGGAAAGGACTGGTTTGGGTTGAAACGACTGGTGTGGGAGTCCTCAACCATGTGGGCCCGGAGCTGCAAACCAATTACCAGGCCACTGAGACCAGCGCCTATGGCTGTCCCGAGCAACCCGACTGTGGCGAGGCGGGGCCGGGGCGAGCCTTTACGATCAGAGGTAGCCGTGGCGGTTACCATGGTCCTTGCGGTAATTTGAGTCGGTATCGATCGGGTGAGGGCTGTTGCAGCCTGAGCCGGCACCGGAGGTTTATTGTCTACTGGGTAGGTCCCGTTGGTGGCAGTCCCGTGGTCGACATTCGTCCCCATCGCTATAAATTGGGGTGGGAGCAGCTGTTGAACCCATTCGGTTAAACTGATGGGCTGCGGGTTACCCGCCAACTGCAAAGCCCTGATCACGCTGCTTGGGAGGCCCGGGTGGCGATGGCACAGATCAACCTCAAGGGGGGCACGGGTGTAGGCAGCTTGATGACCGGTCAACAGAAAGTAGAGCAAATCACCTAACCCCTGCACCAGCATCTGCTCAGTGTGTTCATGGGCCGGCAAGGGATAGCTGGGAAAGCCAAAACCAATCCAGGTGAGCTTCGCCCTATCGGGATCCCACCAGATTTGGTCGGGCTGTAGGCAAAGCCCTGACCAGCTCAGAGGGCGTAGGGCCTCCAGCAGGTCAATCAGAGACTTTAGAACCCCTAAGGTTTGGGCCAGGGAAAGGGGCTGCTGCGGGCTGATCTGTTGCTTGAGGGTGCTGCCGGCGGGCACTGAGAGGACTTGATAGCAGACTCCCTCTTCTTCGAAGCCAGTAATTTGGGCAGGTAGGCAGGCTAATCTTAGGTCTTGAACGGCCTGAAGATAACTATAGAAGGCAGATCGTTGAGGGGGTGAAGGGATATTTTGAGGCTGACGACTACCCAATATCCGCAATAGGAGTTGACGTCCCTGGGAAATATGGGTAGCCAGATAGAGGGGACCTAGACTATCCTCCTCCATGGCTAAGGCGTCAATGACATAATGGCCATCTTGTAGTGCACTGCCAAGGGCTAGGGTCATGGGCCAGAAAAAAAACAAAACTTTAGATTAGTTTAACCTTTTCTGACGTCACTGGTTGCCCATCGAGGGGGTAGCGGGTGGTTATGAACTCCTGGGCCTGACTACGGTTATCGATTAACCCATCGATTTGGGCAGCCAATAGGGCTTTCAGCATGGTGCGAAAGCCTGGTCCTGGTTGATACCCCAGGGCTTTGAGTTGATCGCCGTTGAGCAAAGGGGTAAGGTCCATCCACTGGGTCAGATAACGCCAGATTAGTGGCCCTAGACGGCGGGGATGGCGGGCCCCAACCAGCAGTAGGGTGCCTCGATCGCTCTGCCTGAATAGGTCGTACATCTGACTGGGAGCAAGGGGCTGGGCCACCTGCTCTAGCCAGGTTTGTTCTAAGACATCCAGCTGACTGAGACGAGCGATGCTGCTATCGGTGAGCCGTAAGGCGGTGGCAATAATCTGGCGATCAACCGCTGGCACCGCCGCCAGTAGGACCTGCAGCCGCATCTCCCAGGGGCGACAGGGCAGTGGCCAGGCAAAACGGTCTAGCCAGCGACTGAGGCGGCGAAGTTGTTGCCAGAGGGTAGGACTGATGGCTAAGTCAGTGTAAAGACAGCGTAGGGCGCGGAGTTGATCCAACCTGGCTAGGGCAGTTGGCCAGGCGACAGATTCTAGGATGTACTGGAGTTCGTTCTTGAGACGCACCTGAAGCGCTGGCACTCGCTCTACCTGGCGCTGCATTTGGGTATAAATGCCGCTGTCAATAGCGTACTGGATATATCCTTCGGTCTGGGGATCGAGATTAAACCCTAACCGGACAGCAAACCGGACTGCCCGAAAAATACGAGTAGGATCCTCGATAAAACTATTGGGATGAAGGACTTTAATCAATTTCTGGCGCAAATCCATCAATCCACCAAAGTAGTCTAACAGTTCACCCCGGCCAGGCTCGGTAAGGCGCAGGGCCATGGCATTAACGGTGAAATCACGACGGTAAAGATCCTGCTGAATGGAGCTGGGTTCGACCTCAGGGTTAGCGGCTGGATAGGGATAAAACTCAGTACGGGCGGTGGCGATATCTAGCATCAACCCAGCCAGGGGATGGGCCAAATCGTGGTGCCACACCAAGGAAGCGGTTTGAAAACGGCCATGTACTTGAATATCCACCTCCGGATGGGTGTCTTTGAGTTGCTCGGCTAGCTGGACACCGGCCCCTACCTGGGCCCCCTGGGTGCCGCCATCCACCACCAGGTCAAGGTCGACAAAGTGATAGCTTTGGCCAGAACCCTGGGGGCCAAGCTGATTGGTGAAAGCAGAGGCCGGGTGGGTGTTCTGGCTCGCCTGGTTGGCCTGAGCGCTCCCGTCGACCTTCGTCCCGTTACCCCTGGCGGCGGCTATATTGCTCGATCGCCGAGATGGGGCCTTAGCGACGGCGGCAAGAGGGTCTAGCCCATCCAAACCTAAGAGTAAATCCCGTACGGCTCCCCCCACTAGGTACAGGTGCCAGCCTCGGGCCTGGGCAGCAACGGCGATCTCGTCAAGGATGGGGCTCAGATCAGGGGGCAACTGAGTCTTGAGGACTTCTGTCAGAATTGGTGCTGACACCGCCGGTGCTAGGGCAGGATAGCCCCGATGCCAGCCATTGGCAATCAGGGTTTGGTGCCGATGACGTAGCAGATCGGTACGGCTAACAATGCCCACCAGCTGACCCTGATCCAGGACCGGGAGGCGGCCAATATCGTAGGTCACCATCAAATCCTCAATGTCGTTAACGGAGGTTTGGGGAGTAATGGTCTTCAAGTTAGTGGCCATATATCCCTTCACTGGGGCGTGGGTAAAACCATGGTGGAGGGCCCGGTCGAGATCCCGTCGAGAGATCATCCCCACCAGTTGACCACTGGCGTCTACGACTGACAGCCCAGAGTGGCCATAGCGCAGTAGGATGCGCTGGGCTTCCGCCATGGTGGTCTCTGGTCGAATCGTGCGTACCGGCGAGGACATCAGCTGGCGGGCAGTGGGGGCCTGGGGTACCTGCGATCGCAGCTGGGCCATCACATCCGCCACCACCTGGGCAGGGTGCTCCGTAGTCAGGGTGACGGAGGCGGCCGTGGCATGGCCGCCTCCCCCCAGGGGAGTAAAAATCCAGCCCCAATCAAGGCCTTGGCCGCCTAGACCCTGACGGCTAATTTGCCCTTGGGCACGACCAATCAATAGCAACTTACGGTTTCTGCTATCCCCTGCGATCGCAGATTCCTTGCTAGGGTAATGGGCTCCCAATAGCAACCCATCCAGGTCTGCCAGGGTAATCAGTCGCTCTGCCACTCCCGACAGACCTGGCACATAATGGTCAATGCTCAACAGGACAACCCCTAAACGATAACCCTGCACCGTTTCTACGCTCAGGTGATCCATGGCGGTGGTCAGCAGGTCCTGAAGTTGGGGCGATAGCCCCGGTTCCACAAACTCTGCTATTACCGGCAAGCTCGCCCCCGCATCCATCAGCCAGGCCAGGGCCCGAGCATCTCGGGCAGTGGTTTGCTCGAACAACAAGGATCCCGTATCTACATGGATACCCAGGGCCATCACCGTGGCTTCTGCAACGGTCGGCTTGATGGCCGACTGTTGCAGCGCTTCTACGACCAGCGTCGTTGCGGCCCCCACCGGAGCCACGGTAATCTGCTGCGGTGGCCCCGGTGGTTGATCCCCGGCCTCGACGGCGGCGCCGGCAGCAGGGGCGTGGTGGTCGTAGATGGATATCGGTATAGGACTCCGCTGTGCCTGGGCAATCCACGCCGCTGCTGCACCAAAGCGCTGCGGCTGTTGCGCGTCCACCAGCGTCAGGGCGGTAATTTGATCAGGATCAACGGCACGCCGCTCAATCAACGGATATTCATCCCGATGTAGGGCGACAAACCGCTGTACCGTCGGATGACAGCCACCGGTCAGGACAATACGAGCCCCTGGATGTAGGCGAGCCAAGCCAACGGCTGCCCCCAGGGTGTCGAAATCAGCGGTGGTATGACATAGGATCAGATGCATGGCTAGACGCTAGCACGACCTGGGAGAAAAGGGCCCCGCATCTGGCTGGATGACTTCCCCAAGGGGCTCCCTTTCTGATAGGTTACTAAAAGAGTCACCCGATCGGCTGATCTGATCGATATACGAGGATGTTTGAAAACTCCGGCAAAGGCCTTGCCGAAGTCATGGGCTTACCAGGTCATCCTAAACCTTTGAGGGATCCTGTAGGACCATGGTGGCTGGGCTTCCATGGATATTTTATTCAAACATTCTCCCAGGCTGAAGGCGCTCCCCAAGGTATGGATGCCATTTGGGCATCCAGCCTACTTGCCTCGGGGTCGGGTCCGCTAGTCCACCGCTGTGTTTAAGAGAGAAGTCCATGGTCATTTTGTTTCAGCTTGCCTTGTTTGCCCTGGTCCTAATGTCTTTTGTGCTAGTGGTTTACGTCCCTGTGGCCTATGCTTCCCCACAAAACTGGGATCAATCAAAGCGAATCATCCTCCTCGGCTCCGTTATTTGGGGCGTGTTGGTGGTCGTGGTGGGCAGCCTTAACTATTTTGTGGTCTAGCGACAGAATGGCTGTATTTGAAGGCAACTTCGCTAGCTCAGCCGCTTGCCGCTTTGCTATCGTTCTGGGTCGTTTCAACGATCTGATTACCGGCAAGCTTCTCGAGGGTTGTCAGGATTGTCTGAAGCGCCACGGGGTTGATATCAATCCCGAAGGTACCCAGGTGGATTACGTCTGGGTACCAGGCAGTTTTGAAATTCCCCTGGTGGCTCATCAGCTAGCCTTAACCGGTCACTACCACGCTATTATCTGCCTCGGAGCTGTGATTCGCGGTCAGACTCCTCATTTTGACTATGTTGCGGCGGAGGTGGCTAAGGGTGTTGCAGCGGCGGGCTTCCAAACCGGTGTACCGATTGTTTTTGGGGTCCTCACCACGGATACTCTGCAGCAAGCCCTAGAACGAGCTGGTATTAAAGCCAACCATGGTTGGGACTATGCCATGAGCGCCCTGGAAATGGCGAGCTTAATGAATCGGATTCATCTCCTCAACGGCAACCGGCCCCACCATGGTACACCCCAACCCGATCGCATCCTACCGGCCCAGCAAGACCCATCTAGCATAGTCGCCAATCTAGATGGGTGACTATGCTAGATAGGTTGTAGCCAGGGGGAAAATATCCATCCGCTATCCGTTAGTTCAGTCCAGTTGCCCGATATTTTACCTGTGGTGGTAACAACGGTGCCATTGGGGATGCTGCGCAGCAAATTAAACTCTGGCCCAGGTCCGTCGAACACCAGACCATCTTCACCGTCCGTCGAGACCCGCATTTGTTTGCCAGACCCGTCAGGAGGAGGATTGGGATTGGGTCTAGGTACCACAGCGGTGGTTCCAGTAGCGTTATAGAGAGCCTGCCAGGTCGCCCCATCCACCACCGCTGTAATTGGCAGACCGTTAACCCGCTGGAATTCCCTGACCGCAGCCTGGGTGGTTTGATCGTAGATGCCGCTAATGGTAAAACCGGTGGGTAAGAAGCCGATCTGCCGGAGCCGCCGTTGTAGCTCCATGACGTTGCTATCAGGCAATGGCAACGACGGATTGGGCTGTTCTCCCCTGCTCTTTAAGAAGGTTCGGTCTACCCAATTACCATCCGTGAGTTGAACCCAGTTGCCCCGTATATTTTGGGTAACCGCTACCAGGGTGTCATTGGCATATTGGCCAACTCGGCTAAAGTTAGTACCGGGACCGGTTCTAATATTCAATCCATAGCCACTCGGGGTAGTCACTACCATCCTATCTTTGACGACTAGCCTGGGGCAACTGCCGTCGACAGGACCCTGGGAACTCACTAGGTTAGCCGCTACCCAGGTGCCGTTGGTGAGCTTCAGCCAGCCATTCTGCCTCACCCCTGACCACTCAAGGGCACAGCCCCGACCCGCCTTATCGTAAACTCCAAAGGTCTTACCCGGTCCCCATCGTAGATTGAGGGCATAGCCAGCTGGGGTGTTGACGTACAGCACCGTGCCCCACTGCGGGTTTGCCGATCGACCGACAGGGGCAATACCCGTCACCAAGAGGGTGGCCATGACCCTTAGGGCAAGCTTAGTTAACCAACCAGGAGAACAGAGGCGATGGCATTGGGGTGGGGTAAAAAGGGCCATGACCGGTGGATATGTCAAGGACTCCACTCTGGGAGTGGATAGGGTGTGCGATTAAACACCTCCATGATAATGGGGATATCTTGATTCTAGATCAATTAAAATCGCCTAAAAACCCGACTTTACCCGCTCCTGACAACCCTTAGTGATGCCCCGTATTGCCCTATTTGGCACCAGCGCTGATCCGCCCCATCGTGGCCACGCCGCCATTCTCACCTGGCTTGCCCAGCACTTTGACTACGTGGCCGTATGGACCGCTGAGAATCCCTTTAAATCCTGTCAAACCCCACTGGACAAGCGCTTCGATATGTTGCAGTTGATGGTAGACGAGCTCCAACTGCCTCCAGAGCGCATTGGTCTGCGGCGGGATCTGAGCCACCGCTGGTCTATTGTTAGCATTGAGAGAGCCCAGGCTTGCTGGCCAGGAGCTCAGTTAGTGCTGGTCATTGGATCCGACTTAATCAACCAGTTGCTGTCCTGGCATCGAGCCAAGGATATTTTAGCGGCGGTTGAGGTGCTGATCGTGCCCCGCCCCGGCTATCCAATTATGGCTGAAAGTTTAGCTAACCTAAGCCGTCATACCCAGGTGGAAATTGCCAGTACGGCGGAGCTGGTTGATGTGGCCTCTTCGAATTGTCGGCAGGTTGATGGCGGCGACCATCTTACCCCAGCGGTGCGCCACTATATTACTCAGCACCATCTGTACCCACCTGCTCCCCCAACCCCTGCCTAGGGACTTTTGAGTGGGTAAGGGCGCTCGGAGGGCTCTAGACCAAGGGCCAGGGTGGTGGCTGGGCGGGCGGTAACGTGCCAAATACGGCTACCACTGAGATGGTTGTAGATCGCTACCATGCCAATTAACACCTTGAACCAAAAATAGACCGGTGATAGTAGGCAGTAAAGTAACCCGTGGCGGCGAGAGTAATTACACTGCCTGGGCCGTAGTCGAATGGCCAGGGCTACTTGGAGGAGAGTACTGAAGGTTAACAGCCCCATCATGGCCAGGTTAAGGTTTTCGAAGGCTAGGTCTCGATCGCCAAGACTCCAGTGCACGCCGATCATGATGGGTATCACTTGCCAGACCAGGGGATAGAAACATTGGCTGAACAGTAGCATCAACAGCCAGTAGCCCTTTTGGACCGGATCTAGATGGGCCGATCGCCTCACCCGCTCCATGTATAGCCAGGCCACCTCCAACCAACCCTGGCTCCACCGCTGACGCTGCAGCCACAGACCTCGCAGGGTGGTGGGCGCTAGCTCCGTGGTGACAATGGTGGGGTCATGGACTAGACGATAGCCCCGCAGCAGGCCCCGCACCGTGGCATCAATATCCTCGGTCAAGCGATTGGCATAGAAGCGCAGAGAACGCAGGGCACTGGTCCGCCAGTAGCCATTGGATCCGCCAAAGATGGCTGTATCGGCTAGCAGAGAACGACCATAGTGACTGACCCCGTAGGTACACTCAAACTCTACGGAAATCAGATGGGTCAAGCCATTATCCTTGGCATTACGAATAATATTGCGCCCTTGCACCCCGTCATAATTTCCCTGGGCCAGCCAGCGCCAGGCCAGGCTAAAGCAGTCAGGGGGCGGGTGATGGTCGGCATCGAAAATACCGGTCATCTCTCCCCTCACCTGGCGCAGGGCGGCATTCAGGTTTTCAGCTTTAGACTGACTGTGGGTTACGGGCAAGAGGACAAGGGCTGGATATCGATCCGCCAGTTGACGCAACCGCCCCTCCACCGGTAAGGGTACGGGGGTGTTATAGGCCAAGATCAATTCCCAGCCAGCGGACGGGGTCTCCACCTGGGTCAGCCAGTGAATTAGGGTTTCTTCAATAATGGTCTGTTCATTGGGGAGGTAGGCCACCACCACCACAGAGACAAAGGGGAGGGGTGAGGGCAAACTGGTGGGTGGTTTCAGTCCATAGTGCCGAGTCTTTAGCCACCGCTGGAGCACCCCCCTAGGACAATGGCGGAGATAGTGATGGTAGAAAACCACCGCCGTCTCGGCATTAATCATGGTTAGGCCAACCATCGATATGACGAACAATGTTCCCTGCAGTAGGGCCAGGTTATGGCCCTGATTAAGCCAGAAAACGTAGATCACAGTCGGCAACCAAAGCAGCCAGAGACTTAACCAAAATAACCGTCTGGCCATGGCCAGGACGGGCTCAGCAAACAGGGCCAAGCGCAGCTTCATAGGCAGGGACTCACTTCTTAAATCTATATTAAGGCTTGGAGGAAAGGTCTGAGGTCATGTTCCGCACTAAGGCCTGGGTTCCCCTCCAGTCAGGAGAGCCTGAACCCGCTTCCCCGGGGTCAACACACCTGGTTTTTGGAGCTCTGGCATTGCCCCTGGCTATGCTTCAAAATGGTAGGTAGGCGTCGGGTAGACAGCGTCCATAGCGCTGCTCTATGGTCGTTCCTCTGCCACCCCCTAGGCAAGCATTCCCGTTTCAACCCCTGAGATTGCTAGCCACTTGATATCATCCTTTCCCTGGAACCCTTAGCTATGGCCTTTCCCCTGTTTGGCAAAGTTCACCGTCCCCGCCTCTGGTGGGGAGGCTTAGCGGCTATTTTGGGGTTGTTAATCCTTGCCCTGGCTATTTACTGGGGCCGTAGTCGCCTCCAGACCTACGATTTGGAGCAATTCACCACCGTGGCTACGGTGGAGCCTTTAACGGTGCGGATCAGCGCCAGTGGTCGGGTGAAGCCCCTACAAACGGTTAATCTCAGCCCTGAAAATGCGGGTATCGTGGAGGAGCTCTATGTGGAGCAAGGTGATCGGGTCAGCCAGGGGCAGTTGATTGCCCGTATGCGCAGCCAGGATGTTACTGCCCAAATGGCCCAGAACCGAGCGGCTGTAGCGGAGGCGGAGGCGACGTTGACCC
Organism: uncultured bacterium; assembly: GCA_964452545.1. Taxonomy (GTDB): domain Bacteria; phylum Cyanobacteriota; class Cyanobacteriia; order Phormidesmidales; family Phormidesmidaceae; genus Nodosilinea. Next base: position 22,319 of record CAYVMR010000015.1, read on the forward strand.
TCACCCAGGAGGGGCCTCGCCCGGAGGAAATTGCCCAGGCGGCAGCAACGGTGGAGGCTGTCCAAGCCCAGGTGATAGACGCCCAAGCCCGTCTCGAGTTGGCCAGGAGCGAACTCAGCCGTAACCAGCAGTTGTTCGATCGCGGCGCCCTGCCCCGCACTACCCTCGATAACGCCGAACGGGAACAGCGCAGCGCTATAGCCGCCTTAGACCAGGCCCAGGCTCGGCAGCGGGAAGCTCAAAACCGCTTGCAGGATCTGCAAAATTTACCCCAACCGGCGGCGGTAGCCCAGGCCCAAGCCCGCCTCGATCAGGCCCAGGCCCAGCTGCAGGCTAGTCAGGTACGGCTGGCGGAAAACCAGATTCGGGCGCCCTTTGCCGGTACGATTACCCAAAAGTTTGCCACCGCTGGAGCCTTTGTGACCCCCACCACCTCCGCTTCGGAGCTATCTTCGGCCACCTCCACGGCGATCGTGGCCCTGGCCCAGGATCTGGAGGTGTTGGCGGAGGTGCCGGAGGCCAATATCAACCTGGTGAGGTTGGGGCAACCCGTGGAGGTGGTGGCGGACGCCTTTCCTGAGGAAACCTTTAGGGGGCGGGTGACCCTGATCGCCCCGGAGGCGATTGAGCGGCAAAATGTCACCCTATTTCAAGTGCGCATAGCCCTGGACTCAGGCAAAACGCAGTTACGGTCCAACATGACGGTGACCGTCGCCTTCATCGGTGATCAGCTGGCGGAGGCCCTAGTCGTGCCCACGGTGGCGGTGGTCACCCAGGGTGGTCAAACTGGAGTGCTGGTACCCGATCAAGGCCGCAATCTGGCGTTTCAGCCCGTTACCCTGGGGCCTCAGGTCGGTGAAAAAGTTCAAATCTTGAGTGGCCTACAGCCCGGAGATCGGGTGTTTATTGACTTGCCCCCAGGGCAATCCCTCGATCGCCTGACCGTGCGTCAGGACCGTTAACATAGGCCCTTTCCTAGGCTTCCTTGGCATAAATCCTCAATCTCAGCACTGGGGTTCAGGTGCCCGTAGCCCCTAGGGTAGGCGGCTAACCGGCCCCCAGGGCCACCGGTTCTAAAGGATGCTGAGGACGGTCCATTAGTTAGCAAAGGGCAAAATTTCTTATAATTTACCCATTTAAAAAACCATCGTCCTAGGACATACTGGCCAGAAACCCCTGGCAAGGTTACTTAACTCGCCCCGATGAGTTCCGCTCCCTGCGCCTCAGCGCCGTTGGGCAACTGTTCGCCCCTTTGCCCCTTTTAATTACCCCCGAGGATTAACCCGTGTCTCTCCAAACCCAGCCCCTTAACCCCCTTGACCAGGATGTGCTGCCGGAAATCAACCGCCAAATGCTAGTCATTCTCGACTTCGGCTCCCAGTATTCAGAACTGATTGCCCGCCGCATTCGGGAAACGGAGGTCTACTCGGAGGTGCTATCCTACCGGACTAGCATCGAGCAACTGAAACAACTTAACCCCAGGGGCATTATTCTCTCCGGCGGTCCCAGTTCTGTCTACGATGCCAGGGCTCCCCACTGTGATCCTGGCATTTGGTCCCTCGGTATTCCCATCCTGGGGGTGTGCTTCGGCATGCAGTTATTGGTGCAGCAGTTGGGGTGCCAGGTGGATCGGGCAGATCGCGGCGAATACGGCAAGGCAGCCCTGTTCATCGATGACCCCACCGATCTG
>CAYVMR010000016.1:0-23381 GCA_964452545.1 uncultured bacterium
TTAGCCTAGAACACCCCACATCTTTTATTCCCTGTCAACCTGCGGAATGTAGGTCTAAACATTCATGTCTGGGTGAAAATCTGGTCCGCAAAGTCGCTCAGCAGGCCCACCACCGCTTCGGGGCGTTCTAGGTGGGGCAGCACTCCGGCATCGGGGATTTCGTGGATAGCGGTGATGGCCCGTGGGTTGAGGCTAGCCAGGCGCCGCACCACGGCGGGGGGCAGAAACCGGGATTTTTCCCCCACCACCCCCACCGTAGGTAGGGATAGTTGGCCGATGTAGTGAGCCAGGTCAAAGCTAATCGCCCCACTTAAGGAGGCTAGGGCGGCGTACTGGGCCTGGGGCTGCTGGGTGGAGGTCAGGTAGGCCTCTACCATGGTGGGGGTGAGGCGACGGCGATCGGCCAGCAGAAAATGGCTGAGGAACCAGCGCACCGCCAGGGGATTGGCTGCCCCCACCTGGTAGAGCAGGCGATCGAGGCCGGGGGTGCTGGCCAGCAGGGCGGGCAGGCTGAGGCGGTAGTCGCGGCCAAAGTCACTATTGCCCGCCGGCGACACCAGAAATAGGCCCTGGCAGAGATCGGGGCGTTGAATCGCCAGCCGCACCATCACCCCGGCAGTGAGGGAGGTGGCGGCCACCAGCTTGGGGCCCTCCAGACTGGTCAGTAGCTGGGTGATCATGGTGAAGTAATCCGCCACCCGGTAGGTGCGGACTGGATGGCTGGATTGCCCCCAACCGATCAGGTCTGGGGCCACCACCCGATAGGTATCCGCCAGGGCAGGGTAAACCTGGGACCACTCAAAGGCGGAGGAGCCCCCTCCCAGGCTGTGGAGAAACACCAGGGTGGGGGTGCCGATCGCCGGTGCCTGGGCGTTGGTGTAGTAAACCATCACCCCCAGATCGGTCGCTAGGGGTGTTTGGACACATCCGGACGGGCAGACACTGGCCATGGCTAGGGGTGGGGTGGGGTGGGGTCAGGGGGGTCGGAGGATTGCATACCCCGGCTTTCTAGGAGCTGACGCTGGCGTTGACGGGCTAGCTTTTGCAGGTCAATGCTGCGATCGGTTTCATCGACAATTTCCCCAGTTAGCACCTCCAGCACATCCTCTAGGGTGACCACCCCGCTGACGCCGCCGTACTCATCCACCACCACCGCCAGATGTTCCCGGCGACTCTGGAACTCCTGAAGCAATTTATCGGCCCGCTCGGTTTCCGCCACAAAACGAACGGGGCGGGCCACCTGGGAGATGGGTTGATCCCCCTGCCCCTGGATCAAACAGGCCAGCAGCTCATTTTTTAACACCAACCCGAGGATATGATCGATGTCGGCACCGCTGACCAGAATGCGGCTATGCTGGGACCTGAGAATCTGCTCCTGGGCGGCCTGAATGGTCCTATCCCCCGGCAGATGGGTAAGGGCGACGCGGGGGGTCATGATATCAATGGATTTCATGTCATTGAGGCGAAACACCCGGCGAATCATTTCCGCCTCATCGGCTTCAATAATGCCCTCCTGGTGACCAATGGTGGCCATCAACTTGATTTCCGCTTCATTGGTGCTGGGCCGATGGTTGGGGCTGAGAAAGGGAGCGGTAATCTGCTCCAGCAATAGAATAATCGGAGTCATAATCCAGGTGAGGGTGCGGATGGGCACCGCCACCGCCAGGGCAATGGGGATGGCGTACCGTTCGCCAAAAATTTTAGGAAAAATCTCCCCGACTAAAATGACTAATAGGGTAAGAATACCCGTAAAGATCCCCAGCAGGCCGTCTCTGAAGAGTTGGGCGGCGATTCCCCCCACTAAAACACTGCCGACAATGTTAAATAGATTGTTGAGGATAACAATGGTGGCAATGGGTCGGTTGATTTTTTGACGAATGGAGAGTAGGGCGATCGCAGCGGGCTTTCTTGACTCCGCCAATTGTTGCGCTTTCAACAGCGACACCGATAAAATCGCCGCCTCACTACCCGAACAGAGGGCCGAACCCAATAGCATAATGACAATGGCAGTGGCCAGACTCAGCATAGGTAGGATAAAGTCATTGTTGGGCAGATTAAGTCAGCCCGTTAACCCTTAGGCAGGGTATGATTCACTGTGTCCCATCTTAGAGGCTTCCAGGCCATAATCGATTCACCCCAACTATTTTTCTTGTCCCGTTCCGTCCCTTGTCCTTGAGGTAGGTTTCATGGCCGATGTTGTCCTGGAGGTTAAGCACCTCAGTGTTGGCTTTGCCAGGGAGGGTGGCTTACTGCGGGCGGTGGAGGAGGTCTCCTTTCAACTGCGACGGGGAGAAACCCTGGGGATCGTAGGCGAGTCGGGTTCCGGCAAGTCTGTCACCGCCCTGGCAATCATGGGGTTGATACCGACCCCCCCCGGCCAGATCACCAGGGGCGAGATCTGGCTGCAGGATGGGGCCAGATCGGTGGATCTCTGCCAACTGTCGGAGGGAGAGCGACAGCGCTACCGGGGCGGGCGGGTGGCGATGGTGTTTCAGGAGCCGATGAGCTCCCTAAACCCGGTGTATACCATTGGCTTCCAATTGGTAGAGGCGATTCGGCAACATCAGTCCGTGACTCCAGCGGAGGCCCGTGCCCAGGCGATCGCCCGGCTACAGGAAGTCAAGCTGCTGCCCCCGGAGGACACCCTGCGGCAACAGGTGCTGGCGGTCACCCCCGACCTAACCGAGAGTGCTCTGGTGACGGCGGTGGATCGGCAACAGCAGGCCCTGCTTGATCGTTACCCCCACCAACTCTCAGGGGGGCAGATTCAGCGGGTGATGATCGCCATGGCGATCGCTGGCAACCCCGATGTCCTGATCGCCGATGAACCCACCACCGCCCTCGATGTGACGGTACAGGCTACCATTCTTGACCTGCTGCGGGAACTGCGCGATCGCCGTGGCATGGCCCTGATCTTCATTACCCATGACCTCGGCATCATCGCTGAGATCGCCGACCAGGTGGTGGTCATGTACCAGGGCAAAATCGTTGAAACCGCCCCCGTGCTGGAGTTGTTTAGTCAACCCCAACATCCCTACACTCGGGGCCTCCTCGCCTGTCGGCCTCGCCCTGATCAACGCCTGCGTCGCCTGCCCACCGTGGCCGACTTTCTGGCGACGGATCGGGAGGGGTTGAGCGTCACCCCCGCCGATGGCTATGGTCAACCCGCCACCGTCACCGACCAGGACCTGGCCGACCGCCGGCGGGGCCTGGCCGATCGGGGGGCTCTGCTCGCAGTAGAAAACCTGCGGGTGGGCTATCCGGTGCGGGATATGTTTGGCAATACCCGACGCTACTTCATGGCGGTCAAGGATGTCTCCTTCCAGGTTTACCAGGGGGAAACCTTTGGCCTGGTGGGGGAGTCGGGCTGTGGCAAAACCACCCTGGGTCGAGCCCTGTTGGGGTTGGTGCCGATTCGCGATGGCCATATCTGGTTCGAGGGGCGAGATATCTTACAGCTCAACCGCCGGCAACGGCAAGGTCTACGGCGGGATATGCAGATCATCTTCCAGGATCCCTACAGCTCTCTGGATCCCCGTATGAGCATTGGGGCTGCCATTGCCGAACCCCTGAAAATCCACCGCCTTTACCGCAGCCAGGCCAACCTGCGGGAACGGGTGGCCTACCTGCTGGAGCGGGTGGGTCTTAAGCCCGATGCCATGGCCCGCTATCCCCATGAGTTTTCTGGGGGGCAACGGCAGCGCATCTGTATTGCCCGAGCCCTGGCCCTCAATCCCAAGTTTATGATCTGCGACGAGTCGGTTTCCGCCCTGGATGTATCGGTACAGGCCCAGGTGCTCAACCTGCTGAAGGAGTTGCAGGGGGAGTTTAAACTCACCTATATTTTCATCTCCCACGATTTGGGGGTGGTGAAGTTTATGAGCGATCGCATCATGGTGATGAACCAGGGCCAGGTGGAGGAAATCGGCTCGGCTGAAACCATTTACCACCAACCCCAGCGCCCCTACACCCAGCAACTGATTCAAGCCATTCCGGTGGGCAGCCTGGAGCGGATTCAAGCCCTACAGCAGCAGCGAAAAGTAGCCGTCGCCGCCGACTAGCCGTCCGGGCCTGTTACCCTAGGGTTTGCTACCCTAAGGGGTAGGGCTACCGATCCCAGGTTACCCTTGACTATCCCTGAATACCGCTGCTATGCCTAGAACCCAACGCAACGACAACTTCATTGATAAATCCTTCACGGTGATGGCGGATCTGATTCTCAAGATGATGCCCACCAAAAAGAGTGAGAAGGAAGCCTTTGCCTACTATCGCGATGGCATGTCAGCCCAGGCCGATGGGGAATATGCCGAAGCCATGGATAATTACCGGGAGGCGCTGAAGCTGGAAGAGGATCCCTACGATAAAAGTTTCATCCTTTACAACATGGGCCTGATCCACGCCAGCAATGGTGAACACCAGGTGGCCCTGGAGAAATACCAAGAGGCCCTGGATCTCAACCCTCGCATGTGTCAGGCCCTCAATAACATGGCGGTGATCTACCATTATCAGGGGGAACAGGCCGAGGCCGCCGGGGATAGCGACCGGGCCGAGACCCTCTTTGACGAAGCCGCTCGCTATTGGATTGAGGCCATTTCCATTGCTCCCAATAACTACATTGAGGCCCAAAACTGGCTGAAAAATACCGGCCGCATGAAAAATGACATCTTCTTTTAGGGTCCTGCCATGATTGATCTAGAACAGGTTCGTAAGGTCGCCCATCTGGCCCGCCTGGCCCTCTCCCCCGAGGAAGAGGAGTCATTTACCAAGCAGTTGAGTAGCATCCTGGATTACGTTGACCAGCTCAAGGAGCTCGACACCGAGGCGGTCGAGCCCACCACCCGGGCGATCGAGCTGAGCAACATTACCCGCCCCGATCACCTGGCCCCCTTTGGCGATCGCGAAGCCATGCTCGACTGTGCCCCCGACCGGGAAGGAGACTTTTTCAAGGTCCCGAAAATCCTGGAAGAATAGACCCCGACCGGGAGAGGGGGCTGGGGGATGAGGGCCAAGAGACTTTGCAATCTACTGAAGCTAAACCCTGGCACCCCTGACCACTGATGACTGCCCCCTCTAGGTCTGGTCCCCGACTATGGCCCGCAGCCCCTCGAGGGTAGCGGGTATGGCACGCGGGTCCATAAACATGACCTTACTGCTATCGCTACTGCCAATTTTCAAACCCATCTCCAGGTAATGCTGGGCCAGGAGAAACTCCAGGGCCGCCCTGGTGCTCGGGTCCGCCGCCAGGGTTTTGGCGATCACCTGCATGGCCTCCGCCGTCGCCTGGGCCTGGAGGATTTGTTCCTGACGCAGGGCCTGGGCCCGCAACACGATGGCCTTTTGTTCCGCCTCCGCATCGAGGATAGCCGCCTTTTGGCGGGCCTCCGCATCCAGCACCGCTGACTCAGCCCGGCCCCGAGCCGAGTTAACCGCCGCCTCCCGTTCCCCCTCAGAGGTTAGCACCGCCGCCCGTTTCTTGCGTTCCGCCGCCATTTGCAGCTCCATAGAGTCCTGCACCGCCTTGGAGGGAACGATGTCCCGCAGCTCTACCCGGGTGACCTTCACCCCCCAGGGATCGGTGGAAATATCTAGCTCCCGCAGAAGAATCTCATTAATTTCGGAGCGGGCGGTGAAAGTATCGTCCAGTTCCAGTTTGCCCATCTCCGCTCGCACCTGGGTCAGCACCAGGTTAACCATGGCGGATTGCAGGTTTTCCACCCTGTAGTAGGCCTTTTCCAGATCCACGATGCGCCAGTACACCACTGCATCGACGGTGATGGACACGTTATCGCGGGTAATACACTGCTGGGGAGGAATATCCAGCACCCGCTCACGGATGGTTTGCTTAAACACCACCCGGTCTAAGAAGGGCACAATAAAGTTCAACCCCGGGGTGAGTTTCTTACCCGTATACTTACCCAGGGTTTCCACCAGGGCCTCATCACTCTGATTGACAATCTTTACCGAACTAGCCAGCACTGAGCCGCTTAAGACCAATACTAGCAGTGTGCCAAATACCCCATCCATAGACGGTTCCTCCCCTGCCGCTCAAGAATATTGTATTGTCTGTCCTGTCCTCCACCATAGCCTACGGGTGGAGGAGTTGGGGGCGGGTTGGGGGGGCAGGTTGCCGCCAAATTCTGTGTCCCAGGCACCCTAGCCGGCCGGCTCCTATAGCTGGCGCCATTTAGCCCAGGCCCCTGATCCAGGCTCTGGGTTGCAGCCCGTAGCCAAATAACCGGTTTGGCTGCTTAGCACCCCCCAGGCAGGTCTGAAACTCCTCAGGGATGGTCATGGTTGGGGCACGGTATCATGGGGCTGATCAGGTTGGGGATAAACCATGGTGACACGAACACAAATTGGCGTGATTGGCGGCAGTGGTCTCTACCAAATGGAGGGGTTAACTGATGTCGAGGAGGTGCGGGTGGAAACCCCCTTTGGGCCACCCTCCGATGCGATTTTAGTGGGACGGTTAGAGGGAGTGCCCGTGGCCTTTTTGGCTCGCCATGGCCGTCACCACACCCTGATGCCCTCGGAGTTGCCGGCCCGGGCTAATATCTATGCCATGAAGTCCCTGGGGGTCGAGTACCTGATCTCCGCTTCGGCGGTGGGCTCTTTACGGGAATCCGCCAAGCCTCTGGATATGGTGGTCCCCGATCAGTTTATCGATCGCACCCGCAACCGGGTATCCAGCTTTTTTGGCGAAGGCATCGTCGCCCACATCGCCTTTGCCGACCCCGTGTGTAAGGCCCTGGCGGAGATCCTGACCCTGGCGGTGGGGGAGCTAGACCTGCCCGAGGTCACCCTACACCAGGGGGGCACCTACGTCTGCATGGAGGGCCCAGCCTTTTCCACCAAGGCCGAATCGGAGGAGGTATATCGCCGCTGGGGGGCCGCGGTGATCGGAATGACTAACCTGCCGGAGGCCAAGCTGGCCCGGGAGGCCGAAATCGCCTACGCCACCCTGGCCCTGGTCACCGACTATGATTGCTGGCACCCAGACCACGAGAGCGTCAGCGTGGAGATGGTGATCCAGAACCTGCAACGCAACGCCAGTAACGCCCAACGGGTGATTCGCCAAGTGGTGCAACGGATTGCGGCCGATCCACCGGTCTCCGTTGCCCACTCGGCGCTGCAGTACGCCATTCTCACCCCCCTCGATCAGGTGCCCCCCGCTACGCTAGAAAAACTAAAACTTCTGTTAAAGAAGTATCTATAGGGCTGGCCTACCCCTACCTACCGGGCCTGGTAACCCCTAGCTAGTCCAGTCGGCTCAGCAGCTGTCGCAGTAACCGCTCTGCCTGGAGTAACCCCGCCCTGGCCCAGGGGGAGAGCTGCTCGCCGTAGTCCATTTGCTGAGCGGGCAAGATCAAGGTGTAGGAGATCGGCTGACAACCATAGAGCTGTTGACCCAGGCTCAGGACCTGCTCTGGCTGACCGTGATGGCCAATCAGCCCAGGGCGGCTGAGATTACCCTGCATACGCTCCAGCCGCAGCGGGCTAACGGGGTTTTGGGGAAGACTGGCATCGGCGAAGATCACCCGATCAACCCTGGCCAGGTCGGCGGCCAGGTCTGGGGTGAGCTGATGACAGGGCCAGGCTGTGACTCCCCCCAACCCCCAGTCAGCTACCCGCTCCGCCAGACGGTAACCGACTCCGTCATCCCCTCTCAGGGTGTTGCCGTAGCCAATCACCAGGGTCTCCACCGCTTAGGGCTCCCGCTCCATGGCCTCCCTAGCCTAGCCGTGGCGCTGCTGATGCCAGCGCCAGGCGTGGGTCAAAATGGTGTCAATGTCGCTGTACTGAGGGGTCCAGCCCAACACCTGCCGGGCTCGTTGGCTGCTCCCCACCAGGCTGGGGGGGTCACCGGGGCGGCGATCGCCCTCCAGCACCGGGATGTCCCTACCGGTGACCCGGGTGGCCGCCTCGATCACCTGCCGCACCGAAAAGCCATTACCATTGCCCAGGTTAAACACCGTGGTTGCTCCCCCCTGGAGCAGGTACTGGAGACCCAAAACGTGGGCATCTGCCAAGTCACAAACATGGATATAGTCGCGGATACAGGTGCCGTCTGGGGTGGGGTAGTCGGTGCCGTAGACATGGATGGCGTCTCGTTTACCCAGGGCGGTTTGGAGAATTAGGGGAATCAGGTGGGTTTCAGGGTCGTGATCCTCACCCAAAATACCGTCCGGATGGGCGCCAGCGGCGTTGAAGTAGCGAAAACAAACCGAGCGGAAATCGTAGGCGCGATCGTAGTCCGCCAGGATCCGCTCCACCATCAGCTTGGTGGTGCCGTAGGGATTAATCGGTTGTTGGGGATGGTCCTCCGGGATGGGGAGCACCTGGGGGACCCCGTAGGTGGCGCAGGTGGAGGAAAACACCAGATGCTTCACCCCCGCGTCTACCATGGTATCCAGCAAGGTCAGGGTGCCCACCACGTTGTTGGCATAGTACTTGCTGGGGTGAGTCACCGACTCCCCCACGTAGGCATAGGCGGAGAAATGCATCACCGCCGCAAAGCGCTCCTGGGCGAATAAATCCTGCAGTAGGCTCCGATCCAGGGTACTGCCTACAACTAACTCTACCTGGAGTACCTCCTCCACCAAGTCCTGGTGACCATACACCAGGTTGTCCAGGATCACCACCCGGTAGCCCGCCTGCTGCAGGGCCAAGACGGCATGGCTACCGATGTAACCTGCCCCACCGGTGACTAAGATGGTCTGCGTCGGATCGGCCATAAATTAAATCAGGTGCTTGGCAGAATGGCTGGCCCTAGAGGTCAAATTGGTTGCCTCGCCGGTACTGTAGATAGGCTGCCACAAACAAACCGGCCAGGGTCACCGGAATCAACCCCAGCACAATACCGCTCAGCAAAGGCTCAACCACCGTTTTACTCCTTAGGACACTATTCCATCAAACTGATCAGAGTTATTTTGTAGCATACCATTCGGTAGAACCTCCAGCCTTTTCCATGGGTGCACATACCACTGCTAGTCCGATCGGGGCTCCATGGCTGGGATGGCCGCCCAGGGGTTGCCCTAGCCCGCCCCCCGCCCCACCTGGGCCATGAAAAACTCCTCCAGGCTGGGCCTGGCCTGCTGCAGGCTGACCAACCGCGCCCCCAACTGGGGCAATTGCTGGGCAAAACGGTAGGGATCCCCCTGCACCTGACCTGACCAGTGATCTGCCTCCCAGGTGAGGGGGGATAACCAACGCTGTAGTTGGGCCTGGTCTCCCCCCTGACCCCGGGCCAGGTAGTGGTCGGCGGGGCCCAGGAGCTGCTGGAGAGAACCGCTGCAGATCAGCTCCCCCTGATTGAGGATGGCGATGCGATCGCAGATCAGCTCCACATCCGACAAAATATGGCTGTTAAAGAAAATGGTTTTGCCCTGCCCTTGCAGGGTCAAAATAATGTCCCGCACCTGCACCCGACCAGTGGGGTCCAGGCCCGCCATCGGTTCATCTAGAAACACCAGTTGGGGGTCGTTAATCAAGGCCTGGGCCATACCAATCCGCTGCAGCATGCCCTTGGAGTAGTGGCGCAGGCGTTGGTGGGTGGCTACGGCCCGGGATAACCCCACCAGGTCGAGCAGTTGATGTTGACGACTGACGGATAGGGGCTGGCCAAACAGACCGGCGCTGTACTGCAGGAACTCGGCACCGGTGAGAAAGTCATAGAAGTAGGGGTTCTCAGGCAAATAGCCGAGCTGGGCTCGACCGCGGCGATCGCCCAGGGGATATCCCAGCACCGTAGCGGCGCCGCCACTGGGGGGCAACATCCCCAACAGAATCTTGAGTAGGGTGGTTTTTCCCGCCCCATTGGGGCCCAGCAAGCCAAAGGTTTCACCCGCCAAAACAGTCAAGCTGCAGTCCCGCAGGGAGGTGACCCGCCGGTTCAGCCAAAACCCCGAACGATAGGTTTTGCTCAGCCCCTGGGTTTGCACCGCAATCATCTTGTCAGCGGGGGCCAGGGGGTAAAGCGGAAAGGGGGGGGCAGGCGTCATAACAGCACCATCGAATAACGGCCAGCCTGGGGTAAAACCCCACCGGAGTCTTCAAACACCTACGCAAACAGGTTAGTATGGCCTGATAAACCAAGGTAGCGAAGTCAGCACCACTTTTCCACCCCATCGCCACTAGGGGGTTCAATTTGTGGCAATGTAAAGAAAGGTAAAGATGTCATGGTCCTGGCGGCCACCCCGTTGCCCTAACTCTAAGGTTCTATGGATCGTTCTAAACTGGTTGCAATTCTCACTGGTGCGATTTCCCTGGCCCTGGCCCTGGGTTACCTGCTGCTGGTGCAAATTCTAGATTTCCGAGGGGATATGGTACCCGCTCCCGCCGCCAGCCTTTGGCTAAGCCCATGGTTGAGTTTGGGGTGCGGTTAATTTAAGACCCGCATTCGGGTGGAGTATTTGAGAGAGTGCATTGAGGACGTATACCACATTGGGCTGGCAAAGGATAAGGGTTGTTTCTATGGATATGGGCTGGGTTGTGGCATCCCCCCCCAGGCTCGGGGAGGTCGGCGCCCCCCCGGCGACGGCTAGGGATAGGCGGTGATCAGGCCATGACACAGCTCTTCCTGGCCGCAGCCACCCTGGTGGAGGTCCTAAATCAACGGGCGGAACAGACCCCCGATCGCCTCCTCTATCGATTTTTAACCGATGGCACCCCGGCCACGGCCCAGGGGTTGACCTACACCGCCCTGCGTCAACGGGCCCAGGCCGTCGCCGTGTTGCTCCAGGAGCTGCGCTGTCAAGATCAACCGGTGCTGTTACTCTATCCCGCCGGGCTAGACTATATCGCCGCCTTCTTTGGCTGTCTCTATGCGGGTGCCCTGGCGGTGCCCGCCTATCCGCCGCGCCCCAACCGCTCCCTCGATCGGATTCAGGCCATTGTGGATGACACCGGGGCAACGGTGGCCCTGACCGATGGCGGCACCCTGGAGAAGATGGAACGGCAGCTGCTCCAGGCGCCAGGGTTGAAGGCGCTCTACTACCTCAATACGGATGGGTTAGACACCAGCCTGGCGTCAGACTGGCGACCCCACCGCCCCGCCCCTGACCAGCTAGCCCTGCTGCAGTATACCTCCGGCTCCACCGCCGCCCCTAAGGGGGTGATGATCAGCCATGGCAACCTGCTGCATAATTCCCAACTGATCAGTCGTTGCTTTAGTAACACGGCCGCCAGTCGAGGGGTGTCCTGGTTGCCGCCCTACCACGATATGGGGCTGGTGGGGGGGATTCTCCAACCCCTATACGTTGGCGCTGAGATGACCTTGATGCCGCCGGTGGCCTTTCTCCAGCGCCCCCTCCACTGGTTAGCGGCGATCGCCCATTACCAGGCCACCACCAGTGGCGGCCCTAACTTTGCCTATGACCTCTGTGTGCGTAAAACCACCCCCGAGCAACGCCAGACCCTGGACCTGAGCCGTTGGCAACTGGCCTTCACCGGGGCTGAGCCGATTCATCCCGAGACCCTGCAGGCCTTTGCCACGGCCTTTGCCCCCAGTGGGTTTCGGTTCGAGTCCTTCTACCCCTGCTATGGCATGGCGGAGACCACCCTGATGATCACCGGTGAGGTGCTGGGACAGGCCCCCAGCCATCTGGTGCTGGATGCCGCGGCCCTGGAGCGCAATCAAGTGGCCCCCCTCCCCGACCCATCGCTGCAGCTTGACCTGGAGTCACCCTCGGCATCAGCACCGCCGCCCCACGCCCGCCAGGTCAAGTTGGTCAGCTGTGGCCAGCCCGCCATCCCCGATCAGGTTTGGATTGTGGATCCAGAGACCCACGGGCCCTGTCCTCCGGATCGGGTGGGGGAAATCTGGGTGCAATCCTCCCCTAGCCTGGCCCAGGGCTATTGGCGGCGCCCCACCGCCAGCCAGGAAACCTTTCAGGCCCAGGTGGTGGAGGGTGAGGCCGGCCCCTTTCTGCGCACCGGCGACCTGGGCTTCCTACGAGACGGGAATCTCTACGTCACCGGTCGGCTCAAGGACCTGATCATCATCCGGGGCCGTAACCACTATCCCCAGGACCTTGAGACCACCGTCATGGCGGCCCACCCGGCCCTGGCCAGGGGGGCCTGTGCGGCCTTTGCCCTCAACCTCGATGCCCCGGCCCTGGAGCGGGGTGAGCAGTTGGTGATCGTGCAGGAGTTGGAGCGTACCGCCCTGCGGTCCCTCGATCCGGAGGCGGTGTTTGCCGCCATCCGCCGGCAGGTGGCGGAGCAGCATGATGTTCAGGTGGGGGCGATCGCCCTGCTACGTCCCAACGCCATCCCCAAAACCTCCAGTGGTAAAATCCAGCGCCATCGCTGTCGAGCCGATTTCCTGGCCGGTGACCTGGCGGTGGTGCATAGTTGGCGGGCCAGTCAGGCGGCGGTGATCCCCCCAGGGGCGGTGATCCCCCCAGGGGCGGTGATCCCCCCAGGGCCAGCCCCCGTGGCGGTGGCGAGCCCCCCCGAGCCGTCCCTGGCTGCCGGCGCCCAGCCCCGCCCCTCCCGCCAGGCCCTGATCACCTGGATGGTAAACTGGCTGGCCCAGACCCTGAAGCAGCCCACCACCGCCATCGATGTGCAACGGCCCCTGGCGGAATACGGCCTCGACTCGATTACCGCCGTGGAACTGGCGGAGGCCCTGCAATCCACCCTTGGGGTCCCCCTCTCCCCCACCCTGGCCTACGAATACCCCACCATTGCGGCCCTATCCGCCTACTTGAGTGCCGATCCGGTCCCCCCGTTGGTGGCCGCGCCGGCCACGGCCGTCCACCCCCTGCAGGATGGGGAGGTGGACCAGTTGCTGGAGCAGCTGACCCAACTTTCTGGGGCGGAACTGCAGGCCCTGTTGGGCACGCCAAGCATTGAGTGGAGCTAGGGGGTAGGCCTGTGAACGATCTGGCCCGGCGAATTTCGATGCTTTCGCCCCTGCAAAGGTGCCAACTGGAGGTGCGCCTGGGGGTTCAACGGGGTGTGCCCGAACCCATCGCCATCGTTGGCATGGGCTGCCGCTTCCCCGGTGCCCCCCAGCTCGCCGCTTACTGGCAGCTATTAAGGCAGGGGCAGGATGCCATTAGGGATATTCCCAGCGATCGCTGGGGGATGGCGGAGTTTTATCACCCCGACCCCAGCCAGGGGGGCAAACACTACTGCCGCCAGGGGGGGTTTCTTGAGCAGATCGACCAATTTGACCCGGAGTTCTTTGGCATCGCCCCCCGGGAAGCCCCCTACCTGGATCCCCAGCAACGGGTGTTACTGGAGGTGATGTGGGAGGCCCTAGAGGACGGGGGGATTTTGCCCCAGACCCTAGGGGGCACCCAGACCGGTGTGTTTGTCGGCGCCTCCACCCTCGACTACGGTCAGCATCTCCTGCTGCAGGCCGACCAGATTGGCCCCTACACCACCACCGGCCTGGCCTCCACCATGCTGGCCAATCGCCTTTCCTATTTATTAAATTTGCGGGGCCCCAGCCTGACGGTGGATACCGCCTGTTCCTCCAGCCTGGTGGCGGTGCACCTGGCCTGCCAGAGTCTCTGGCGGGGAGAGTCTAGCCTGGCCCTGGCGGCGGGGGTGAATGTCATGCTCACCCCCGCCCTCACCATTGCCTTTAGTAAGCTCACCGCCCTCTCCCCAGACGGCCGTTGCCGGGCCTTTGATGCCGCCGCCAGTGGCTTTGTCAGGGCTGAGGGGGCGGGGGTGGTGGTGTTGAAACCCCTCACCCAGGCCCTGGCCCAGGGCGATCGCATCTATGCCCTAATCCGAGGCGGGGCGGTTAACCAGGATGGCCGCAGCAACGGCCTCACGGCCCCCAACCGGGAGGCCCAGGTGGCGGTGCTGCACCAGGCCTACCGCCAGGCGCGGGTGCCCCTGGCCCAGGTCAGCTACATCGAGGCCCATGGCACCGGCACCCTACTGGGGGATCCGATCGAGGCCAAGGCCCTGGGTGAGGTGTTTGGCCCCAGCCATTCCCAGACCCGACCGTTGCGACTGGGCTCGGTGAAAACCAACATTGGCCACACTGAGGCCGCCGCTGGCATCGCCGGGTTAATCAAGGTGGCCCTCTGTCTGCATCACCAGACCTGGGTGCCCAGCCTCCATTTTCACCGGCCCAACCCCTACATCCCCTTTGACCAATTGCCCCTGCAGGTGCAAACCAAGCCCCAGCCCTGGCCGGAGTTTTCCCCCCAGGCGATCGCCGGGGTTAGCTCCTTTGGGTTTGGCGGCACCAATGCCCACCTGGTGTTGCAGGCCCCGCCCCCCCGGCCATCCCCGGAACCAACCCTGGAACGCCCTGGCCATCTGTTTACCCTCTCCGCCCGTAGCCCTGAGGCCCTGCGCCAGCTGGCCGGCCAGTATGGAGAACGACTCTCTCTCCTGGCCCCTGATCAATTGGGAGATTTCTGCTACACCGCCAACAGCGGGCGCACCGCCTTTGCCTACCGGTACGCCACCTGGGTGAGGGATGCCGCCACCCTGGCGGAGTCCCTGGCGGCCCTGGCGGCGGGCCAAGCTTGCCCCGGCTGGCAAGCCCCTACGCCCTGCCCCGCTGAGCCACCGCCCCTGGTCTGGCTGTTCACCGGTCAGGGCAGCCAATACCCCGGCATGGGCCGGCAGCTCTATGAAACCCAGCCGGTGTTTCGGGCCACCCTGGACCACTGTGACGACATCCTCCGCCCCTACCTGGAGGATGCCCTGCTGGCAGTGATCTACCCTGACTCGCCGGAGGATCCCCGCCTGCACCAAACTATCTATACCCAACCGGCCCTGTTTGCCCTGGAGTATGCCCTGGCCATGCTTTGGCAGTCCTGGGGGGTGCGCCCGGCGGCGGTGCTGGGCCACAGCGTCGGCGAATACGTAGCCGCCTGTGTGGCCGGGGTCTTTGACCTGGAAACCGGGCTGAAACTGATGGCCCAGCGGGGGCAACTGATGCAGTCTCTGCCGGCGGCGGGCATGATGGCGGCGATCCTGGCGGATGGGGAGACAGTGGCGACGCTCCTGGCCCCCTACGGTGAGGCGGTGGCGATCGCCGCCCTAAATGGCCCCCAGAATACGGTGGTGGCGGGGGAACGGGGGGGCGTGAAGGCGCTGCTGGAGGTCTGCCAGGCCCGCCAGATCGCCGTCATCCCCCTGACGGTGTCCCATGGGTTTCACTCAGCCCAGATGGATCCGATTCTCAATGTATTTGAGCAACTGGGTCGCCAGATCCCCTTCCAGCCCCCCCAAATTCCCCTGGTGGCCAATCTCACCGGCCAGGTCTTCGCCCCTGGGGAGGTCCCCGATGCGGTCTACTGGCGGCGCCATGCCCGAGAGCCGGTACGGTTTGCCGCCGGCTTGGCCACCCTCCACCAGCAGGGCTATCGTCACTTTTTAGAAATCGGCCCCCATCCCGTGCTCTCCGGCCTGGGCCAACAATGTCTACCCGAGGCCCAGTGGTTTCCCTGCTTGGCCCGCCAGCGGGAGGATTGGGCCGTGCTGGGGACCACCCTGGGGCAGCTATACCAACACGGGGTGGGCCTCGACGGAGCTGGCTTTGACCGCCCCTATGGCCGCCGCAAAATCGATCTACCCACCTATCCCTTCCAGCGCCGGCGCTACTGGGTGGAGCGGCCGGTGCTTTCCCCCCCTGGCCCTGCTCCCCACCCCAGCCAGGCCTATCGCCTGGCCTGGCAGCCCCAGGCCTTGCCCCCTCCCCCCCAGCCCAGCCCGCAGCAGTGGTTGATAGTGGGTGGTCAGGCCAGCCTGGGGCGATCGCTGGCACAGGTCTTGACCCAGTTAGGGGCAAAATGGCAGCGGGTGACCTGGGGGCAGACGCCCCTTACCCCGGGGCCCTCCGAGCCCTATCGGGTGGACCCCCAGGCCACCCAACCCTGGCTTCCCCTGCTCTCATCCTTGGGCGCTGGCGACCTGCAGGTGCTATACCTCGCCCCTGAAGCCCCGGATCCAGGGGTTGAGCCGGGGCTGCTCAGCTTAATTCAAGCCTTGGCCCACCACCCCCAACCGGCTAAACTCTGGTTCATCACCACCGCGGCCCAATCAACCGGCCCTGGGGATCCGATGCAGGCCCCCCACCAGGCCGTACTTTGGGGGCTGGGCCGCACCCTGCGCCTAGAACATCCAGAGTTCTGGGGTGGCTTGGTGGACCTCAGCAGCGGTCCCGATGGAGACCATCAAGCCACCGCTCTGATTAGCCATATTCAAGGCCAGTCTACCGAAGACGAGGTCGCCCTGCGACCCACCCAGGCCTGGGTATCTCGCCTGCAGCGATGGTCGGAGCTGGCGACCACCCCGGCCGCCGGGCCTAGCCTCAACCCCCAGGCCACCTACCTGATTACCGGGGGCACCGGTGGATTGGGCCAACAACTAGCCCAGTGGTTGGTGGCCCAGGGGGCCCGTCACTTGGTGCTGCTCAGCCGCCGGGGCCGATCCCCCGAGCTGGAATCACGGCTCACGAGTCTAGCCCAGCAGGGGGCGACGGTGCGGGTGGAGGCGGTGGATGGGGCGGACGCCACCGCCCTGGCCCTGGTGCTAACCCGGCTGCAGACCCAGGGGCCGCCCCTCAGGGGGATTTTCCACGCCGCCGGGGTGTTGGCGGATGGCGTCCTCCTGCATCAAACCCCGGAGTCCTGCGCCACCGTCATGGGCCCTAAACTCCAGGCGGCCTGGCACCTACACCAGCTTACCCAGTCCCTGGATCTCGATCTAGATTGGTTTGTGCTATTTTCCTCGATCACCTCCCTGCTGGGGTCCCCGGGCCAGGCCAACTATGCCGCGGCCAATGCCGGTCTGGATGCCCTGGCCCAGTGGCGCCGACAGCAGGGGTTGGCGGCCCTGAGTATTAGCTGGGGGCCCTGGCAGGGGCCTGGGATGGCCCTAGACCAGTCACCCTCCCAGGCGGTTTGGCAGCAGCGAGGCCTGACCCTGATGCCAGCGGCGACCGGGCTGCAGTGGTTAGGCCGCCTGTTGTCCCAGTCCTCCCCCCCGGCCCACCTGGGCATTGCCAGCCTGGATTGGCCCCGCCTAGAGCGCTATCTACCGACGCGGCCACCGGTGTTTAGGGCCCTGGTGGCGGCGGATTCCCCCCCGCCGGAGGCCGGCCCCCCGGCGCCGCCGCCGCTGCGCCAGCGTCTCCTGGCTCTGGCGGAGGTGGATCGGGTGGCCGCCCTAGAGCAGTATTTGCAAACCCAGATGGCGGCGGTGATGGGCCGTCAGGATCCGCCACCGTTGGACCGACCGCTGTTGGACTTGGGGTTGGACTCCCTGATGACCATGGATTTACTGGCCCTGTGCAAACAGGACCTGCACCTGCTGCTCTATCCCCGGGAGGTGATGGCCCACCCCACCCTGCAGGATTTAGCTGGCTATCTCGCCCAGGAACTGGGGCGGGGTGAGGCGCCAGCCGCCAGGCTCGGCCCCGCGGTGGAGACCGTGGACAACCAGCCGGATCGGCCAGAGCCGTTGCCAGCCCATCCCTGGCGATCGCCGGCCCCCCTCGATCCCCGGCCCAGCCCCCGCAACGGCAGTATGATCTTCCTACTGTCTGCCCCCCGGTCCGGCTCCACCCTGTTGCGGGTGATGTTGGCGGGCCACCCCGATCTGTTTTGTCCACCGGAGTTGCACCTGCTGCCCTTCAACAACCTGGAGGCTCAGCACCTAGCCCTGGGCCACAGCTACCTGCAGGAGGGCCTGCAGCGGGCGGTGATGGAACTGATGCAACTGGATGCTGACCAGGCGGAGGCGTTGCTGGCGGAATGGCGCCAGCACCAGCTGACCATACCAGCGGTCTATGACAAACTGCAGCACCTGGCGGCCCCCCGTCGCCTGGTGGATAAATCCCCCACCTACAGCCTCAGTCTAGATACCCTGCAGCGGGCGGAGAAAATTTTTGCTGGAGCAAAGTACATTCACCTGGTGCGCCACCCCTACGCGGTGATGGACTCCTTTGTGCGTAACCGCATGCACAAGATCTTTGACCTCGACAGTGCCGATCCCTATGGTCTGGCGGAGCAGGTGTGGCAAACCAGTAATCACAACATCACCGCCTTCCTGCAGGGGGTTGATCCCAGCCGTTCCCAGGTGCTCCGGTATGAAGACCTGGTGGCGGATCCGGAAACGGCGATGGCCCGATTATGTGATTTCCTTGAGGTACCCTTTGATGGGGCGGTGCTCAGTCCCTATGAGGGCGGCCGCATGACCGATGGGGTGCGGGCCCGGTCCCTGGCGGTGGATGATCCCAACTTTCGCCAGCGCGATCGCATTGAGGCCAACCTGGCGGCGGTCTGGCAAACCATCCAGCTACCCCGACGGTTGGCTCCGGCCAGCCAGGCGATCGCCCGCCAATTTGCCTACCCCCTGCCCCAGGAAACCGGCAGCGCCCGACAGCCGCCTCCCCTTCGCCCCTACCGTCCCCTGGCCCACCTGCGGGAGGAGTTTCAATTGGTCCGGGGACGAGACACCTGTATTTGCCATTGGGGGCCACCGCAGGGGCCGCCGGTTCTCTGTCTGCACGGCATCTTGGAGCAGGGGGCCAGCTGGGATGGGGTGGCCGATCCCCTGGCGGCCGAGGGTCTACACGTGATCGCCCCTGACCTACGGGGCCATGGCCGCTCCGCCCATGCCGGCCCCGACGGTGGCTATCAACTGTTAGATTTCCTGGCGGACATCGATCAACTGAGCCAGACTCTGGCCGGTGATCGCCCCCTGGTGCTGGTGGGCCACTCCATGGGTGCCGTACTCAGCGCCCTGCTGGCCAGTCTACGGCCCCAGCGCTTTCGGGGCCTGGTGCTGGTGGAACCGGTGGTGCCCAACGCCGACCTGGCCCCGGCCCTGGCCAGTCAGTTGGCCACCCACCTAGACTACCTGGCCAGGCCGATCGAGGCGGCGGTGATGGCCAATCTGGCCACCGCCGCCCAGCGTCTCCAGGCCTTGAAACCGAAGCTCTCTGCCCAGGCGGCGGAGCAACTGGCGGCCCGGTTGACCGCCCCGGCGGCCCAGGGCCAGGGCCTGATCTGGCGCTGGGATCCCCGGCTCCAGGCTCGCACCCCCTTTAGCCTGGGGGCGGGCTGGCTAGACCGCCAGGGCTACGGTCAGATGCTGGACCAGGTTACCCTACCCACCACCCTGGTGTTGGGCCAGGATAGCCAGTTCAACCGCCCGGAGGACCTGGCCTTTTTCGCCAGCCACCTGCCCCAGGCCCGCCGCCTCACCCTGGCGGGGGGCCACGACCTGCCGGCGGAAACCCCTCTGGAGCTGGCCCAGATCATCCAAACCCTAATCCTGGAGACCGCCGCTGATGTCCCCCCTGGCTAACCCGTCCCTACTCTGGGAGGTCCCCCTAGGGCTACTGTCCTTCGGCTTTTCGCGCCTGGTGAAGGCCACCCTCACCCTGGTCAGTCGCTACTACAACCCCAACGATCGCCAGGCCCTACCCCAGTGGCAGGTGACCGACGCTGAGTTTCTGCGATCGCCCCTGAAGCTGCTCTGGGTGATGAGTCGGGCCCGCTGGAACCTGCACGCCCTGATCGCCATCGCTGGCCCCTTCACCGTCAACCGGGAGCTGAGCCTGGCCACCCAGGCCCTGTGGCAGTCGGCCCCCAGTTGGACGGCGGTGGTCTACACCCTGCAGGGCTACCAGACGGTGACCAGCGTGGGCGGCCTGGCGACCCCCCGATCCCAGCCCCAGGTCACCATTTCCCTGCCGCCAGGGCGCTACCTGGTGGGGGTGCGCCACTACGACTGGCGCGACCCGGTGCAATTACCGGCGATCGCCGTGGATGGAAAACCGGCCCTGGCGGCTAAACCCCTGGCGGCACCGCCGGGCTTTAACCAGTTTTACCGCCAGCTACCGGCTCGGCGGGGCTGGCTCTACAGCGCCCTCAACTTCTACGTCTATCCCCTGCTGCGCTGGGGTCAGGGCTTGCCCCAGGCCTGGGTAAAATCGGTGTTCCTGCCCGTACCCAACCCAGAAACCCACTTTTTCTACGGTGCTCTAGACCGGGGCGAACGGCTCGCCCTGGAGTTACCCCCGGACCTGCTCAACAGCCATCGACTCTACTTCAGCCTCTACAGCCGGGACTGCTTTCCCCTAGATTGGTACCCCATCACCAGCCCCAGCCACACCACCGCCCCCCTGCCGGAGCAGGCGGTATATATCCTCCGGGTCCATCCCCAAACGGCGGCGGGGTTGGGGGCCAGTCCTCCGGCGATCGGTCGGGTGGTCCTGGGGGTCTGAGGCGCGAGGTGGGGATGGTGGGTAAGTTGATTGTGTTTGAAGGGGGCGAGGGGGCTGGTAAATCCACTCAGCTGATCCGTTTAGCGGAGCACCTGGAGACCGATCCTCGCTTTGGCCAGCTACAGCGGCAGGGCCGGGTGACGGGCCTGGTGACCAGCCGGGAACCGGGGGGCACCCCCCTGGGCCAGCAGCTACGCCAACTGTTGCTGCACCATGGGGCAGAGATTAGCCTGGTGGACCGGGCTGAGTTGCTACTCTACGCCGCTGATCGGGCCCAGCATGTGGAACAGGTGATCAGGCCAGCCCTGGAGCAGGGCTGCTGGGTGCTCTGCGATCGCTTTGTTGACTCCACCCTGGCCTACCAGGGCTACGGCCGTGGCCTCGACCTGGCCCTGATCGAGCAGCTGAATGCCATCGCCACCGCCGGCTTAACCCCGGACCTCACCCTCTGGCTACAGCTACCGGTGGAGCAGGGATTAGCCAGGGCCCGGCAACGGGGAGCGGTGGATCGCATGGAAAGGGCGGACCTGGCCTTTCACCAACGGGTCCAGGCGGGCTTTGTCAGCCTGGACCAGCGCGATCCCCAAAACCGGGCTACCATTGAGGCCGAGGGCAGCCCGGCGGCGGTGGCCAGGGCAATTCTCGCGGTGGTTGAGACCTACCTGGAGCGATGGTACCCGAACGATTTCCCGACCTGATTGGCCAACCCACGGCGATCGCCCTGCTGAGCCAGGCCCTGGACCTGGGCCGCCTTCCCCCCGCCTACCTATTTGCTGGGCCAGAAGGGGTGGGGCGGCGGCGCGCCGCCCTCCACCTGGCGGATCTGCTGCTCGGTCCCCCGGGTGGCCCCGACCCAGCCCAGCAGCGACGAATTCGCCAGGGCAACCACCCCGATCTGCTCTGGGTGGAGCCCACCTATCTGCACCAGGGCCGCCTGGTGCCCCTCTCCGCCGCCGCCGAGCAGGGGGTGATCCGCAAAAGCCCCCCCCAGATTCGCCTGGAGCAGGTGCGCCAGATTAGTCAATTCCTCAGCCGTCCACCCCTCCAGGGAGAGCGGGCGGTGGTGGTGATCGAAGCGGCGGAAACCATGGCGGAGGCCGCCGCCAACGGTCTACTCAAAACCCTGGAGGAGCCGGGGCAGGCTACCCTGGTGCTGCTCGCCCCCGGCCCCCAAGCCCTGCTGCCCACCCTGGTGTCTCGCTGTCAGACCATCCCCTTCCAACGTCTCAACCCGGAGGATATGGCCAGGGTGCTGAACCAGATTGGCCAGGCAGAGATCCTCCACCATGGCCAGGTGATCGCCCTGGCCCAGGGTAGCCCAGGCCAGGCGATCGCCGCCTATGGCCAACTCCAAGCCATGCCACCGGAGTTACTGGCCCGCCTGCAGCAGCGCCCCCCCAACCTGCGGCAGGCCCTAGACCTGGGCCGCCAGGTGGCCAAAACCCTCGATCTGGAGGCCCAACTCTGGGTATTGGACTATCTGCTGCACTGGTACTGGCAGCACCAGCCCGAGGACGCCACCTGGCTATTCACCCTGGAGACCGCTAAACGGCACCTGCGCCGCTTTGTCACGCCACGGCTGGTCTGGGAGGTGACCCTGATGCAGGCCATTGATCCCAAATCCATCCCCTGATCGCCACTCACCAGTTGACAATTGGGGCAAAACCTTGAAAGCTAACATTACGGTCTAGCCCTTCGCCCGTCGGCCATGCAACTCACCCCCCAGGAAAAAGATAAACTACTGATTTTCACCGCCGCTCTGGTGGCGGAGCGCCGCAAGCAGCGGGGGCTGAAGCTGAATCACCCGGAGGCGGTGGCCTACATTTCGGCGGCCATTTTAGAGGGGGCCCGGGATGGCCGCACCGTGGCCGATCTAATGAGCTATGGCACCACCCTGCTGGGTCGGGAGGAGGTGATGGAGGGGGTGGCGGAGATGATCCACGAGGTACAGGTGGAGGCCACCTTCCCCGATGGCACTAAACTGGTAACGGTACACGACCCCATTCGCTAGGGCTGAGCCCCGCTTACCCATGAGCCCCTCCCCCGCCAACGCCGATGTTTCTCTCCAGGCCTCTGACCTAGAGACGGTGCTGTATGCCCTGATCGATCAGCTGCAGGCCTACACCTTTCCCGAAGTGGCGGAACGGATCCAATCCGACATAAAACGCCGACTGGCTGAGGGGGGGTACGCCGACCTTAGCGGCGGCCAGCAACTGGCGGATACCCTCACCGCCCAACTCCAGCAGTTGAGCGGCGATTTAGCCCTGTGCCTGCACTTCAGCCCCCTGCCCCTGCCCCACCTGGAGGCCACCGCCCCCAGCCCCGCCGATTTAGCCCAACAGGGGGTGGCCAGTCGGCGCCGCAACTTTGACATTAATCGGGTGGAGCGGCTGGCAGGAAATGTGGGGTATGTGCAGCTGTTTAGCTTCGAGCCGCCGGAGTTGGCGGCGGAGTCCTTGGCGGCGGCCATGACCCTGGTGGCCCACACCGATGCCCTGATAGTCGACCTGCGCCACAACCAGGGGGGCTCCCCCGCCACCGTGGCCTTTCTTTGTAGCTACCTATTCCCGGCCCATCCCCCTCAATGATCTCTACTGGCGGACCACGGACCAGACCCAGCAGTGGTGGACCCTGCCCCATGTGCCCGGGCCCCGCTACCTAGACCGACCGGTGTTTGTGCTGACCAGCCCGGAGACCTTTTCGGCGGCGGAGGAGTTTGCCTATAACCTGCAGACCCTAAAGCGGGCCCAGGTGGTGGGGGAAACCACCCGGGGCGGGGCTAACCCGGGCCAGGGCTTTCGCCTGCACGATCATTTCTGGGTGTTTATCCCCACGGGGCGGGCCATTAACCCGGTGACCGGTGGCAACTGGGAGGGCACAGGGGTGCTGCCGGACCTGAAGGTGCCGACGGAAATCGCCCTGGAGACCGCCCATCTGGTGGCCCTAAATCAACTCCTGGAGGTGGCGCCCCCAGGGGCAGTGCGGCGAGAAATTGAGGACAGTCTGCCCCGCATTGAGCGATCGCTGCAACAAAAACGTCAAGACCTGATGGCCCACCTAGGAGGTGCACGATGATTCCCGGTGAACTGTTCCCCGCCGAGGGGGAGCTTGAGCTCAACCAGGGTAAGCCCACGGTCACCCTAACGGTCGCCAACAGCGGCGA
>CAYVMR010000017.1:0-11201 GCA_964452545.1 uncultured bacterium
CGCCGTAGAGCCAGGGCACCCCCACCGACAGCATCCAATCGGGTCGTTTGTGCCATAGGGGATGGTCTGGGTCGTAGTAAAGGTTGAGGTCCGAGGCATCGCAGTAGTTGTCCCGGCTGTAGTCCACCAGGTGCAGGGTCTGACTCAGCAGTTGGGGCTGTAAATCATGGAAAATGTCCGGCAACCCTGGCTCCTCAGGAAACTCACTGGGCAGGTCGTACATGGTGGGCCGCCCCGGCTGCAACGGGGAGTCTGCCAAGGGTTGGGGACGGGGCAAGGGGGTCATGGGTCAGCCACCGGCAACATATGCCCATTCTATCGCGGTAGGCAGGGGGAGGTTAGAACAGTCGCTTCTGATGTAGGAATTGACGAATGTACGAACATGATCTGGAGCACGCCATCGCCAGTCCGACCGGGTGCTGTTGCTGCAGATAAGCAGCGATTCAGCGTGAACCGTATTGGCCTGCCAGCGACGGGCTATGGGTGAGTAAGCAAACCGGTGACCCCGTTTGCTAAGTTCTCTCCTACGACCCTTGGTTGGGGTCAACGCCTAACGCCCTCGGGCTTGGCGCCACTCCCAGGGTGAAAATCTAAAGCCTAGATTAGAAACCGGTGAGACCGCACCGCTTCAGTCCACACTGGGACATGTAATCCTGCTGCCCAGGCTTAGGGTTGGGGGCAGATCGACGGTTTTTAGCGACGGTGGCCATGTCTGATTTTGATGACTTTCTCAAGCATAAATACGCCTATGTTGCCATTGGCGAATTCAAGCCGGGCTGTTTTTCTGAAGCTCGCCAACTCTACGAAAAGGCGGTTTCCACCTATGGCAAGGGGTTTCAAGGGGCTTACCTGATGCAGGAACCGGGCAGCGATCGCGGCATTGCCATCATCCTTTGGGATAACATCGAGGCGATGGAGGAACACCACACCACGATCTACGATCAAACCCTGGCCAAAATTGCTCATCTCTTTGTGGCGCCCCCCACCACCGCCTTTTACGAAGTCTGTAGTGAAATTGGGTTGCCCCAGGTCCTGGGCGAGGCTAGAGTCTCTGGGTCCTAGGATGGCGCCCAGAGCCCTGTATCATGGCTTAGTCTAGGACATCTATAGCCCCGCCTAGCCATGGCCTAACGTTTTAGCCAACGCTATACTAACCGCTCCGCTACCCGGAGTTTGGCCGATCGGGCCCGGGGATTGACCGCCACCTCGGCTGGGCTAGCGATAATGGGCTTTTTCGTGATCACCCGTAGCCTCGGATTATCCTTAAAGGCGTGTTTGACCAGGCGGTCCTCCAGGCTGTGGAAACTGATAATCGCCAACCGTCCTCCTGCGATTAACCAGGTGGGGGCCTGTTTGAGTAGGGTCTCCAGCACCGCGAGTTCCTGGTTGACGACGATGCGCAGGGCCTGAAAGCTGCGGGTGGCCGGGTGAATCCGACCATGGCGGTAGCGACTGGGTACCGCTTGGGCGATCGCCGCTGCCAGCTCGGTGGTGGTTTCAAAGGGTCGAGCTTCGACTATTCGGGCTGCGATACGACGGGATAGCCGTTCCTCCCCATACCTGTAGATCAAGTTGGCCAGGTCAGTTTCCTGCCAATCATTGACAATGTCAGCGGCGGTCAGGGATTGGCCTGGATCCATGCGCATGTCGAGGGGAGCACTGTGGCGAAAGCTGAAGCCCCGTTGGGGCTGATCTACCTGGGCGGAGCTCACCCCCAGGTCTGCCAGAATGCCATGGAAGACTTGGCCCTGGGGATTAAATTGGGCAAAGTTGCCCTGCCAAACCGTGACTCGATCACCGAACTCTGCCAGGTTAGCTTGGGCGGCGGCGATCGCCTGGGGGTCCTGGTCCACCGCCACCACCCGCACCGTTGGATCCGTTGCCAAAATTAAACGACTATGCCCCCCCCCGCCAACGGTAGCGTCCAGGTAACACCCCCCAGGTTGGGGATTTAACGCCGCCACCACCGCCTCCGCTAGCACCGGTACATGGTGGAACTCAACCCCAGCCATTGGTTAAAGTCATCCTTCCCATATCGCCAACTCGAACAATCCACACTAAGATACTCAAAGATACCCCGAATTCAACCCTTGACCCTGGGCCTACAGCGATGTCAATCATTGAAACTAAAACCGAACCCATGGTGATTAACATGGGGCCTCATCATCCCTCCATGCATGGGGTGTTGCGCCTGGTGGTTACCCTGGATGGCGAAGACGTGATTGACTGTGAACCGGTGATTGGCTATCTGCACCGGGGCATGGAGAAAATTGCCGAGAGCCGCACCAACGTCATGTTTGTCCCCTACGTGAGCCGTTGGGACTACGCTGCTGGTATGTTTAACGAAGCGATTACGGTTAACGCCCCAGAACAACTGGCGGATATTGCGGTGCCCCGACGAGCGCGCTATATCCGGGTCATCATGCTAGAGCTCAACCGCATCGCTAACCATTTGCTCTGGCTGGGGCCATTCCTAGCTGACGTTGGTGCCACCACCCCCTTCTTTTACATTTTCCGGGAGCGGGAAATGATCTATGACCTTTGGGAGGCGGCCACCGGCATGCGGTTGATTAACAACAATTACTTTCGCATTGGCGGGGTGGCAGCGGACCTACCCTACGGCTGGCTGGATAAGTGCTTGGATTTCTGTGATTACTTCCTGGGTAAAGTAGACGAGTACGAAAAGTTAATTACCAATAACCCGATCTTTCGCCGTCGCATTGAGGGGGTGGGTACCATTACCCGGGATCAGGCGATCGCCTGGGGGCTGTCTGGGCCCATGCTGCGGGGATCAGGCGTGAAGTGGGACCTGCGCAAGGTTGATCACTACGAGTGCTACGACGACTTTGACTGGGATATTCACTACGAAACCGCTGGCGACTGCATGGCCCGCTATCAGGTGCGAGTGCGGGAAATGCGCGAATCGGTGAACATTATTCGCCAGGCCTGTAACCAAATTCCTGGCGGTCCCTTCGAAAATTTGGAGGCTAAGCGGATCGCGGAGGGCCCCAAGTCCGAATGGAATAACTTCGACTATCAGTTCATTGGCAAGAAAATTGCGCCCACCTTTAAAATCCCCGCTGGTGAGCATTACGTTCGCCTGGAAAGCGGTAAGGGCGAGCTGGGGGTGTTTATCATTGGCGATGACAGCGTCTTCCCCTGGCGCTTTAAGATCCGCGCTCCTGACTTTAACAATCTCCAAATTTTGCCCCATTTGTTAAAAGGGGTGAAGGTGGCCGATATTATGGCGATCCTGGGTAGTATCGACGTGATTATGGGTTCCGTTGATCGCTAGGTCTGTGCCTGAATCATCAGAGGGCTAAGCGATCGGTGATGGTCGGACCGTCTCTGGCGCTATCCCAGTTTCATGGAGTGTCCGCCACGGGCAGGGCATGTCACGGGTCTTGGGCTATCGGAGTGATTCGGGTGTTGTGTCAAGCCTGGCCCTCGCAACCAGAAATCCATAGTTTTAGCCGGGCATGGTTTTCTGAACAGTCTCCGATCATGGATAGCCAGACCTCGGTCAATAAAAATTGTTGCTCCACCGGGCTGTTCTTCTAGCCTCAGTGTCAGACTAGGGGATAGAACCTTCTGAAGGATTGTCCATGGCTACCGTCACCTTCCCCTCGGTTCCCCTGCCTGGCCTAGAGCAGGGGATTCCCGCTCTATCGGGCTGGGAAGCGGAGATAGACGCCGTTCTCGATCCCCAGAGTCCGGTCTTTTTTAACCAAACCAACCTCTCCCTGCCGGAGATCAGCGCCGGCTTTGCCATTGCTCTCCATATGCACCAGCCCACCATTCCAGCCGGTCGGGAGGGTGAGTTAATTAATCACCTACAGTATATGTTTGAGCATCCCTTCGATGGGGATAACCACAACGCTGGTGCCTTTGCCTACTGCTATGGTCGGGTTGGGGACTTTGTGCCAGAGTTGGTGCAACAGGGCTGTAACCCTCGGGTGATGCTCGATTACTCTGGCACCCTGCTGTGGGGGCTGGTGCAAATGGGCCGTCAGGACATCCTTGATAAACTGCGCCGTCTGGCCTGTGACCCCACCTATCAACCCTATGTGGAATGGCTGGGCACCTGCTGGGGCCATGCCGTGGTGCCCTCTACCCCGATTCCCGATCTGAAGTTGCAGGTGCGGGCCTGGCAGCACCAGTTCGCCAGTATTTTTGGCCTAGACGCCCTGGCCCGGGTGCGGGGCTTTTCGCCCCCAGAGATGCATCTCCCCAACCATCCCGACGGGCTTTACGCCCTGGTGATGACCCTGAAGGAATGCGGCTATACCTGGTTACTGGTCCAGGAACATACTGTGGAAACCCTGGAGGGTACCGCCATCAGCCAGCCCCACCTCCCCCACCGCCTATTGGCCCGAAACGCCCAGGGAGAGGTGGCGGAGATGCTGGTGCTGATTAAAACCCAGGGGTCTGACACTAAGCTGGTGGGACAAATGCAGCCCTACTGGGAAGCTAAAACTCTGCAGCCCCAAGATTTGGGTGGAGTCCGGGTGCCTCCCCTGGTTAGTCAGATCAGCGATGGGGAAAATGGCGGGGTGATGATGAATGAGTTCCCCAGTGCTTTTATGCGCTCCTGGTACGAAATGCGGGAGCAGGGGGGCGGTAGGCGAGGGGTCGTGGGCCTCAATGGTACGGAGTATCTGGAGCTGGTGATGGCCAGCGGCAGTCAGGTGGAGCATTGGCCCTGTTGCCAGGCTCGGGGTCAGCAACGGCTGTGGCAGCAGTTGGCCGGCGCATCGGGGCCCACCGCTGTGACCGAGGCCATCACTGCCCTGCAGGCGGCTGATCCTGGCTTTTCCATGGTGGGGGGGTCTTGGACTAGCGATCGCAGCTGGGTGGAGGGCTACGAAAACGTTCTGGAGCCGATGGAGCGCCTCAGTATCCAGTTTCACCAAACCATGGAGCGGCAGCGGTCATTACCCCAGGCTGACCTACCCCTGGAGCGGCAGTGGCGGTACCACAATGCCTTGCTCCACCACCTCCTGTTACAGACCAGCTGTTTTCGCTACTGGGGGCAGGGCGCCTGGACTGACTATGCTAGGGAACTCTACCGTCGTGGTCAAGCCATCCTTACCCATGATTTTGCCTAGACCCTGTCTAGACCCGTTGGCATGGTGGTAGGGTAGCCATGGCTCGTTCATGGGCTACTTTTCAAACCAGCGGCGAAAAGGTATGGTTTACAATAATTTCATCAAACTTTTGTGGGTAAGGGCAACTTGAGGTGTGACCATAGCCATCGGCAAGGGGGGCGGCGAGCCAGACGGCCTACCCAGTCTCTGCTTCCACCAGTTCTACGCTGTCCTGAAGCGTTCTGGTCAAGGCTATTACCAGGGCTACCCGGATGGCTCTGTCGGAGGTTGCCCATAGGATTTGATGTTAGACTTCGCTGTTCCCCGTAGTCCCGCCCTGTAAACTGACGTCATGCTTGTATCACCCAATGTCGACAATGCCCGTCCTTTTTTGACCTGGCAACGGATTACTGACTGGGCCCAAGAGCACTATCGGTCTAGAACCTTCACCAGGGACGAGCGTATTCCTACCCGTCCAGGTTTACTGTATTTGGTGGAGCGAGGCGCGGTGCGTTTGGTGGGGACCAGTCAACTCCCCCCCGAGAGTCTCAAGGGTCATGATCCTGAATTAGCTATGGTGGAGATGGATGGGGATGTGGACGGTGACTCTAGTGCTGAAGGGGAGGATCATGGGGGTTCCCTGGCCCTGGGGGCACAGGAGGAGGCCTTTCTAGGGTTTGTCGGGGCTGGCCAGCCCTTTGAAATCGTAGCCCAGTCCCCGTTTAGTCTCCAGAGTTTTGCCCATGTTGACCAAACCACCGTGATCTGGCTCTACTGGAACGACCTGGATAACTGGCCCCACTTTCGTCGCGAAGTTCTAGATGCGTTTCGCTATCAGCACCAGCGTAAGTTGCTCTGGCTCAGTACCCTGGGGCAGCGGCGGACCATCGATCGGTTGCTGGGGTTTCTGACCTTGTTAATTGAGGAGTTTGGTGAGCCCTGTGAATTAGGCTACTATTTGCCCTGGACCTTGACCCATGCCCAAATTGGCAGCGCGATTGGTTCTACCCGGGTGACCGTCACTCGACTGATGGGTAAGCTGCGCCAACGCCATCAGATCCAGATTTATAAGGATGGCTTAATTGCCATTCCCAGTAGCCCTAACCTGACCAACCAGGCTTGATCTGTTCCGGATGCCGGGCATCTTGTTTAAGGGCTGAAATTTCTCCGGGCAGATTGAGGGCGTTAAGAATAGAGTTCTTCCTTAGTCTTCAGTCTTCAATTAAGGACTGGGCTAAACTTCTATTGCCATTCTTTTCCGTGCCGAGGCTCTTGAGGTTGAGGGGTAAGTTGGTAAACTGGGGCAAAATTTCCTCAGTGAAGGCGGCTGCCGCCTTAGATCGGTAGCGGTTGGGGTTGAAAATTACCGATAGGGTTCGATGGACCACCACCGCCTCAATTTTACTGCGATGTAAGACCCCCATTTGGAGTTCCTTCTCGATCGCCGAGTTGGACACAAAGGCAACGCCTAGGCCAGACTGTACAGCGGTTTTAATCGCCTCGATCGAGTTCAATTCCATCTCAATTTTCAGCCGTCGAGTTTCAATACCACACTGACTCAGTACCTGATCGATGACTTTGCGAATGGTGGACTGGGAGTCCAGGGCAATGAAGTGAAGTTTGTAGAGGTCTTCCCGTTGAATGCGATCGTGGCTGGATAGGGGATGGTGCATGGGCATGATCAAGGCCAGCTCGTCTTCGGCGTAGGGCACCACCGTGAGAGATTCCTGCAGCTCCGGGGGAATTTCTCCGCCAATGATCGCTAGATCAATCTGACCGTTAGCGACGCTCCAGGCGGTGCGACGGGTCGAGTGGACATGTAATTGTACCGCCACGTCTGCGTACTTTTGCCGGAATAAACCAATCATCCGGGGTAATAGGTAGGTGCCGGTGGTCTGGCTAGCCCCAATAATTAAACTCCCTCCCTGTAGATTTTGGAGATCCTCAATCGCCCGACAGGTTTCTTCGCAAAGGCTGAGGATGCGATCGCCGTAGGTCAAGAGTAAATGCCCCGCTTCCGTTAATTGGGCCCGCCGACCGCCCCGGTCAAATAGCGGCACATCCAGCTGGCGCTCCAGGTTTTGCACCTGCAGGCTGACCGCTGGCTGAGATACGTAGAGACTATCAGCGGCACGTTTAAAACTACCCTCCGCCGCAATTGCCTTAAGAATACGGAGTTGATCAAGGGTGAAAGGCAGGTCAGCCATGGATAGTCACCCCCATAATCAGTCGTTTAGGGGGCCAATCCCCCCCAGGGTCGCTCCAACCTATGATTGATTCCCCCATGGGACCTCCACCTATTTAAACTCTAACTTAAACTCTAAAGTCGGACCTGGACTATGTACGCTCGGCCGTGATGTTTAGCGCTTGGCAGGCTATCCTTGGCTAGGGCCATAGGGTATCAATACTGTATTAAGAGTACTGGATTAAGCGCACTGGATTAGCTGTTGTTGTCACAAGGCCCCCAGGGCTGGTCAAATAGGTAGACTACTAACAGTTGGTTAACCAGGCTTGAGTCAGTAGGATGGCGGTTATATAACGTTGGCTAGAACGCCTAGACCAACGTTGATCGGTGAAAGAAAGCCCAGTCTGGGAGGGCTTTCTGGCCTGCTCTGCCCCGTGGAACGGGGCCAGGGCTATACCAGCTCTGGGGGCACATCTGTTATGGTAAGGCAAAGGCGTAGTTAAGGTTGATTCCCTATTCTCCTATGGACGCTGCTCCCTTATTGACTACCCGCCATCAGCAGGTGTTACAGGCTACCGTACGGCACTATGTCGCTACCGCAGAGCCGGTGGGATCTCGGGCGCTCACCCAAGAATACGACCTGAAGGTTAGCCCTGCCACGGTTCGAAATACGATGGGCTGGCTGGAAAAGTATGGCTTTCTCTACCAGCCCCATACCTCCGCCGGTCGGGTGCCCTCCGACTATGGCTATCGGCTCTATGTGGACCGCCTCATGCAATCCTCGGGGCAGCTAGCTCGTCAGGTGGATGCCATGCTGTCGGAGGAACTGGGGTGGGCGGGCTGGAGCTTGGAAGCTCTCCTCAAGGAGACCACCCAGATCCTGGCCCAGGTGACTGGCTACCTGGCCCTGGTCACGTTGCCTCAACCTAATACCGCCCTGATTCGTCACATTCAACTGGTACAGCTGGAGGTGGGCCAGCTATTGGTGATTGTCCTGCTCGACTGCTTAAGTACTCAGTCGATCATAGTGCCTCTCGGTGGCCAGCATCATGCTCGCACCGTGGACATCCTCGGGGGGCGTCAGTTAGAAGTGTTATCCAACTTCCTGACTGAGCATTTGCAGGGCCGCCCCCTGGCGGATGTGGCCGATTTAGACTGGAGTGCCCTGGGTGGAGAATTGCAGCGCTATGGGGTGATGCTGTGCCAGGCCCTGGAGGAGTTGGCTCGGCGATCGCGGCTGACCGGCTCTACCCAGTTAGTCGTTAGCGGGCTGGCAGAGGTGCTACGCCAACCGGAGTTCTCCGATGCCCAGCATATCCAGGCAATTCTCCATTTGCTCGAGGAGGAGCAGGCTCGGCTCTGGCCACTGTTATTTGAGGCTCCACCGGTCACCCCCCAGGCGGGCCCTGACGATGTGCGGGTCTGGATCGGCTCAGAAAATCCGATTGAACCGATGCGGGGCTGTGCCTTGGTGGTGTCTAGTTACCGCCGCCAGCAAAATGCCTTGGGTAGTGTGGGGGTGCTAGGGCCCACTCGTATGGTCTACGAAAACGCCGTTGAGGTGGTGAAGGCCACCGCTGATTACCTCTCCCAAACCTTGAGTCCGGGGGCTGAGCCAGGCTAATCTAGCCCCATGGCCCGCTCTGCCCATGGGCGGCCGTTTAGGTTTGGCCTGGCCGCTTAATCCTGCCAGTCCTGGGGTGGTTGACCCCCTGGTCGGTTTCTCCGGCTAGGCCCCGGGAACCACCCCCATGGGGGTAATGGCGGTTCTTTGGGTGGATGGGGCCAGGGTTGAGGATGTTGTCGCGATCGGTGAGAGGGAGTTGACCAACTGTGATCATGACCGAGTTGCTTGCTGTCTTGGCCCTGTCTGCGGCCATTGGGTTGCGGGTGGCTCTACCCCTGTTGGTATTGAGTCTCATTTCCGGCGATCATCTGTGGTCCCAGGTGCCACTCCTGGGCCATCTGCCCTCTACCCTGGTGATGGGGGGGCTGGTGAGTGTCTCCTTGCTGGAGCTGATCCTTTCCAAGTCGCGTCTTAGCCAACCCCTCTTACACAGTGTGGAACTGCCGCTCAGTCCGGTCGTGGGTTTGATGGTGGGGATTGCTCTGGTCCGTTCCCTGGAGTTACCGGGTTGGTTACAGGCTGTGATTGCCCTGATCAGTGGCCTGGTGGCCCTGGTGGTTCAATTGGTGCAGATCGGGTGGTTTTACCGGGCTTACCGACCTCCTGTTTGGGGTGGGGTTTTGGTAGATATTCTCTGTCTACTATTGGTCTTCTCTGCGTTTATCCTACCGCGGCTGGGCGGTTTATTGGCTTTAGTTTTGCTCTGGTTGGTGATTCGTAGTGCTGATCGCTGGCTTACTGGGTGACGGGGTTTGGGGCGATCGCCCCAAACCCCGTCACCCAGTACGCCATTATTTGCTATGCTAAAAGCCTGTATGCTACGCGGATGTGGCGGAATTGGTAGACGCGCTAGATTTAGGTTCTAGTGTCTTCGGACGTGAAGGTTCAAGTCCTTTCATCCGCATTAGTTGATCCTAGGGGCTAGCCTCGCCTACCTGATTGTTTCGGCCCTATGACCTTGCTAGACCCCCCCTTTACCCGATCTCCCCTGAGTGTTGCCGGGCTGGTGGATTATATTCGGTCTGGCGTGGAAGCAGATCCCAATCTGCAGCAGGTGGCGGTGGTTGGGGAGGTGTCCAGCACGAAACCCCACCCGAAGGGCCTGTTCTTTAACCTAACCGATCCGGAACAGAAGGCCACCATTAGCTGTGTGACCTGGCGTAGTCAATGGCCCCGGCTCACCACCCTGCCTACCTTGGGAGAACAGGTGCTGGTACAGGGGATGGTAACGGTCTATCCCCAACGCAGTAGCTACCAGTTGACGGTTTGGCAGGTGTTTCCCCTGGGGGATGGGCTCAAGGCCTGGCGTTATCGCCAGCTCAAACAGCGATTAGCGGCGGAGGGGTTGTTTGACCCTGAGACAAAGCAGGGCTTGCCCACCCTGGCCCATACCATTGCGGTGGTTTCTTCCCCCCAGGCGGCCGCCTGGGGCGATATCCAGCGATCGCTGCAGCAGCATCACCCTGGTCTGCAGGTGCTGTTCTCGCCGGCCACGGTGCAGGGGGAGGCGGCCCCGGATTCCATCGTAGGGGCTATCCAGCGGGTGGTCAGGGATGGTCGCGCTGAGGTCCTGATCCTGGCTCGAGGTGGGGGTGCCAGCGAAGACTTGGAATGTTTTGACGATGAGCGGGTGGTGCGGGCCGTGGCAGATTGCCCGATTCCGGTGATCACGGGCATTGGTCACCAGCGGGATGAGTCCCTGGCGGACTTGGCGGCGGATCTGTGCGCCCATACCCCCACCGCTGCCGCCCTGGCGGCGGTGCCAGCTTTGGCTGATCTGATCAGCGCCCATCGCCAGCGTGGTGATCGGCTCATCGACCTGATCACCGCTGTGCTCTTCGAACACCAGAGCCATCTAGCCCTAGTTCAGCAACGACTACGGCGGCTTCGCCTGGATCAACGGTTAGATCAGTATCAGGCCTACCTAGGGCAGTTGCGGGGGCGCCTGAGCCACGGGGTGCAGGTCGAGCTTCGCCAGGTCCAGGATCGCTGCACTGCCCTGGGTGATCGACTGCGGGCCTTAGATCCAGCCATTGTGCGGCGGCGTGGTTATGCCCTAGTCCGGGATCAGCAGGGGCGGGTGGTGATCGATGCTACGACCGTTGACCCCCAGGCTATCCTTAATGTAGAACTGACCCAGGGACGACTGACCGTCCAGGTGATTGCTATTCATCCGTCTACTGCCATGGACCCAAGTACCCACCATGCCCCGTAAATCAGCCCCTGGCCAACCTCCCCCCGATTGTTGGAGTTACGAAGACACCATTGCTGCCCTGGAGGCCATGGTGGTCAACCTGGAGGC
>CAYVMR010000017.1:11301-22316 GCA_964452545.1 uncultured bacterium
GCTATAATTTGGGAGTCGTGGGGGCATCCGGATCGATCACCACTGTCCTAATCAAGGCGGGGGCAATCATGCAGCTAGGGTAAAGGATAGACAAAAGCCCCATGCGTCTGCTCAGGTTGGGGTACACTCCATGGCACCAGCGTTTCAGGCGGCGCCTTCCACCTACCTATGACAGCATCTGTTTCTAATTCTGGCTCTCACCGGCGTCGCTGGCAGCAACGCCTTTTGGAGCTGATCAATCTGCGGCCCGAGGAGCAGGAGCGGACCTGGCTGATGTTTGCCGCCTATACCGCGACCTCCATGGGGATTCTCTGGTTAGAGGTGAGCTCCGCTGCGCTCTTTCTTGACCAGTATGGCGCTGCCAACCTGCCCTGGATTTATATTTTTAGCGCCCTGGTTGGGTTAGGCTTGAGCCTGATTTATTCCTGGCTACAACGCTTTCTGCCTTTGCGCCAGGCCTTGGTGGTCATGGCCCTAGTGATGGCCACGCCAATTCTGTTGTTTCGCTGGGGGCTCACCCAACCAGAATGGGTGGCTATCACGGTGTTCTTAATGCGACTCTGGATTGAGGCAATCTATGGTTTGAATGAGCTCAATCTTTCCGTGACGGCCAATCAGTTGTTCAACATCCGGGAGGTCAAGCGGGCTTTCCCCATTATCAGTAGTGGTATTCAAATCGCAGACATGATTAGCGGTTTTTCCATTTACTTTCTACTGACCCTATTTGGCTTACAGAACGTCATGCTGCTGGCCTTTGGGGCGATGGTGGCGGGGGCGCTGCTGCTGTATTACCTCAGCCATAGCTATGCCCATGCTTTCCCTGATTCCCCCAAGTATGAACCGGAGGTGGGGGATGGCCATACTGGTAAATCACCTCTCCAGGGGGCTCTGCGCCAATACATTGTGTTGCTTTGTGCCTTCTTTGTGCTGGCCCAGATGCTTTTGTTTTCGACGGAGTTTCAGTTTTTCAACCAGTTAGAAATGTC
Source organism: uncultured bacterium (assembly GCA_964452545.1). Taxonomy (GTDB): domain Bacteria; phylum Cyanobacteriota; class Cyanobacteriia; order Phormidesmidales; family Phormidesmidaceae; genus Nodosilinea. The sequence continues at coordinate 12,288 of CAYVMR010000017.1, forward strand.
CCTGGGGGTGAATGAGATTGCCACCTTTCTGGGTATTTTCAGTGGTTTGCTGGGGTTAATTGAGCTGCTTACCCAATGGTTTAGTGCCAGCCGACTGATTGAACGGCGGGGTGTGTTTACGGCGGCTCTGGTCTTACCTCTGGTGATCATTGCCTTGGGTCTCTTCACCCTACTTGCTAGTTTACCCCAACTGTTAGGGGCGGCTGCCCTATTCCTGGGGGTGGTGCTGATCAAGTTCTTGGATGAATGGTTGCGCTATACCCTGGTGGCTACTATCCGCCCCGTCTTGTTTCAGCCCATTCCCAGGCGGGTGCGTAGTACCGTCCAATCTCTGGTGGCAGGGATGGCAGAGCCGCTTGCCATGGGAGCTACCGGACTGGTCATTCTCCTGGTGATTCGTTTGGCTAACCAGTTGGGCCTGCAGGATGCCTTGGCCCAGGCCCAACTGTTTCTCCTGGGGACGGTCGTGGCTGCTTTGGTTTGGTTTGCGATCATGGCGTTACTGCGATCGCGCTATCTCAATCTCTTAGTTCAGGGGGCGGAACGCGGTCTGGACCACTTTTCTGATGCCGATCTGCGAGCTATCAAGCAAAACTTGGTCGATGCTCTGGCTAAACCGCAGTCAGAGTCGGAGCAACGCTATTGCATTGACCTGCTCTGTCAAGTGGCCCCCCGGGAAGCCGGGGACGTGCTCGCTCCCCGCCTCCTAGGATTGTCGCCAGCCCTACAGCAGCGCAGCCTGGAAGCTATGCTGCTATACCCAAACCCCAGATTTGTTAACCCGGTCAAGGCCCTGGTGGAGGACCTCCATCAGTCTCCGGCGGTCTTTGCTCTGGCGCTGCGTTACCTTTGGCAGGTCCAGGAAGACAACCAGGTGGAGGATCTGAAGCCCTATCTACAGTCCCAGGTGGATGCCATGGTAAGAGGTACCGCCGCGGCCTTGATGTTGCGCCACGGTAGCCGTCAGCAACGGGTGGAGGCCATGGCCAGTCTGCGCAAAATGCTTACCCACGAGCAAGAACGAGAGCGGGTTATGGGTTGTCGCGCCCTAGCTGATGCTAACTATATGGAGTCCCTCAGCATCTATATTGACTCCCTGCTGCAGGATCCATCCCTACGGGTACGGCGAGCCACCCTGGCGGCGATCGCCGCCACCCAATATGGGTATTACTATCCGGCTCTGCTCAAAGCCTTACAGTATTCTTCTACCCGTGTCGCCGCCAGGCAGGCCTTGACCAGCCTGGGGGATGAGGCCATACCCATGTTGACCGCCCTGGGGTTAGATGCCGGCAAACCCGATAGCCTGCGCTATCAAGCCTGGCAGGTGATTGGCGAGATTGGTAGTTTACCTGCCCTGGAAACCTTGATCCATAACGTCCTGAGTTCCTGGGGCAGCAACCGACGTCAAATTCTGGCGGTTTTATTGAAGCTTTACCAACAAACCGGTCTGCGCCGATCGCCCCTCATTGACAATGCCCTCGACCAAATTTTGGGACGCAGCGGCTTGGAGTCTCTCCTAACCACCGAGTTAGAATTTTTGCGCCAGTTGCTAGCCGCCAGGGCGGATTTAGATCCAACCTTGCTGACTGGGATTGAGGCCGATCTGATGCGATCCGCCCTGACTAGCATGGAAAGCGATGCCCTGGATCGGGTGTTTTTAGTCCTTCGGTTTATGGCCCCAGGGGGAACCATCCAGGCGGCTCAGACCAGTCTCAGTGGCTCTCCCTCGCGCTGGGCTCGGGGCTTGGAAATTCTTGATAATAGCCTGGATAGCCCTAGTAAGGCGACTATCCTGATTTTGTTTGACCGTCGTTCTGACCGTGACAAGCTGAAGCAACTGACCAGTATCACTCCTGGTTTTCAGTATCGTCCTATGGTACCCAGCGATCGCCTGCGTCATTTGCTAGATCTCCGTCACTATCTTTCTGACTGGGGATTGGCCTGTTGTTTCCATCTGGCCAGGGTGAACCACTGGAACCTCACCACCGACCACACCCTGGCCCTCTTACAGCATCCCACGGGTTTTGTCCGAGAGGCCGTGCTGGCCTACCTGGCCATGGCCTCTCCCCGCGTATTGTCGAAGATTTTACCGCTCATGGAGCCAGATCCCGATCCCCTGGTGGCTAGCCAGTTGACTCAGTTGGCCACCGTCTATAATCGGAAAACCTGATCACCCCGATTTGTTTCCCCTGCTACCCATGTCATTAACCAGCCTTGATCGCTTGCTTTTTATCCGTCAGGTGCCAATTTTTCGAGAACTCCGCGATGACTTTCTCATGCGCCTGGCGCCGATCATGGAGGAAATGTACTTTAACACAGGCTATACCATTTTGACTGAAGGTCAAGATGGTCGATCCATGTACATTATGGTGTCAGGGCGAGTGAGTGTCCACCTCAAGGGCCAGGAGGTCGCCCAATTTAAGCCTGGAGATTGCTTTGGGGAGATGTCGGTTTTCGACACCGCACCCCGCTCCGCCTCGGTCACCAGTCTAACGCCTTGCACTTGCCTGGTGTTGAACCAACAGCAGCTCTATGACGCCATTGATGAAACCCCCGGAATCGCCGTTAATATTATTCGCCTCCTGTCCCGGCGCATCCGCGAACTTAACCAGGACCTTAATCGTTCCGGTTCTATGGCTGACCGGGTGCCTGGGTTGGAGACCCAGCCCGGTCAACCCATCTGGTACGGCACCACCATGGTTTCTAGCCAACAACAGCTGGCATCTAGCCCTGAGACATCCCCTCCGTCTCCGGCAGAGGAGTTGCCCTATGGTCCCCTCCTCTATTGATTGGCATGATTGATAGGAAAGGGCTACCTGCCATGTCTTGTCCCCCTGCCCTTGGCGGCTTACCCGTTAGTCTCAGTCAGTCTGGACATCAGCGCCTCTGGTACTGGCGGGGTTGGCCGGTGCGCTACTGGTTTCATCCGGGTCCACACGGCTCCCATGCTTTATCTCCCCTGGTGTTTATCCATGGCTTTGGGGCTAATCTTAATCAGTGGCGTTATAATCTGCCGGTCCTCAGTCAAGATAGATCGGTCTATGCTCTGGACCTACTGGGTTTTGGTGACACGGCTAAGGCTCCTACCCTCTACGCAGCGGACCTTTGGGCTGCCCAGGTGGCAGACTTTATTGATCAGGTTGTGGGCCGATCTGTACTTTTAGTGGGTCATTCCCTGGGCGCCTTGGTAGCCCTAACGGTGGCCCATCACCACCCCCAACGGGTAGATCGGTTAGCTATGGTAACCCTGCCCCTGGCTGCCGCCCGAGAGGATTTAGTGGCGGGTTGGGTTAGCCATCTGGCCTTACGGGTTGAGGCTTGCATGGCTAATCCATTGTTGCTACGGCCCCTATTTAGTCTGGTGCGACGGCCCTGGTTTTTGAGGTGGGCGCTGCGGGGTATTTACCTTAACCCTGATCGGGTAGATGATGAATTGCTCAATCTGTTTGCCCTGCCGCCCCAGCAGCGGGGGGCGGCTAGAGCTCTGTGCTATCTTGTGCGATCGCGCAGCCAGGCTAACTTTAGTGTCTCTATTAAGACGATGCTCCGGGAGCTGAGCCACCCCACCCTGCTGCTATGGGGAGAACAGGATCGGGTCGTACCCATTGGTCAAGCCCTGGGGCTTGACCAGCTTAGCCCCCACTTAGTTAGCGAACACCTAAGGGATGCCGGCCACTGTTTTTATGATGAATATCCCGACCGATTTAATCAGTTACTTTTGGAGTGGGCTGAGCCGAAACTATAGCGTCGCAGGCATCTAGCTCAGGACGCCGAGCGCAGCTCTGGAGCTGAGCGTATACAAATGACATCGCCGTTTTGTCCTAACTGGACTGGCGACGGCCTTAGGATACAGCGGAACGATAAAAGGTGTCATCGGGCCGGTGTTCTAGCTCGTCTCCTTCGATCTAGGCTGCGATGTTGAAAGGGTGGCGAGATCACTCGAGTTGCGCACCCGAACCGTGCTCATGGATGTGACCGAGGTCCTAGGTCGGCCCCGTGCCGCGGGCCCAGGGCCATAGCTCAACCTTGCTAGGACACTTGATTCAACCGCTTGTTTCGCCATTGTCGAATGGCATGGGCTTCCCGTTGGGTGGGGGTAAGGTAACGATCTAGGGGCAGGGCATCCGATCGCGGTGGGCCACCAGGCTCAGATCTCTGCACATGTAAACATTGGGCTAGGCTGTCTAAGTGGGGTTCTAGGGCCAGATCCCGAGCCAGATCGCCTACGGAAGGATAACGATCCGACGGGGAAGGGCACAGCATTTTATCGAGAACATGGCTAAAGTGAGCACTCACAGTAGCCGTGTGGTGCCAGCGCACCTCACCAGTCTGGGCATCTTGAACGAACTCAATGGGAGTACGTCCCGTTAATAAAAATAAGCAGGTCATACCCAGGGCATAAATATCACTGCTATAACAGGGCCGCAGGGCTAACTGTTCGGGAGGGGCGAAGCCAGGGGTCCCAACAAATTGGGTGACGGCTGGCTGATGCTCAACTCCCGCTTCCATATCTGAGAGAAACTGGCGTACAGCGCCAAAGTCAATGAGCACGAGTCGCCTATCCAGGGTGCTACGGATAATATTAGGGGGCTTAATATCGCGGTGAATAATACGATTGCGGTGAATAAACTCTACCACCGGCAAAATTTCTGTTAGGAAGTACTTCACCTGGGCTTCAGTTTGGCGCCCTCGCTGGCGAACTTCTTGGGCGAGAGTCTGCCCCTGGATGTAGTCTTGCACCAGGTAAAACTCACCGCCAGTGGTGAAATAATCTAGCAGCCGAGGAATTTGGGAGTGGCTACCTAAACTGGCCAAGGCCTTAGCCTCTCGGCGAAAGCGCACTCTAGCACGTTCCAGGGATCCCTGATTGCGAGTTTTAGGGCGGAGCTGCTTAATCACACAGTAGGGCTGGGCCGGCAGCTGGCTATCCTGAGCCAGGTAGGTGACGCCAAACCCCCCTTTGCCCAGGGGCTTGAGAACGCGGTAACGGTCCCGAAATAGGCTATCAGATTGGTAAAAACTAACAACCTCACTACTGTCCATGGATCCAGTACTAGAACTAAAACCGCCGTTGCACAGTTTTTCCATCAACACCAGTCCACGAAAGTAACTTTTTTAACCTTGACCTGAGGTCAAACTTTCCTCTGTTCCTAGGACCTAGTTCAAGCTTTGATTAGCTTATTCCCAGGGTTCTCACTAACTCTTATGGAACCGCCGCTGTAACCCTATCCAAAGGTATGATGTAGCAGTTTTAACTTTGATGAATTATTACCGCTAATATATCACCTGCATAAAGGTTTGAAAAGACCCGCATCTTTCTATGACAATCCCTTGACGTAATTCCTCTTTTCTTCAGCTTTTCCTGGTGAGACGGGCTGTGATCACCCCCGGTCAGTGGATAGGTCTCTTCAAGCCGCTGAACTCGGCTTTATCCCATGGTCGGGAGTCGGTGTCTGTGGCAACCAAAGGGTAAATTGACTGCCCTGGTGAAGTTGGCTGGTAACCCCAATCTCCCCGCCCTGCATTTCCACTAAACGGCGACAGATCGTCAGTCCGAGCCCTGTCCCTCCAGACCGGCGACTGCGGGATCGATCCGCCCGCCAGAAGCGCTCAAACACCCGGGGTAGATCTTCGGCCGCGATGCCAATACCGGTATCACTGACGCGGATGTAGATGCGGTCGTCTTCAGCCCAGGTGGTGACGCTGATGGTGCCTCGATCGGTATAGCGCAGGGCATTACCAATCAGATTGATCATAATTTGTTCCACCCGGTTAGGGTCAGCGTAGGCTTGTGGCAGAGCGGTAGGGCAATCTAATTGCACCGTTACCTGACCATTGCCCTGTTCATTAAAGGTTCTCACCAGGGTGGCTAGCAGGGGCGGCAGGGAAAAGCTCTGCAGCTCCACGGCCAGGTAGTCGTTTTCTAGTTTAGAAAGCTCTTGTAGATCATTGACTAACCGCTGTAGGCGTGTCGTTTCTGCCGCTAGGCGATCGTACAGTTCGGGCTGAGGGATAATCGTGCCATCCGCCAGTCCCTCCAGATACCCATGTAAAATTGTCAGGGGAGTCCGCAGCTCGTGGGTGAGGTCCCCAATCAACTCACGCCGCCGCTCCTCTACCCCCTGTAACTCGCTAGCCATGCGGTTAAAGCTGTTGGCCAGACGTTGCACCTCGAGGATTTCTGAGCCCGGTACCCGTTCTCCCAATTCACCGGAGGCTACCTGGCGGGTGATCTCGGCCATTTGTTCAAGGGGACGAATAATTCGCCGAGAGACCCAATAGCTTAATCCTCCGGCTGTCCCACCTCCGACTAGAATGGCCCATACCATGCCCCGACTCCAGGCCGCTTCAAACCCTTTGAGTAACTGCGTGCGTCGCTGGATACTCATCACCCCGTTATCGTAACGTTGTAGGGAAACCACAAACAGCCGCGGGGAGTATAGACGGGCGATGATGACTAGGGTAATTACCCCCACCGCCATCACCGCTAGGTGAGACCAAAACAGACGACTGCGGAGGCTTTGTTTGGCCATGGTGGCCCTTGAGTGGGGATCTTAGGACGGGGTGAGCTGCAGTTCGGGTTTTTCCTCGGGGAGGATAGCTCCGTCTACCGGGCAGACTTGAAGACAGATGCCACAGTCAATGCAGGTGGAGAAATCAATCCAATACCAGTCTGTACCCTTTTGATTTTTACCAGGTCCCTCATGAATACAGGCCACAGGGCAGGCATCAAAGCAGTCAGCTACCCCTTCGCAAACGTTGGTGACAATGGTATGGGCCACAGCTAATCCTCAACACCTACTGGTAGAAGCATAGATCAATCCTGGCCAGGGTAGGTAACATTCCTGACCTAGGGTAACCCTGTTACGGTTCGACTGACCTTGAGTCAAGGGTTTCAATATCTGGTAGTCCATCCGTCTTGACCCAGGCAATCCGCCTGATGCCGCGGTCCTGGGCAAGGCTACGCAGGGCTGGGCGAGAACTAAACTCACCAAGATGCACCTCGGCTCGCACTAAGCTAGTGGAGTGGCGTAACTTTTGGGCGTAGCTAAAGGCCGCAGGCACAGCTTGGGGGTCAGTGGGGACTACCAGCCAGTCACTGGCTGGCGCCCGTTGGGGCAGCCCCCCCCTGCACCCTAAGCATTTTTGCAACACCTCCGTATTGAGGACAAAACCGATGCCAGGAAAGCTTTTACCCGCACTGTGGAATAGCCCTAGGAGATTGTCGTAGCGCCCTCCTTGCCCCAAGACCTGACACCCTAATTCGGGGTTGCTGACCACTTCAAAGACCAGTCCGGTATAGTAATCGAAGGTTTGGATCAAGCTCAGATCAAGGATTAACTGGGGTTGAACGATAGTGTCTGAGGTTGTAGAAAAGGCACCTTGACGAAGTAGATCCACCAAGTGTTGTAGCGGTGTAATGGCGGTTAAGGGGACTAGTTCTAGATCGGGTTGGGCCAGGGTGGCCAGAATGGTTTCTGGCTCACCCCGCAGGTCCAAGAGAAATAGCGCCCGATCGTAGAGGTGGGGGGGGAGGCCCAACTCCCCTAGGGCGACCCGATCCAGCTGGGCCAGGGCTCGTCGCACTGGGTTGCGGAGCGGTGTGGGAAAGGGGTCTAGCAAGCTCCTGGTGAGCTGGGCATGCCCCAAGACCAACGACCATGGGGGCAGGTTGAGGCTGGCGAGGCAGTCGTTCAGGAGCAGGAGGATTTCGATGTCGGCGAGGGGAGCGGCGGCCCCAAGCAATTCTACCCCGGATTGGTAGAGTTCCTGTTGCCCGGGGCCGTTCTGTCGAAAGACATTAGCATGGTAGTACAGTCGTTGGGGATAGGTGACCTGGGTCAGTCGGCTGACCGCAATCCGGGCAATGGAGGCGGTGAGTTCCGGGCGGAGGCCGAGACGTTGGCCGCTGCGATGGTTGAGTTCGATGACCGCGTTTTGATCGATCGCGCCGCCAGCCATTAGGGTATCGAGATGCTCGACCGTGGAGGTGATAATCCGGTGGTATCCCCAGCGCCGAAACACCTGTTCTAAGCGATCTTCAATCCAATGCTTCTGGGCAACCTCAAGGGGTAGGAGGTCACGGGCTCCAGTGGGTGGCTGGTAGACCATACTATTGTCGCTTCTTTCCAAATAGACCAAATAATCCGGTGGATCCTGGTTTGCCCTGTTGAGTTCTAGACGGCCTTGGCCGAGGATCGGCGCTCTGCCCGATCTGATGGTGTACTGTCCTGGCAAGGCTATCGTTGGGGTCAATTTCCAGGGCCCGTTTTGTATGGATGCGGGCCATGGTGGTCTGACCGGCCTTGAGGTAAAGGCTGGCCAGATAGCTATGGCACTGCCCGTTATTGGGGTAGGTTTTAAGCACTTCTCGCATTTCTGCAATGGCCCGACGGTAGTCACGATCGCGCTCAAATTCCTGGGCCCGCTTTAGGTAGCTAGCCAGAATGGTGGCCTGGGTCTGCCGATAGGGGGGCGGTGGCGCCGAGGCCGTGGGGGTAGCTGGGGGGGGAGCGGCCGTCCCAGGGACAGATGGAGGCGCTGAAGTAAGGGTGGCCCCCGCATTGTCGCGATCGCTGGTGCGGTAGAGGTAAACCAGGTTAAGCTCACTGAGCTGAGCCAACCGGTCCGCCACCTGATCGAGGTGATCGTATTGAGTCACCGCTAGGGTGTTCACCGCTTGACGATAGGCCGTATCTAGCTGGGGGGCTTTGAGGAGGGTCTGAGCCGCCTCGCTCACCAACGCTGGCGGACTACTTTCCCGGCGTAGCGCCTGGCCTTTGAGCTTAAGCATCAGCTGATGTTCCGTCGCTAGCTTGTCCTGACTGAGTACTTCGTAGGCCGGGTTAACCCAGCGGGACAACCACTCGCTGGCCCGCTGGGCGTCGGCATCTTGATGGATAGCCTGACTGTCGGGGTGGAGGCGGCGGGCGATGGTCAGATACCGCTTCCGCACCGCCCGACTGTCAGCCGTAACCGGCAAGCCCAGAACAGCGTGGTGATCATTGAAATCCAGCTTAAAGAGTCCCTGATTTAATTGCATAGGTCAACTATCATAGTCGGTTAAGCAGCCCCCATCAGTGACTGATCAGGTGCTGTGGCTCGCCTTGGCTGTCGCGGCCAGGGGTAAACCCGGGGAGGGGCCTGACCCGCCCCAACTCCTCCACCATGGCTGGGTGGATCAGTCCATTGGTCGCCAGCAGACGACCGCTGGCGACCACCAGGGGAGCACCATTATAGGCCGTGACCTGCCCCCCCGCCTCCCTGATCAGGGCAATACCAGCGGTAATGTCCCAGGCAGAGAGCCCCCGCTCCCAGTAGCCGTCTAGACGTCCACAGGCTACATAGGCCAGATCGATGGCGGCGGAGCCACCCCGCCGGACTCCCTGACTCAGGTGGGTAAGGTGGCAAAACTCAGCATAATTATTATCGACGGTTTCCCGGCGATCGTAAGCGAAGCCGGTCACCAATAAACTGTGGGCTAACTGCTGGGTAGCTGAGACTTGGATCGGCCGACGGTTACAGGTCGCCCCCAGGCCCCGGGCCCCTCGAAACAGTTCGTCGTGAATTGGGTTGTAGATCACCCCCAGCACCGGTTCGCCAGCCAAAAGTAGGCCGATGGAAACCGCGCAAAAGGGATATTGATGGGTGTAGTTGGTGGTGCCATCCAGGGGATCAATGGCCCAGAGGCAGCCCCCCTCCAGGTTGCCTTGGGGCCCCGACTCTTCGGCTAAAAAACCATGGCTACTGGGTAAATGGCGGCTCAGCACCTCCATGATCACTTGTTCTGAGGCCTGATCCGCCTCGGTGACCAGGTCCCCTGATCGCCCCTTTTCGCGCACACGACTCAAGTTACCCCAGTAGTGTCGCAGTACCGCGCCACCGGCCAGGGCGGCTTCCGTGGCACTATCTAACCAACATCGTAGATCCTGCTCAGAGCATTCCATCTAATCATCCTCAAGGGGTAAACCAAACCGGACCCGGCCCCGACCAAAGTAACGACCAAACTGGAGCTCGTAAACCTCATCC
>CAYVMR010000018.1:0-16290 GCA_964452545.1 uncultured bacterium
AAAGAATAAGAAACTGCCACTTAAGTATGACCCCAAACACCCTCATGTCTCGACGACTAAACTTTTATCTGGCGGCTAAATAACACCTAGACAGGGATCGCACTTTATCCTAAGTCTGGGATGCTCTTTATTATCGTCGGTTCAGTTCGACCGAGCGACCCATCATCGCAGCCTCAGGGTCGTCGATACCTCACCTAGCATCTAGTCAATTCATAGGATCAGCCGACCAGCAAGGATTTAGAAAACTCTGGGTTCAGGGTACTCTTAATACTGTCTAAGGCTAGGAACTGACATGGAGAATAGGACAGGTCATGGCTAAGACTGTTCAAGTTTACACTAACAAAAAGCTTTGGTTAAGAGACATGGCTTTCAAACCCATGACGATGTTCTCAGTAATACTCTGGAGGAAAGTCATCACCAGTGTAAAAGTCCCATGAACTCTTCCTCGTCCTTTACAAACCTCCTATCACTTAAGCATTTCACCATTCTGGTGTGACAACTGGCCTCTGGGCAGGTGGTCGCCATCACTCTGTACTGATGATTTTCTGCTATCATATAAGTCTCTAGAGGCATGAATTTTCTAAGTATATTCACTGACTTCCATCTCTAGCTCTAATCTACCTATGGATAGGACCTAACGTTTTTTAGTTTAGGGTGCTTTAAAATAACTTAGTAGAGAAGACGTTTAATCCTGACTAATTTACCACGGCCTAACGCTAAGTGATGAATAGGCATTAGATATCACTTTTTAAGGAACCACAGAAGGCTATGCTTTCCGCGCCCATGTTTCAATCTATTGATCGTTAATAGTGGATTTAACTAATGATTTTTTTTAGTCTTGGCTTGCACCACATTACTAATCATCTATTGACAACCCGGCGTAGAAATCGGCAAATTCTCTTGATTAGTCTTGATTTATTTGTCTTCATATTCTCCGTGATTTTTGCTACGCTTCTCCGGTTTGACCATTGGGATAAGTCTATTAAGTTCCTGATGGCCAGTCCTTGGTTCTTGATTGTGGTAGTTGCTAGCCAGCTTCTACTCTTTTATGCTTCTGGTGTCTACCGTCCTATCCTGAGGTTTTCAACCGCTACCCATGTTCGCAGCATAGGTCAGGCGATAGGTATTAGCTTGTTGACAACTCTCATTTTTCATAACTTTTTGACTGGTTGGAAGTTAAGTAATTCTATCTTGCTCATTAATGCCATCTTGGTATTTATATCCACTATTGGTTTGCGGCTTGTTATATTTAAATATCTTCACTTCTATAGTCAACGTCAGCGACAGAGCGCTCCTATTAGCAGTCCGCAAAGACTTTTGATATATGGCGCTGGTCAGGCTGGGGCTGAGCTTTTACAAGCTCTTAAGTTTAACTTGAACTACCAGGTCAATGGTTTTATTGATGATAATCCTGACCTAAATCGCTACGCTAATTTAGATGGTTATCCAGTTTATCCCTATTCTAAGGCAGAGAAATTATGGGCTGTAAATGGCTTTGACCTAGTTGTCTTAGCGTTGCCATCTGTAGAGCCAACAGTGCGTCGTCGGATTGTTAAACGTTTGCAGGAAGCCTCGATCCCAGTTAAGACTGTGCCCAGTTTAGGGGATATCTTGTCGGGCCAGGTGAAGATTAATCAGATTCGTGATCTCGATATTGTCGATCTGTTGGGTCGAGAGGAAGCGTCTCCGGATTTAATGTTGCTTCAGAAACAAACCTTTGGAAAGGTGGTTCTGGTTACTGGTGCTGGTGGGTCGATTGGTTCTGAATTATGTCGTCAAATTGTTTTGCAACGGCCTCGATCTCTAATCCTTTATGAGTTAAACGAGTTTGCCCTATATCAGATCCACCAGGAATTGAGTGAGTCTCATCCCGACATCGCCTACATACCATGTTTAGGCAATGTTACCGATGAGACCTACCTAAGCTCAGTCTTACGCACTTATCAAGTAGAAGTTTTTTACCATGCTGCTGCTTATAAGCATGTTCCTCTTCTCGAAAGTAATATTGCTAAGGGGGTAGAGAATAACGTTAAGGGTACCCTGTCTGCTGCCCGCAGCGCCCTAGCCAATGGTGTGGACCATTTCGTCCTGATTTCCACCGATAAGGCTGTGCGCCCGACCAATATCATGGGTACGACCAAGCGCGTAGCTGAGTTGATTATTCAAGCTTTGGCGGCTGATCCTCAAACTCGTACTTGCTTTGCCATTGTTCGTTTTGGCAATGTGTTGGGTAGTAGCGGGTCAGTGGTACCGCGATTTCAGTCTCAAATTGCTAAGGGAGGGCCAATTACCCTGACCCACTCCGAGATTACTCGCTATTTCATGTCAATTCCTGAGGCGGCTCGCTTGGTCATTCAAGCTGGCGCTCTTGCTCAAGGAGGTGAAGTTTTTCTTCTAGATATGGGAGAACCAGTAAAAATCTATGACTTGGCTACCCAGATGATTCGCCTAAGTGGTCTTGTTCCTGGTGACGATATTGCTATCGAAATTACCGGTCTTAGACCTGGGGAGAAGCTTTACGAAGAACTATTAATTTCCGGTGACAATGTTCAACGCACTTGTCATGCTCAGATTTATTCTAGTCACGAATATTTTATTCCTTGGTCTAGCCTAGAGCCTTTGCTATTCCAACTATTCCGGTCTATTTCTCAAAATGATACCGCCAATACCCGTGCTTTATTGAAACGATTAGTACCAGAGTATACCCCTAAGCCCTCATCAGCCCATGGGCCATCTCAAACTCTCCAGTTAGTCACTCCACCTCAAGTTAGTTCTAGTAAAAACTCTCGGCACCTATCTTCAGGAGAATTGGTTTGGGACGGAATTTGAACAAGCTCTTAGTCGAATAGTCCTCATTCAAAGCCCTTGAGACAGCCTTAGAAGGATATCCTTCTAAGGCTGTCTCAAGAAAAAGACGTAGAAAGTAGCTAGACAGCTCTAGACCTGAACGGGTTACCGCCTAATCTATTAAATGATTGTACCGTCCATAATAGTGGCATTTTTCAAGACTACAACAATGCCACTCCGGATGTAAAAGCCCAGGTCCTCTCGTTCAGCTTCCTGAATGTGATCTTTATTAATAATTTGAACGTTAGCGCCGATTCGAGCATTCTTATCGATGATTGCCCGACGAATGACCGATCCTTCGCCAATACCGATAGGAATTCTTCCCTGGGTCAGCTGCTGGCTGCTTTCCGAGAGGGGTTCGTAGAAATCTGCTCCCATTAGTAGAGAGTCTTCTATAACGCAATCAGCATTGATGCGCTGACGCAAACCAATCACTGAATGGTGGATGCGGCAGCTTTTGAGAATGCACCCTTCGGTAATAGTCGATTCAGTGATGTGGCAGGCGAGGAGCTTGTTGGGTGGTAAGTAGCGCGAACGAGTATAAATCGGGGCGTCTTCGTGGTAGAAGCTAAAGGGTGGTTGGGGCTGCATAGTCAGGGCCAGGTTAGCCTGGTAGAAGGCTTCAATGGTGCCGATGTCTTCCCAATAGCCGTCGAACAAATAGGCCTGCACGTTGTGATCACGGGCAGACCCAGGGATGATTTCCTTGCCAAAGTCGGTTTGCTCCAGACTCTTCTGCAGCAGGTCAATCAGGACGTGCTTTTTGAATACGTAAATCCCCATGGAGGCGATAAAAGGTCTTTCCTTGGCCTGCTCTGGGGTTAATCCCAACACCGTTGTATCCACCCGCATGGCGTCGAGGGCTTCTGCCTTCGGTTTTTCGTAAAAGTCAATAACCCGTCCCGTTCCATCAATTTTCATCAAGCCAAACTCAGAGGCTTGCTTCGCTCCCACTGGCACAACGGAAAGGGTAATATCGGCATTGGTAGCCCGGTGACGTCCAACAAACAAGCTATAGTCCATCCGGTAAAGATGGTCCCCGGAAAGAATCAAAAAATCGTCCACATTCCAGGAGTCAAATAACCACAGATACTGTCGCACTGCATCCGCCGTACCCTGGAACCAGCTGGGGCTGTCGGGGGTTTGTTGAGCTGCCAAAACCTCCACAAATCCCTCGGTGAACTGGGAAAACTGATAGGTTCGGGAAATGTGGCGATTTAAGGAGGCGGAGTTAAACTGCGTCAGAACATAGATTTTGTGGATTTCGGAATTAATACAGTTGCTAACGGGGATATCAATCAAGCGATACTTACCGGCTAGAGACACCGCTGGCTTGGCCCGAAATTTTGTCAAGGGATATAGTCGGGTGCCGGCACCCCCCCCTAAAATGATTGCCAGTACTGATTTCACAACAGCGCCTCGTTGATCCCACAAGCAGACTTCTTACACTTCTACAGTTTGGGGCTGTGGGTACACCTTGACAAGGGGGATCGGGGAAAATGTGATGCAATGTGATGTGTATAACAACCGCGCCGGTAACGGATCGCAGCTATCCGGCAGAGCAGGAGATCTATGGGCCTTGTCGATTATGATGCAGTGATTGTGGGGGGTAGCCTTCAGGCCCGTGAGGCGGCAGCGATGGCGGCGAGGCAGGGGGCTCGAGTGGCATTGGCAGAACCTCTGGGGTTCGTAGAGGAAGGACTGTATGGGCAGTTACTGGTGCGTCACCTGGCTCAGCTCCATGGGGGCGGGGAACTTCCCCTAGACTGGGGTACTTGCTGCCGCTATGCGCAGCGGACGGTAGAGGTGGCCTATCCTCAATGGACTCCGGCTGCTCTGGCGGTGCAGGGGGTTGATGTCCTGCCGGCAGGTGGACGGTTTAGTCCGGGTTTTCCCCTGACTTGGACCACGGGTCAGCGCCAGTTACGTAGTCGAGGAGTAATCCTAGCCCCTGCCGTGGAGAGCCACCTCCCCCCCATACCGGGCTTAGCGGAACGGGCTTACCTCAGCCTGGATCGTCTGACCGCCGTCTCTCAGCTTCCCCCCCGACTGATTATTCTGGGCCGTCGCCCCCTAGCGATCGCCCTGGCCCAGGGCTTAGCCCATCTAGGTACCCTGGTGACCCTGGTGACCCGTGGCGATCGTCTCCTACCCGAGGAAGATAGCGATATCTCGGGGTTTATGGAAACCCTGGTCAGAGCTGCCGGCGTAGATCTGCGGCTGAGCGCCTCCGTGCTGGAAGTTACCGGTAGCGATCTGCTGACGGTCCATCTGCGGGACCATCCCCCCTTGGTGGGCGATCGCCTGCTGGTGGCCACCCTGCCCCGTCCCCACCTAGCGCCCCTTAACCTGGAAGCCGTGGGAATCAGTACAGAGGTCCCCTATCTAGCGGTCGACCATCACTTGAATACTGTCCATCCCAGGGTATTTGCCTGTGGCCCTGGCCTGGGGGGCTATTGGAGTGAGGTCAGCGATCACCAGGATGTGGCGATCGCCCTCCACAATACCCTTTACTTACCGCGGCATTCACTGCGCTGGCACCATCGTGCCGCGCTGCTACCCACCTGGCCCCCCTTAGGCCGCATCGGCATCACAGCAACCCAAGCGAGGGCCTGGTATGGCCCAGCAGTAACGGTTCTGCAGGTGCCCTACAGCAGTCTCGCCAGCGCCCATCTTAGCGGTCATACCACCGGTTTTTGTCGCTGGGTAGTACACCGAGATGGCCAGTTGTTAGGAGCTCAGGTATGCGGTCCCGGAGCCGATCAGATTTTAGCAACCTTAGTCACAACCCTTCAACACCAGCTGAGTCTAAAGGATTTAGCTCAGCTCCCCCGCCTACCCTATGGTTGCAGTGAAGTCTTGAACCAACTGGTGGAGGCGTGGCAACGACAGCGTTGGCAACCAGGCCAGTGGCGTCGAGACTGGGCTGAGAATTGGTTTAACTGGCGACGCTCGAGCCAGGGCAGACCATGGTAAAAGGCATGGGACTAATTAGTCCAGACGCTTAAGCTCCAGCGTCGTTATCAAATCTTAGGGTTTCATACTCCCCGTGCCCCTCTGGATACCTGATATGATGACTCATAAAGAGAAGATTTTGAGTCCTTGATTTATGAGTTCCCTAGAGCTTTTGCCTCAGTTGCAGCCTGATCTGCGAGTTGGTCTGGGCCAAGTCTTAATCGTAGAAGATGAGGAGCTAATTCGGGAAACCATTGCCCTGGGCCTAGCGGAGGAAGGCTTTGATATTCTGATTGTTGAGGACGGTCTAGCGGCCCTTGATTTATTGGGAGGGACAGCCGCCTCAAGCCGCACCAGTCGCCCTGAAATCGACCTGGTGATCCTAGATCTCATGTTGCCTGGGATGAACGGGTTAGACCTCTGTCGATTACTACGCCACCAGTCAATTCAAGTGCCGATTTTAATTTTGAGTGCTAAGGGGACCGAAGCCGATCGCGTGATCGGTCTTGAAACCGGAGCTGACGATTATCTCACTAAACCCTTTGGGATGCGGGAGCTGGTAGCTCGCTGTCGGGCTCTGCTGCGGCGACAACAGACCAAAGCCAATTCCCCCCAGGACTATGTTCTCCGTTTTGAAGACATTAGTTTGTATCCCCAGGAGTGTCGAGTCTTTCTAAAAGGTGAGGAAATCAATCTTTCCCCGAAGGAATTTCGGATTTTAGAGCTCTTCATGGGACAACCCCGACGGGTATGGTCTCGAGATCAAATTATTGATTTAGTTTGGGGCCATGATTTCATGGGGGACAACAAAACCGTCGATGTTCATATTCGCTGGATTCGCGAAAAACTAGAGCCCGATCCCAGTCATCCTACCTATCTGAAGACTGTCCGGGGTTTTGGCTACCGTTTGGGGTAAGCAGATCGACTATGCCGTTGACCATTCTACTGGCAGAAGATGACGAGGCGACCCGTCTATCCATAGGGGACTACTTGGCGCTAGAAGGGTACACCGTAGTCATGGCGACCGACGGCGAAACAGCCCTAGACAAGGTCTTTCATCACCAGCCTCAGTTGCTGATTACTGATATTGCCATGCCCCACCTGGATGGCTACACCCTGGTACAAGAGATTCGCCGAAATCTTGCCTTTCGGCTATTGCCAGTGATTTTCCTCACGGCCCATAATCAAACCGCCGATCGCATCAAGGGCTACCAAGTGGGGGGAGATATCTATCTGCCCAAGCCCTTTGAATTGTCAGAGCTTGGGGCCGTTGTGCGGAGTTTGCTAGAGCGATCTCAGGTCATGCAAGCGGCTTGGATTCAAGAGGTAGCCCTACAAACCGCCCAACAACTCGCCCTCAAGGCTGAAACCCAGGGTTGTGGAGAATACGCCCTAACGGGCTCGACCTCCCTGGGGCCTGCACTCACCGCGCGGGAGCAGGACGTGCTGGCTCTGCTATCCGATGGTCTATCCAACGCACAAATTGGTGATCGCCTATTTCTTAGTCCCCGCACCGTCGAAAAGTACGTCAGCAGCCTGCTACGTAAAACCGACACCCACAATCGGTCAGAGTTGCTACGCTTTGCCCTGAGTCATCATCTAGTCAGTTAGCCAGTGTTTACGCCTTCAACCGGTTGAGCCAGTTGATTGAGTGGCGGCTGGTCTGAGTTAGGTGCCGTCGGGAACATCAACCCTGGTCATCACAATAGCGATAACGCTTAGGAGGCAGCTAGTGTGGGCCCTTCACTGGAGGCCAGCCAGTCAGAGGATTGGAGCCACTGATCAGGGGTTTCTACACCCCCGGAAGGGGAAGGTTGGGGTAGGTACAATCGCCGAATATCCTCCGGCAAAGCCCCCAGTAGATGCTGATGGGCCAGCCGCAGCCGCTGCTGCAGTTGCTCGGGCTTGAGATACTCACCCTCAGCTTGTAAATAGGCCAGCATCCGGGTTTGACTCCAACCAAAAGTGTGGGCCATGACCAAGATCAGTCGATCTAAGGGAGCGAGCTGGTCTAGGGCTCGGTGGAGATAACACCAAAACGGGGGAGAGGCCTGGTCCAAGCGGTAGTGAATGGCCGGCACCTCAGGTAAAACCACCTGATTAATGCAAAAGGCTGTTAGGGTTATCAACCACTGTTGTAGGTTAAACCCATCGGTCCCAGTGCCAGCCACTGTTGCTACCCCTCCAAGTTCATGCAAAATATGTTGCCAGGTGAGGACAAACAGATAGTCAGCCTGTACGGGAGAACGGGTGGCGTGACGGACCAGACTATAGACGATCGGACTATAGCGACAAAAGATCGCCGTAAAGTACCGCCCTTCCTCAGGATGGGCATGGAACAAACTAACCAACTCACCATCACTGAGATGCTGCAGAGATTGAACCAGGGTGTGGTCACCCTCGGGAAAGGTAGGAATGTTTACGGCACTCGCCATTGGTTAGTAGACCCTATAGGAATCAACAACGTTGCCCGACTTGCCAATTTGATCCTTTGATCAGAAGTCTGGATTTTAGGCCTTTAGTATACCTATTGGATCAGATTTAGGGGGCGAAATTTACATAAACCTTGCACCAGAATTAGCGGTCTCAGGCATGATCTGAATTAGGCCTAGTTCCTTGGCCCTGGTCAGGGTCGATTAGAATTGATAGACCCCCAAGTTCAAGCAGCCGCTAACCGAGGTCGCCCTACCCATCTTGACGCTCAATGCCTATTTACCTACCCGCTATGCCATCCACCCTAGCTCTGTTTGGCCTCCCCTTCGACAGCCTGATGTCGACCCAGGGGGTTATGGTGTTCCTGTTGATCGCCTATGCTGGGGCGATGTGGATGTTTCTTAAGGGGGCGCCTAAGGTCTATACGGTGATGGTATCTGACTTGGAGGTAGCCCGTCGTTTCTACGAGGGTATGCTGAATTTATCCGCCGCAGAGGTGCCATTACATTATTACTACAATTACGAACAAACCTTGGGGACGGCTGGCATTGATCCCCTCACCATGGTGGGCCCTTCCAGATTGGCCTCACCTCAAGCTATGGCTAGTCCTGAGGGACTGTGGTATCAATTACGCAAAAATAGCCAACTTCATGTCATTAGTGGAGCTAGCTTGGGCAAGCGTCATCAACAACGCCATGTGTGTTTTGACCATAGCTGCCTGGAGTACTTGCTCATGCGTGTACAACTGAAGGGCCTGGATTACAAAATCCGTTCTGAAAAACCCCTAAATTTCCTGGTGAGGGACTATGCTCAACAGGTGATCGAAATGGTGGAAGTAGACCATTAAGGTCCAGTATTCAAGCTCTAGGACCGCCATTGCTATGCTGCTCGCCTATGGCGATCGCCTGGCGGTTCCCCGCTTCCTAAGGCCATTGATAAACACTATTCCCCCGTAATAACTACCTAGTGCGGCGGCTAGGCCGACGATTGTACTGCCCAGCATGAGACGGCTAGAGACCTCCGTACCCATGTCCATCCAGGCCCTGAGACTATCTAAATCGGTAAAGCCGTTGATCGGTTGGCCGCCTAATAGGCGATCGCCCACCTGATAATTAAAGGCAAACAGAGGCACGTAGGTAAAGGGATTGCTCACCCAAGTCGCCGTTGCAGCCATGATGCGATGGCCGCGAAACAGCGTAGCAATGGTCACGCCAATAATAATCTGTAAACCAAACAGGGGGAAACAGCCAGAAAATACTCCACTGGCTATGCCTCTAGCCAGGTACTCCGGACTGCCCTGGAGGCGCAGAAAACGCAGGTACAGGTATCGGAGTTGGCGTTTCCAGGCGGGTAGGGTAGTTTTTTCCGTAGAAGCCTTTGATCGGGTTTCAGGGTCGATAACCGTGGTCATGGTGGGGAAGGAAGGATGAAGTCTGGACAACGACAAACTTAGACAGGTTGTTAGGGAATACTATTAATTTTATGGGTAGATAACCCAGACTTGCCAAGTCCTTAGATCAACTTAGTCGGTTTTTTACACCATATCTGATCTAATGCTAGAACTACCCCTAATCGATGAACCCTGAGCTGGGCTGATATGGTTAGCCGCGATTCCCTTCCCCCGCCCCCGCCAACTGTCACCATCGCCGCCATCGCCACCGCCGTTGTGCCCCAACAGGGTAGTGTGGCCATTGTGCGGCTATCGGGGGGGCAAGCCCTGGCCATTGCCCGTCACCTCTTCCATGCGCCCGGCGATCAACCCTGGGAAAGTCACCGCATTCTCTACGGCTTCGTCCGTCACCCTGACACGGGTCATAGGGTGGATGAGGCCCTCCTGTTAATCATGCGGGCTCCTCGCTCCTATACCCGGGAGGATGTGGTAGAGTTCCACTGCCATGGAGGGCTGATGGCCGTTCAGCAGGTGTTACAACTCTGCCTGCAACAGGGGGCCCGGCTGGCAGAACCAGGGGAATTTACCCTACGGGCGTTTCTCCATGGTCGCTTAGATCTAACCCAGGCGGAGGGGGTAGCGGACTTGGTGGCGGCCCAATCGACCCTGGCGGCCCAAACCGCCCTGGCTGGGGTACAGGGCAAGCTCGGACAATCCATTCGTCAACTCCGTTCCAGTTGCCTGGATATCCTAGCGGAAATTGAAGCCCGGATCGACTTTGAGGAGGACCTGCCCGCCTTGGATGAAACCCATATCAGCCAATGTTTGGGGCAGATCGGGGAACAGGTAGAGGCCCTATTGGCGACGGCGGCGGCTGGTGCGCTGCTGCGCACCGGCCTTAGGGTGGCCATTGTCGGTCGGCCCAATGTGGGTAAATCTAGTTTGCTCAATGCCTGGAGCCGTTGCGATCGCGCGATTGTCACCGATTTGCCCGGCACCACCCGTGACCTGGTGGAGTCACAGCTGGTGGTGGCCGGTATTCCCATTCAGGTGGTGGATACCGCTGGTATCCGCACCACCGTTGACCGGGTGGAGCAAATTGGCATTGAGCGATCGCGGCAGGCGGCCCAGACCGCCGATCTGGTGCTCCTCACCATTGATGGATCGGTGGGCTGGACCCAGGCAGACGAAACCCTCTATCACCTGGTTACCGACAGCTCAACGGCCGGCAAAACCCCACCCCCGGTGATTTTAGTCGTGAATAAACAGGACCTGATCACCCCTAAGCAGCCCCCATTACAGATCCCTGGACCGATACCCATGGTTTACACGGCAGCGGCTCAAAACCAAGGCATCGAGGCTCTGGAAACAGCCATTTTAAGCACGATTGAAGCCGATCAAGTACAGGCCAGCAACCTGGAGTTTACGGTTAATCAACGCCAGGCCGCTGCCCTGAACACCGCCCTCCTCGCCCTGCGCCAGGTGCAGCAGACCATTCGCGAGCAACTCCCCATCGACTTTTGGACGATTGATTTGCGGCTGGCCATCCAGGCCCTAGGGGCAATAACCGGAGATGACATCACTGAATCAATGCTAGACGAGATTTTCAGCCGCTTTTGCATTGGTAAGTAGTTACGTAGCCTGCAATCGAATAGAGGACTCCTGGAGCGGGTCGAGCCCGGTCGGACCCTAATCTGGGATAATAGCTTCAGGGCCGCTCAGGTCTATGCCGTTGCCGCTAGGCCAACGGGAGAGTTAGTCGTAACCTAAAAAATTAGATCAGGGCCCGGGGCGGCAACTGGGAGGCTGGCTACCCACCCAGGAATGGCGGGGCTAACCGGCCAAGTGGCCCTCAACTCGGTGGATAAATAAACCCAAGACATTTGATCCAGGCACAGAGCTTACGTTAAATTAAGTAAAGATTCATCTCATATTTTTTTTTGCAAGTCCTGCATAGAGGCCATTGGTTATGAAGCTTTCCTGGCGAGTCATTTTACTTTGGACCCTACCCCTGCTGGTAGTTGGTTTTTTCCTTTGGCAAGGGGCCTTTTCCTCTTCACCGATGAACATGGGGCGTAATACGGCCAGCACGCGCATGACCTATGGCCGCTTTCTTGACTACCTGGAGGCGGGCCGGGTGACCACTGTGGATCTTTACGATAACGGTAGAACAGCCATTATTGAAGCCATTGACCCTGACATAGATAATCGGGTACAACGTTGGCGAGTTGATTTGCCGGGCAATTCTCCCGACTTGGTTAGCCGCCTGCGGGATGCCAATATTAGCCTTGACTCCCATCCCCCCCGTAACGACGGGGCCCTGGTGGGTGCCCTGGGAAATTTGCTGTTTCCGTTGCTGTTAATTGGTGGTTTATTCTTTTTATTCCGCCGCTCCAGCGTTGGTCCCGGAGGGCCTGGTCAAGCCATGAGCTTTGGTAAATCTAAGGCTCGCTTCATGATGGAAGCCAAGACTGGCATCATGTTTGATGATGTTGCGGGTATTGATGAGGCTAAGGAAGAACTTCAGGAAGTAGTTACCTTTTTGAAAAAACCCGAGCGATTTACCGCCATTGGCGCCCGCATTCCCAAGGGTGTGTTGCTGGTGGGCCCGCCCGGAACGGGGAAGACTTTGCTGGCCAAGGCGATCGCCGGTGAAGCCGGGGTTCCCTTTTTTAGCATTTCCGGATCTGAATTTGTGGAAATGTTTGTCGGTGTAGGGGCTTCCCGGGTGCGGGACCTGTTCAAGAAAGCTAAGGAAAATGCTCCCTGCATTATTTTTATCGATGAGATCGATGCGGTTGGCCGACAGCGGGGCGCTGGCATTGGCGGAGGCAACGACGAACGGGAGCAGACCCTCAACCAGCTACTGACCGAAATGGACGGCTTTGAGGGTAACACTGGCATCATCATCATTGCGGCTACTAACCGCGTCGATGTGCTAGATTCCGCCCTCCTCCGTCCGGGTCGCTTTGACCGTCAGGTCATGGTGGATCCCCCAGATATTAAAGGTCGCCTGGAAATTTTAGAAGTCCATGCCCGTAACAAAAAATTGGCAGAGGATATCTCCCTAGACGCCATTGCTCGCCGTACCCCCGGCTTTACTGGTGCCGATCTAGCCAACCTGTTGAATGAGGCGGCCATTCTGACCGCCCGTCGACGGAAGGAAGCCATCACTATGAGTGAAGTGGATGATGCCGTTGATCGGGTCATCGCCGGTATGGAGGGGACTCCCCTGGTCGATAGCAAAAGCAAACGGTTGATTGCTTACCACGAGATCGGTCATGCCATCGTGGGTACCTTACTCAAGGATCATGACCCAGTCCAAAAGGTTACCTTAATTCCCAGGGGTCAAGCCCAGGGTCTCACCTGGTTTACCCCCAGTGAAGAGCAAATGTTAATTTCCAGGGCTCAGTTGCTGGCTCGCATCACGGGTGCGCTGGGGGGTCGGGCCGCTGAGGATGTGATATTCGGTGATGCCGAAGTCACCACTGGCGCCGGTAATGACCTGCAACAGGTCACCGGCATGGCCCGACAAATGGTCACTCGCTTTGGTATGTCTGATTTAGGTCCCCTCTCCTTAGAAAGCTCCCAAGGGGAAGTGTTCCTGGGTCGAGACTGGCTCTCTAGATCGGAGTACTCAGAGGAGATTGCCTCCCGCATTGATACCCAGGTTCGTACCATCGTTGATCATTGCTACGCCAAGGCTCGTCAATTAATGGAGGACAACCGTTCCCTGATTGATCGCCTGGTTGACCTGTTAGTCGAACGAGAAACGATTGATGGTGATGAATTTCGCCAAATTGTTTCGGAATATACCCTGGTGCCTGAAAAACAACAATTTGTGCCTCAGCTGTAGAAAACTGAAGGTATGTCGCCATCCCTAACAATTCGTCAGTTTCCATAGCGGTTAAGTCAAGAAACGGGAGGAATAGGAACGGCTTCCTCCCGTTTTTATTGATAGTGTCTGCTAGAATGCCCCTGCCCGTCTACGGGCTACAACCGCATGTCCGTTTCCGTTGGCTTTAAGGCGGCATTCCCAGCTTGGCTACGCCCCGTGGCTACGACTATTCCAGGGTTGGCCTGCTAATCTACCACCCTTAAGCGTCCTTGGCTGAGGGCGTCGTAGACCCGATTAATCAACATGGCGTCGTTGGCACTCAAGTCCCGCTGCGAGAACAGGGACATCAACTTTTCTTGGTCGCGACGAGTCAACTGTCGAGAGGCAAACAGTTCTTCAATAGTTCTCTCTAGGATAGACATGGTTAAGCACCCTGATGGTTAATAAACGACCTAAGACCCGAGTGTGCAACTAGGTGAAACTGCTGGGTCTATCATTTTTCCTTCATCTTAAGAATTGCTTGGACCCACCACATCGGAGAGATAACCGATTTTCTGGCCAAAACTTTAGGGAAGAAGAGCTAGAAAGTCAGTATTTTTACTTATTGGGTGTTAGCCGCGGCCAGGCATCATGACTTACCCCTCCAATATCCAGATATCGAAACAAAACTTTGCGAAAACATTTCAAACTTGTTACATTGCAATTATCCCTTGCGCCTCAGGACGGTATTGGCTATGCATCCCTGGTTTTCACTGTTTTCGCGGTCTAGGTGGGGCCCGCTGCGGCCTGTCTCGCGCGTTTATGATCTCAAGCAACGTTTAGATTGGGGTGAGCCGGCTTTAACCATCATTGATATTCGGGAACGGCAAGATTTCCAGGAAATGCATGTTAGCGGTTCTGTCTCTATTCCCCACGCAAGCTTATTGACGACTGCCGTGCGCTGCTTTGAGTGGAACCGTGACCTTTATATCTACGGCAATACCGATAACGAGGCCGAAGTAGCCGCCGACCAGTTGCGTGCCGCCGGATATTCAAGGGTTAGTATTCTTCGAGGCGGGGTGGCGGCATGGAAGGCGGCTAGTTTTCCCATAGAGGCTAGCTTGCCGGCCTTAGCGGATTTAACGTAGACCTGGTGTAGGGGCGCTGCGATCCGATGGAGGCGAGGTAAAATCTCTATAAAGCGGATACTTTTAGCGACCCACTGAGTTTTTAGGGGTTTTAATTAAGGTTGTATAGGCGGCCGCCGGTTCAGTTAGAACTAGACGTCAATAGCATTGCTCAGGGTCCTCGGCTAAATCGCTACAGCTAGACTAATAAATCGATTCCCAATCAAGGCACTGTTGCCGATCCTCAGGACCAAAGGGATGGATAGCACATACCAGGGTGTTACCACCATGGGCTTGGCCATAAAAGTTGCGGCACCCGACACAGGCAGGATAGTTTTGCAGAATGGGCTCAAGGGTGCTGTTGAGAGGGGTAGAGATATCCTCGAACCACTGATCAAGACTCGACAGCCCGTTCACCAGGGGAGCAAGCACCTGATCTAACTGAGCTACTACTCCATCCACCTGGTGATTGAGGGACTGGCCCAGGGGTTCTACAGTTTCATTCAACCGATCGAGGAAGGACTCTAGGTTTGGGTAGAAGGCATCATGGAGCTGGTTTTCCCAATCTTCGGTACGGCGAACCCACTGATCAGAAGCTTCCAGGAATCGATCAGCCATCTGATCTAGCCACTGTTCCGTAGGCTGGATTACCTGTTCGTCTAACTGCCTGGCGGTTTTGCTAAGCTCATCCAATAGTTCTCGGGACCAGTCTTCCATTAGCTATTCCTGACCTTTTGTCGTAAATTATCTAATTCCTGGCGCAGGTGGGTAACCTGTTGACGTAGACCGGAGAGAGAATCTACCGGAGTAATGGGCTGCTCATCAATGGGAATAGAACGTGGGGTAGGCGGGGAGGCCTGATCGGCTCCATCCTGGTGGCGCCTTACCCACTCATTCATAATCTTCTGGGCCTCCTCCGCCGTGACTTCTCCCCGCTCCACCAATCCATTCACCAGAGACTGGGCTTGTTCCTGCAGATTCCGAAGACTAGGACTGGCTCTTTGCAAGTCTTTTAGGGTATGGCTAGCCTTTTCACCGGCATAGGCGGCCGCACCGACTCCAAGATAAAGGGTTTTCTTAACCAAGTCCGTAAATTTAGCCATGATCAATAATCTCCACCGTGAATCGGCAATTCAAGGACATAGCTTTGGCCAAAACGCTTAGGACAGAGTTGATCGGTGAACTTGGTGTCTCGGACCTTTGGCAAGGTTAGTCTAGCCTAATTGACAAACTTGTCTCGGGTTACAAAATGCCGAGAAGCCTAGCCTAACCAAGCGTCCTGACCTACCTCCATCGGGCTTTAGCTGTCCTATCTAGTTTAAACCACAGCTTCAGATATGGGGGCTGGGGTGACTGGGGCTAGGCCACCCGAGTCTCGAAGAAAACGGATCAAAGAGACCGTTAGAGGACCTGCTCTACCTCGGCAATTTCCGGAATAAACTCCCGCAAACGGCGCTCAATACCCATGCGCAGGGTCATGGCGGAGCTAGGGCAGGACCCACAGGCACCCTGCAGGCGGAGTTTGACCACTGGGCCATCAATTTCCACCAGCTGTACATTACCGCCGTCCGCTAGGAGGTATGGTCGCAGGTCATCAAGGACCTGTTCAACGTTGGTCGGAGTCAGTGCCAGTGTTTCCATGGGAATGTCCTTCAATTGTGGAATAGTGCAGAAATGGATAACTTGGGGAACAGGACCGGATCAATTAGGGTGCCTTAACC
>CAYVMR010000018.1:16390-17813 GCA_964452545.1 uncultured bacterium
CCTGCTCTTTGGTTTGGCTAAACTGGCCAGCCATAACCTCGGGTGGGAACCCTGGGCCTTTGACTCCCAAACTGGCGCGTTGTTTGGTGCCGCTACCTTTGTGATTGCCTTTACCCTGGCAGGTACCCTGAGTGGCTATAACGAAAGTGCAGATATGCCTGTGCAAATTGCTAATTCAGTAGAGACCATGCAGGATACTAATCTAGTGTTGGCCCAGGTCAATCCAGAGTACGACCCGGCCCCTCTGCAGGCGAATTTGGCTAATCTTCTGGAGGTGATTTTGGACTGGCTGAGGAATGATAAAACAGCTGACCCCATCGAAGTGGCGATTAGTCAACTGAATGCCAACTTTGCTATCCTCCTGCCCCTAGCCGGACCTGCTATGCTCAACCGAATGCAGGGAGAGCAGGCTAAGATTCGCTTTTTAGTTAAGCAAATGGGGTTGAGTCGAGATACGGATTTTATCGGCCCGGCCTATGTCCTACTGGAGGTTTTCTTAGTGGGAGCGATTTCAGCGTTGCTCTTGATTGGCACCGATCGCTTCAGTGAAACCCTGGTGGTGTCCTGCCTGATGTTTACCTCCTTCACCTACCTGCTTTTATTGATTCGGGATCTGGACAATCCCTTTGAATATAATGGTAAGTCCAGCGTGGATGTCGACCTAGGTCTGCTGGAAGTTACCCGCGATCGCCTACGGAATACCCCTTAACTGGCCATGGATACCCCCCGTCTTCACCCCGATACCATTGAGGCTGTGCGAGATCGGGCCGACATCGTTGACATTGTTTCCCAGTATGTCGTGCTAAAAAAGCAGGGTAAGGACTTTACGGGGCTCTGTCCCTTCCATGATGACAAGTCCCCCAGTTTTAGCGTTAGCCCTAGTAAGCAGTTTTACTATTGTTTTTCCTGTGGGGCTGGGGGCAATGCCTTTAAGTTTTTAATGGAGCTCAACCAGCGTCCCTTTGCCGATGTGGTGCTGGATCTAGCCCAGCGCTACCAGGTGCCGGTGAAAACCCTAGAGCCCACTCAACGACAAGAGTTGCAGCGCCAATTGAGTCTCCGAGAGCAGCTTTACGAGGTGTTGGCGGTGACCGCCCGGTTCTATCAACATGCCCTGGCCCAGAGTGACGGCGTCGAGGCCCTGGCCTATCTGCACCAGCAGCGGGGCCTGACCGATGAAACTATCCAGCAATTTCAGTTGGGCTTTGCCCCCGGGGGTTGGCAAACCCTCTATGGCTATCTGGTGGAGCAAAAGCACTATCCGGTTGATCTGGTCAAGCAAGCTGGGCTGATTGTGCCCCGTCAGAAGGGGGAGGGCTACTACGATCGCTTCCGCGATCGTCTGATGATCCCCATCCGGGATAGCCAGAGTCGGGTGATCGGCTTTGGCGGTCGGGCCCTGGGGGAGGAAACCCCCAAGTAC
>CAYVMR010000018.1:17913-22284 GCA_964452545.1 uncultured bacterium
GAGTCGGGTGATCGGCTTTGGCGGTCGGGCCCTGGGGGAGGAAACCCCCAAGTACCTGAATTCCCCCGATACCGAATTGTTTGATAAGGGCAAAACTCTCTACGGACTAGACTTTGCGCGAGCGGCGATTGCCAAGGCTGACCGAGCCATCGTCGTGGAGGGCTACTTTGACGTCATTGCCCTCCACGCCGCTGGCATAGAAAACACGGTGGCGGCCCTCGGTACGGCCCTCAGTGCCGCCCAGGTCAAGCAAGTTCTTCGCTATAGCGAGTCAAGGCAGGTGGTGTTGAACTTTGACGCCGATCGGGCCGGTGTGAAAGCGGCCCAGCGGGCGATCGGGGAAGTGGAGGCCATGGCCTACCGGGGGGATGTGCAACTGCGGGTCCTGAACCTGCCCGCGGGCAAAGATCCGGACGAGTTCCTGCGACACCATAGCGCCGCTGACTACCAGGCTCTGGTGGACATGGCGCCACTCTGGATTGATTGGCAAATTCATCAGCTCATCGAGGGCAAGGACCTACGCCAGGCAGATCAATTTCAGCAAGCCACCCAGGCGATCGTCAAACTCCTGGGGGATATTGCCAACGCCGATACCCGCACCCACTACGTCCGTCACTGTGCTGAAATCTTTAGCAACGGTGATAGTCGCCTGGTACCGCTATTAGCAGAAAATTTAATTACCCAGGTGCGCCGCCAACGGCGGGCCACCTCCCAGACAACCCCCCTCGCTCCCACCCCGGTTGCCAGCAACAGCTCCCTAGAGGCAGCGGAGGCCGCTCTACTGCGGATCTTTCTCCATTCCCCTAGCCACCGCCAGGAGATTGATCAGCTATTAGAAGCCCGAGACCTGCAATTTAGTTATTCCCACCACCGAGCCTTCTGGCGACAGATGCAAGGGTTGTTGCGTGAGAGTGAAGACTCTAGCCCCCCCCCTGACCTGGTGAGTCAGTTACGGCACCACCTGGCGGATGCGGGCTTGGGCAGTCTACCGTTACAAGCCCTGTTAAATCTGAATGAGAAGACCCGACGGGACATCCTCCGGGGTCCTCTGGTGATTCGTGCGGCGATCGCTTGTATGGAAAAAAATCTTTGTGAGAAGCGCTATCGACACTTTCTGGCCCTGTGGGAAAAAACCGGTGCCGATGTCAGTCCGGAGCAGGCCGCCTATTTCCAAACCCAAATCTATGCAGAAAAACGCCGCATTGAAGCCTTGGAAAAGGATCGCCAGGTCAACTTTGAGGATTTAGTGACGATGCCCTGGGTCGGGGAACTGTACGAATCGATTGAGCCGGTGACAGTAGGGCCAGAGGGGGCGGGTAACCTGTAGAATTGGGACCCGAAAGCTAAGATATATCTCGTTTGACGACGGGATATTCAGACAAAGACAAATCTAATCACTATTCTTGATGTTTATATAACAAAAACTTTGGCAATCATTTATACAGTCTAAAAAAAATGGAAGTCTGTTAGGGCCCCTATTCACCCGTAGTTAGTTTCAAACCCGCGATAACTGGTCCACCTAGCGACTGACCCAAGGATTTGCCGCTGATCAGGCTCAGTACTATAGGCATAGGTACCGCTTGTCACACTGGTACGGTTAGTTAGTCTATGGTTACTATCAATGGTGGGTATATTCTTGTGGTCGATCCGCAGCGTCAGGAAATGTCGGCCACCTCGTCTACGACTTTCGACCTGGAGTGTCCTGTGTTAGTGGTCAACTCTACAGAGCAGGCCATGGGTCGATTAAATCAAGGCTTTCCGTGGTTGGTGATTTTAATTATGGATAACGGGCAGGAGTGGCTGCGCTCGTCGATTCAGCAGCTACGCCAGGTAACCGCCACTACGGATATGACCATTGTGGCCTTAACCGATGCCACCAACCCTGAGTGGACCTACGGTGATGATATGCCCGATGTGGATGGGTTCTTAGTCAAACCCCTCACCCTTGATATTCTCTAATCCTTGGTAGCCTCCGCTGCCGCTAGACAGGCCCGAGATCAGCGATTAACCAGTAAAAAAACAACTCTGTCCATGGTCAATTACTCCCTCAACTCTAAAGTCCTGGGAATTGAATAAAAGGATGTTTGCTCGATAACCTGGCTTCAATAAGCCCAGACTGTGGCTTAACCCCACGGCCTGAGCTGGGTAAAGGCTGGCCATTCTCAGGGCCTCAGCCAGGTCTAAGCCAGCATGGATCACACAATTTTGCACCGCTTCGATCAAGGTCAGAGCCGACCCTCCCAGGGTACCGTCGGCGGAGACACAGCGACCATTTTGGTAAAACACTCGCTGCCCACCGATCATAAAAGACGTCATGGTCGTCCCCACCGGGGGTGTGGCATCACTGACCAAAATTAGCTTATTGCCCTTGATGGCCTGGGCCAGACGGATAGACCCGTAGTGAACATGGTGACCGTCGGCAATCATGCCCGCATAGACCTGAGATCGACTGAACACCGCCCCCACCAGCCCTGGACTCCGTCCTAGCCAGGGAGACATGGCGTTAAACAGATGGGTCACCATGGTCACGCCCCGGTCAAACCCGGCCAGGGCTTGCTCAAAGGTGGCGTCGCTATGGCCGGCGGAAACTACAATCCCTGCCCCTGATAGCTGTTCAATCACGCCGGCGCCAACTATTTCGGGAGCCAGGGTCACCAGTTTGACCACCCCAGGCCCGCTTGTCGCGATCTGCTCGACCATGGCGGCATCGGGGGGGCGAATGTGGGTAGGGTTATGGATGCCCCGCCGTTGAGGATTCAGATAGGGCCCCTCCAAATGCAAGCCCAGCACCCGGTCAGGATGGGCCTGACGATAATCTTGAACCACCGCCATGGCGGACTCCATAGCGACATCATCGGTGGTAATCAGGGTGGGTAAAAAGCTGGTGGTACCACTTTTCAAGTTAGTGCGGTGCATGGTGTCCAGGGTGGTTGGGGTGATGGCATCGTTAAACATCACCCCACCGCAACCATTCAGTTGCAGATCAATAAACCCGGGCGCTGCGGCCAAACCTCGGCCATCCACCCGGTCGATCTGGGGAGCTAACTGGGCCTCTGGCATCAGGTCGACAATTGTATCGCCCTTAATAACCAGGGCATGGTGTTGGAGCTGTTGATGGCCCGTATAGAGGGTGCAGTGGGTTAAGGCATACATGGGTACCCAGCCATGGGAGAGGGGCGCTCCTAGGATTTAGGATCGGGGTGATCGACTTGACCCGGGGAGTTCTCCCTGTCGCCGTAACGGATACCCCGATACACCATACCCCGATCAGGGCCCTTGGCCACGGCACCTGGAGCTTGGGGAGATGGGCTAGAGGCAGCCTTCACGCCTCGGTAGACAATTTCACTGACCTTCGGGTGGGTGTCTGTCTGCGGGATTTGGGGGGAGGCGACGGGGGCAGAAGCCGGCTCAGCGGAAAAACTAGCGATCGCTGGGGAAGGGGCTTGGGGAGCTGGGCCAGGGTTGGTTTTTACCCCTCGGTAGACGGTCTGACTAGCCTTAGGGTTGGTTTCTCCTGCCGCCGTCTGGGACGGGGTAGCCAGAGCATGATCGGACTGCCAGCCCTCGGCTTGGGCCGTCATCAAACGCTGGAAACCATAGATGACCGCTATTAAGCCAACCAGTAACACAGGCCAGGGCATTTCCACCAAGCCCACCAGCACCAGGGTCAGGGCGGTGAAAATACCGACAGCGAGACCAAGAATCAGCAGAAAGGCCATAGCAGAACGGACCCTCCCAAAATGTACTTCCTACCTTAGCGGAAGTCCGTAGGCTTGTCACTGGATTAGCCACCCCATTAGTCACCATTCATCGACAAAGCCTGAGCAGGGTGGAGCGATGATCAGCGATGCCGCCCGGAGGGTTCCTCAACCCCGTATCATCCACTCTGTGGAGAGTTCGACCGCGCCGGGTATAGAATCAGAGGTGTTGGGATTAAACCAAACTGACCCATGGCGGTTTCCATTGCTGAACTGATCGATTGGTTGGAGGACTGGGCCAATCCAGCCTGGCAGGAGGCCTGGGATAACTGCGGCTGGCAAGTCGAGCCTAGGGTGCTAGACCAACCGGCCCAGGTGCTGGTTTGTCTCACTCCTACCCTGGCGGTTATGGAGGAGGCTCTGGCCTGGCGGGCCCAGGGGGTGGGGGTGAATCTGATCCTGGCCCACCATCCCTTAATTTTTACGCCCCTGAAGGCGATCGCCCAGGGCGATCCCCTGGGCGCCATGGTCAGCCTGGCCCTTAACCACGGCATTGGCATCTACAGCGCCCACACCAACTTGGACCAGGTGGCGGATGGCACCGCCGATCTCCTGGCCCAACTGCTGAATTTAGTTGAACCAAGCCCTGTGGTTCCCACGCAGCCGGGGTTGG
>CAYVMR010000019.1:0-21456 GCA_964452545.1 uncultured bacterium
CGTAGAGGCGGTCCTGGCGAATGGCGAAGGCGCACTGGTTAGCAACCTGCTGGCCCAGGCGAATTTCAATGTCTTTAAAGCCATAGTCGCAGCCATTGATTAACCATAGATCCCCCAGTACCCCCCGGTCGTCGACGATGGGGCAGGCCAGCATGGCCACGTAGCCCCGATCGGGGTTGGGGATCATGGAACAAAACTGAAAGTACTGGCCCCGCAATAGCTGGTTATACCCCTCGGGAAAGGCATCCATCTGGGACACCCGCCCCTGGTAGGCGGGAATGGCGCTATTGGAGCTGTTGTACTCGTAGTAGATGGTGGAGGTACGCTGCTCCAGATTGTAGAGGGCCGTATTCGACCCCTTGGCCCCCAGGGCCTCGGTTAACTCCTGCACCGCCGTTAACATAATCTGGTTGACATCCAGGCTATCCCGCACTCGGTCGGTAATCCGTTTCAGACTAGCCTCCACCTCCAGGGCCGTTTGTAACTCCTCAGTGCGTTCCGTCACCTGCCTTTCCAGATCACTGTTGAGCTGTTGCACCTGATTGTAGAGGCGTTCCCGTTCCTGTTGTTGTTTCAGGGTTTGCTCTACCTGCCACTGGGTGGTGATGTCGTTGAGGGTGACCATCACCAGGGGATCGGGCAAGTCATGGTGAATTAAGCTGGTTTTAACGATTAAAATGCGACGGGATCCGGCATCGTCGCCGATGACCACCTGATGCTGGTGGTCCTGGCCATGGTTTAAAACCCACAGGGCGGCCTCCCGGAAGGAGCGAGCCACCGCTGCCGGAAAGATGGCGGACTCCTCCTGGCCCACGAGCTCTGCGGGTGAACAGCCAACTAACTCCCCGTAGGCCTGGTTCAAGAATTGCCACCGATGGTGTTGATCCTTCAGGCAGATGGGCACCGCGATCGCATCCAACACCTGGGCCAACCCTTGACAAACCTGGCCCTGATCACCAACTAAGCCAGCAACCATAACCGCAAGAGCAGAAGGATGAGGTCCCATACATTGATTTAGTATCGAAGGAAAAATAAATAATTAATATGGACAGACCTTAGATCGGTAGGAGCCAGTCGAGGTGACGATCCAAAAAATATAGCTCTGGCCAGCGACTGATATCGCCCCCCAGCCAGGGGCAGGCAGTTGATCCCCTGACCAAACCCTATCCCATTAAAATCACCCTGTCCAATACATGAATAATACCGTTATCCGCCTCAATATCCGCGGCTAGCACCGTGGCATTTTTAACTTCAAACCCCTCCGTGCCGTGGATGGGGATGGCGGCCCCCTCCAGGGAGGTGACTTCACCCAATTGGATCAACTCCGCCTGGGTGTAATGGCCGGCCACCACATGGAACTTCAAAATTCGAGCCAGCTGCGGGGGGTTTTGTACTAGGGTTTGCACGGTGCCAGCGGGTAGCTTAGCAAAGGCCTCATCGTTGGGCGCAAACACCGTAAACGGACCTGGCCCCTGCAAAGCGTCTACCAAACTAGCCGCTTCTACTGCGGCTACCAGGGTGGAGAAACCGGGGGTATGGACGGCAATATCAACAATGGTCGGCATGATGGGTAAACAACCAATGGCTTTCTTGCACTATACTGCCCCAGGCACCCCACTTGTCTAAGCGGAGCTCGATCAAGATGGCCTTTCCAAGCCATCACCGGGGTCCCGAACCAGGGGGCCGTGGCGTTCTGGCCCAGGCTATGGATATGCCAAAGCCCGCCGGTAGGACGTCAGTCAATCAATATAGCTCTGCAACAGCCGCATGATCGCCGCCAAGGCGGTCAGGGAGGCGGTTTCATTGGCGGTGTGGTATTCAGTGGTGGGAATCTGTAGGGTAGTGCCGCTAATCGCCCCGGCGGTGGCCGCCGTCAGCCGACCCATTTCGGTGCGACCCAGGGAGTAGGGTTTGGTGCGAGTGCGGTTCTGGGCTTCAATATAGTCGTCTTTGTAGCTGTAGGGAATGGCCAACTGCTGACAGCGGTCCGCCAGTTCCTGGGTGATGGCGGGGGCGAAGGAGGCACTGGCATCCTTACGCCGCAGAGTTACCCACTGTTGATCGGCCGCCTCGCGACTGTGGTAGGGGCTGGTATCCAGGGCCACCAGCCGCTGGGTGGTCAGCTGCTGGCGCTGGAACCAGGAGAGGGCGTAGCGCCAACTGCGCCCCGACTCCTCCTGGGCGGTGAACAGGGCGGTGCCTTGAAAGCCACAGCGGAAGAGGTAGATAATCATGGCGGCGCTGACCACGTTATCCAGCTGGGCGGAGACGTAGCCCTGGGTGAGTTGGAGCCGATCTAGAAAGGCGATGGGAGTTCCCGGCTGTAAATACTCCAATCCATCCACCTCAAAGATCAAATTACGCCGCTCTGGACAAATGTAGGAACGGGTAATTTGCCCCTGCCCCAGGTAGGTGCCGGTGTAGGGCAAATGGGCCTGCACTCGCTGTCCTTGAAAGCGATTTTCGATGGTGTGCAGCATTTGCTCAGAGACCGAATCCCCGGTGAGTTCGCTCTGGTTGCCGGCGATGAAGGCGGCGTACTGAAACTCGTTAGGGCCGGTGCAGAGCAGGCCGTGACGGTCAATGTGGGCGGAGAGGATCAGGTCCTGGGGGCGATCGCCCTGGGCCACTAGCACGCCGTGGTAGTAGGTGATGTGAAGCCCAATTTCCTCTAGTTCTCGCCGCAGCACTCGAAAAAAGGAGTCCTCGCTACCCACCACCGAAGGCTCACGAATCAGTAACTGGAGAATCTCCAGGAAATCCCCCAAATCATTTAGGGACTGACCCGTCTGACCATCTTCTGAGACCAGCTGATCAACAAGCAAACCCAGGGGAGCCATAGACTATCCAATGATTCAATCTAGTTAATGCTAATTTAACCTTACCGCAAGGTCAGGTCAGGTTTAGTTTGATGCACTACAGTTTAAGCCAGAACCCAGACCCATGCTTTGAACCTGGGGCAATCCTGCAAACCCCAGTGGAGAACGGGGGTATACTAAGATGACTATGAGAACCCTGTGTAAATTCCAGGTTGCCGTCCCGTGGATTTGTCTTCTAAATCAGAGTATGCCCTGCTGGCCCTGTTGGAACTGAGTGCCTGTTACAATAGTGCAGAACCTCTGCAAATTCGGCAAATCTCAGCCAATCAAGGTATTCCCGATCGCTACCTGGAGCAACTCTTGGCTAGTCTGCGACGGGCGGGGCTAGTCAAAAGTCAGCGCGGTGCCCGAGGGGGCTATGGGTTAGCCCGAGCCCCCTGGCTAATCACTCTCTACGACGTGGTTAGCTGTATCGAGGGGTTAGAACCCCAGGGGGAAAGCGTGACTCTGCCGGAAACCCCAGAGGCTTCGGTGATCAAGGAGGTGTGGGGGGAGGTGCGACGGGCCACAGAGGAAGTGTTGCAGCGCCACACCCTCCAGGATCTGGTAGAGCAGCGCAATGCTAAACAGCAGCTCGACATTATGTACTACATTTAATCCCTGATCCAAATTCCATGATGAGACTGGTCTAAGCCCATGCGCATTGCAGACAACATCACCCAGTTGATTGGCCGCACCCCCCTGGTCCAACTCAACCGTATTCCCCAATCTGAGGGTTGTGGGGCCCGCCTGGTGCTGAAGTTGGAGGGCATGAACCCTTCCGCCTCGGTTAAGGACCGGATCGGCATCAATATGATTGAGGCGGCGGAGGCCGATGGGCTGATTACCCCCGGCCAAACCACCCTGGTGGAGCCCACCTCGGGTAACACCGGCATTGCCCTGGCGATGGCGGCGGCCGCCAAGGGTTACCACCTGATCCTGACCATGCCCGAGACCATGAGTTCGGAACGGCGAGCCATGCTGCGGGCCTACGGAGCGGAGTTGGAGCTGACCCCCGGGGTGGCGGGCATGGCGGGTTGCATTCAGCGAGCCCAGGAAATCCTCGACACCTTACCCAACACCTTCATGTTGCAACAGTTTCGCAATCCAGCCAATCCTGAGATTCATCGCCGCACCACCGCTGAAGAGATCTGGGCGGATACCGATGGCCAGGTGGATATGCTGGTGGCCGGCGTGGGCACCGGCGGCACCATTACCGGGGTGGCGGAGGTGTTAAAACAGCGCAAGGCTAGCTTTCGGGCGATCGCCGTGGAGCCGATCAACAGCCCTGTGCTTTCCGGGGGGCGGCCCGGTTCCCATAAAATTCAAGGGATTGGCGCGGGGTTTATTCCCGAGGTGCTCAACCTCAGCCTGGTGGATGAGGTGGTGCAGGTGGCGGATGCCGATGCGATCACCTATGGTCGCCGTCTAGCCCGGGAAGAGGGGCTACTATCGGGCATCTCCAGTGGTGCCGCCGTAAAGGCGGCGGTGGAGGTCGGTAAACGACCGGAAAACCAGGGCAAACTAATCGTGGTGATTCAGCCCAGCTTTGGTGAGCGCTACCTGAGCACCCCCCTGTTTCAAGACGCCGAGTTACTCATCCCCTTACTGCGGGGTTGAGGTCAGGGGGCATGGGAGCTCACCCCAAGAGTTTTGTACAGCTGGCCGGCCAGTCGGGGAGGGAGTGGTTAAGATAGATGGGAGTGTATGACCTTTCCGCTGGACCGATACCCTATGCCCCTGGTTGCCCCACCGCCCGCCCCCCTGGTTGCCCCCAAAATTTGTCGATTGCCCAGCGGTTTGACCGTGATCGCCGAGCAAATGCCTCTGCAGGTGGTTAACCTGAGTCTGTGGTTAAGGGTCGGCTCGGCGGTGGAAAGTGATGCTATTAATGGCATGGCCCATTTCCTGGAGCATATGATCTTCAAGGG
This sequence comes from uncultured bacterium, assembly GCA_964452545.1. Classification (GTDB taxonomy): domain Bacteria; phylum Cyanobacteriota; class Cyanobacteriia; order Phormidesmidales; family Phormidesmidaceae; genus Nodosilinea. The sequence goes on from CAYVMR010000019.1 coordinate 4,790, forward strand.
GACGGCGGAAATCGGCTGTGGTGAGTTTGAACGCCGGATTGAGGAGCGGGGCGCCTTGACCAATGCCTCCACCAGTCAGGATTACACCCAGTACTACATCACCACCGCGCCCCAGGACTTTGCCACCCTGGCCCCCCTACAAATTCAGCTGGTAATCAACCCTCGCCTCAGTGACCATGACTTTGAGCGGGAGCGACCGGTGATTCTGGAGGAAATTCGGCGGGCAGAGGATAATCCCCAACGGCGCACCTACGCCCGATCCATGGAGTTGGGCTTTGCGCGGTTACCCTACCGCCGACCGGTGTTGGGGCCGGCCGCGGTGATTGAGCACCTCACCCCAGGGCAAATGCGTGAGTTTCACCATGCCTGGTATCGGCCCCAGAGCATGACCGCTGTGGCGGTGGGGAACCTACCGGTGGAGGAATTGGTGGCCACGGTGGCGGAGGGCTTTGAGCAGGCCATGGCCCAACGAGCGACCCAGGGCCAAGCCTCGATGCAGTGGTTTCAACCCTGGTGTAACTACGATTTGGAGGAGCCGTTCCAAACTATTCAACGGGTGGTACATCCCGATTCGGGCCTCAGTCAGACTCGCCTGATGCTCACCTGGCGGGTGCCGGGGGTGATGGATTTGCCTGACACCTACGCCCTCGATATTCTGGCTTCGATTTTAGGGCGAGGGCGTAGCTCCCGCTTAGTCCGAGACCTCAGGGAGGAGCGTCACCTGGTCACCAGTGTGGGCTGCAGTAACATGACCCTGGCTCACCAAGGGCTGTTTATGGTGTCGGCTAAGCTGGCGGCGGTAGATCTGGCGACGGTGGAGGCGGCGATCGCCGATCACCTGGGCCGCCTATGCACTACCCCAGTTAGTCCAGCGGAACTACGACGGGTGCAAACCCAGGTAGCCAACCGCTTTATCTTCGCCAACGAAAGCCCTAGCGATCGGGCCGGGCTGTATGGCTACTACCATACCCTCACCGGTGACATTAAGGCCGGTGTAGATTACCCCCAACATCTCCAAGCGATTACGGTGGAAGACCTGCAGGCCGCCGCCCAGCGTTATCTGCGGCCCGATGCCTACGGTCTGGTGGTGCTGCAACCGCAATCACCCTAGGCTCGGTAACTGACCCATGTGGACCGCCATTGCCCAGCAGATTAGCGCCCAAACCGGCCTGCCCTTCTCACCCCAGGAGCGGCGATCGGTGACGGGGGGCTGCATTAACCAGGCCTATCGGCTCAGCGATGGCCAGCGTGCCTTCTTTGTTAAGGTTAATCAGGCCAGCCGGGTAGCAATGTTTGAGGCGGAGGCTCTGGGGCTGGGGGAAATCCACCAGAGCCAGACCATCCGGGTGCCCCAGCCGATTTGCTGGGGCACCGAGGCGGGCCAGGCCTACCTGGTGCTGGAGTGGTTAGATCTGGGTACCCAGGGGGAGTCGGCCTGGCGATCGATGGGGGAACAGTTAGCGGCCCTGCACCGGGTGGGCTGCGATCGCGGATTTGGCTGGCACCAGGCCAACACCATCGGTACCACCCCCCAGCCCAATCCCTGGACCACCGATTGGTTCGAGTTTTACCAGGAGCAGCGGCTGCGCCACCAGTTTCGCCTGGCGGGCCGGCGAGGCGGTAGTTTTCCCCGCCAGCATGAACTTTTCATGGCCCTGCCGGATCTGCTGGGCGACCATACTCCCCAGCCTGCCCTGGTGCACGGCGATTTGTGGTCCGGCAATGCCGCTGTCACCGTCGCCGGTCAACCTGTGATTTTAGACCCAGCCCCCTACTATGGCGATCGGGAGGTGGACCTGGCCATGACCGAGTTGTTTGGGGGGTTTCCCACCGCCTTCTACGAGGGGTATAACGCTGTCTATCCCCTGCCAGAGGGCTATTCTCGACGCCAAGCCCTCTACAATCTCTACCACATCCTCAACCACTTCAACTTATTCGGCGGTAGCTACCAGGCCCAGACCAACCGCATGGTTGACCAATTGCTGCGGGCAGCTTAACCCCAACCCTAGGTCATGCCCCTAACCGGGTAGTTGCGGGGTTGGTTGGTTTCCACCTCGCCATTAACGGCCCGACGGTAGGTATCCACAATGTGGTTGGGCAGCATATCCCCCCCCTGGCTAATAAAGGACCACTCCTCCCCCACGTGGACAAACTCTGCCCGCAATTTGGTGGGGGGCATGGTGGGGACCAGGTCCGCCAGGTTGGTAATCCGGTAGGTATTGGGCAAAATCTTGGCATACTGGCGGACAAACTCCGGGTTGCCCACCCGGGGGCTGGCGTAGACGTAGACCCGCAACTGGGGCTGTAGGGCCGGCACCTTCAGGGCAATGTCCAGGGCCAGTAGGGTGGCCAGGGCCGCCCCCAAACTATGGCCCGAGACGTAGCAGGGCTTATTCGGGTTAATTTTCTGCACCGCATCCACCGCCAGGGGATCGATGATGCTGTCGGCGATGCGGCGGAAGCCGTCGTGGATCATGCCCAATTCCCGACCGGTGTTGGGGTCCAGGTAGGGGCGTTGCACCGCGTAAACGTTCCCCAACCATTCCGCGGTCCGTTGGGTACCCCGGAACACCAGGATGCTATCCTCCGCTGACTCCAAAAGGAAACCATAGAATACCGCGATTTTCCGACCCACCTTGACCGCCGCGGTGACGCTGGTGCGGATGACATCCTCCGCCTCTTGCAGGTTTTCCTCCAGGGCGGTGGGATCCTCTAACAGGGTGGGGTCGTCGATCACCTGTTGGGGCACCTGAATTTCAATGTCGTCGTTGACCTGGCGCTCCTGGCCCCTGAAGTTAGCCACCAGGCGGTATTTGTCGAGACTGGGGTCGTAGTCCAGCAGTTGCTGCAAATTTCCATCGTAGTTGGGGTCATTGCGGCCAGTAATATACTGCTGGGTGGCCAGACGACTCAGCAAAATCAACCGTTTCGACATCTCCCGGCTGTAGGCCAGGGCGGGGGCCGGGAAGGGGGCACTGGCCTGGATTTCCTGGAGCTCCTCCACCATGCGGGTGTCGCCGGTAATGGCGGCTTGGATAATATCGTCGGGGTCATAAAATTGAGTGGCATAGGTGTCGATCGCCGCCTGCCGAGCGGCGGCTCGTTGCCGGCGCACCTGTTCAGTACCTAGGGTGAGGGCGGTGCCCGCCGCCACCCCGCCAAGCAAAAACTGACGCCGTTTGTAGCTATCCATGGCAAAACTCCGGTGGAAATCCTCTCAGGGGTTGGGGGGCGATCAGGGCTCCCCCATTAGGTCAGGGAAGGCCCGTTGTAGAGCCCTGACATCGGGGCGTTTTTGACTGGTATAAAACTGGTTGATGGATTGACCCGCCACCCACAGACCAGTGGCGAACCCGATCGCCTTAGCAAAGGCGCCAACATAGGGCACTATCACCCCAAGGGCCACCACCGTAGCCCAGGCTAGCACCCCGGCGATCACCGCCAACATAAAGCCAAAGCCGTTGCCAATCACCGCTAGGGGATCCCGTTGCTGGGGGGATCCCCAGGCGTTGCGGATATCCCAGGCCATTTTCAGCACCAGCCCCAGGATAATCACCATCTTGATTTCCAGGGTGCCGCCTCCCCGCAGGGGGATCAACCCCAGGATGGCTCCCCCCAGGGCGTAGTCAAAAATTAGCCGTCGCACCTCCCCCTCCCGACCGATCAAGGAGGCCATCCCCCCCAGGGCGGAGTTAATCAGGCCGGCGGAGCGGGATAGGGGTTGCCTGGCCAGGGTCTGACCCAGGGCTGGGGAGATGGCGAAGCGATCGCGCAGCTCAGCCAGCAACGCGGCTTCCTGGGGGTTCATCCCCTGACTTTTAAGGATGGCGTGGGCGCCACGGTAGACCTGCTGCTGCAGATCGGGGCTGGTAATCTGGGGCAGCCAGTGATCCAGGGGGGTGGGGTCCTGCAGCAGTCGCTCCGGGGTACAGTCCGGAGGCAGGGGATGGAAGCTGTGCAGCGCCCTTAAAAAGGCTTCAAACTCCAGGGGGGTAGGATCACCCTTGATCCGGACGATCGCCCCCAAACTTTTGACACAGGCTAGGGTTTCGCCCTCCACCTGGCTCAGGGACTCTGGCGCTGGAAAGTCTCCAACCATTCTTTCACCACAAAGGGAGCAACGATTAAGTCTACGGATCGCCCGCCCTGGAGAGGCACCGCCAGGGTGAGTGCCGCTGGGCCAGTCAACTGGCCTAAAATAGCTTCGACATCGTATTGTGCCACGTTTTCTGGCAGTTCTGACAGCCCCCTAAAGGCCGAGGCATGGGCCTGCCAGCGCCGGCTGGTACCGGTTTGAATAGTTAAGGGGCGTTGCCGATCAACCCGCACCTGACCCGGAAACCCCACCAATCGAAGGTCTATCTGAGGATCGGTGGGGCCCTCCAGGGGGGAGGGATAGCGTCTGAATAGCACGGCTTGCCAGCTTAGGCCTTGGCGATCGGGCAAGCTCTGGATCGATCGATGGGTGGTTTGTCCTGGCCGTTCGTGGTAAGTGTGTAGACTGGCCAGCGCCGGAGCCGCCCCCAGCAGCATGGCCACCAGGCTGAGCCCCAGGGCCACCCCGGTGAGGGTGCGGTAGATGGGAGCCCACATTGGTCTACAGCCCTCGCATCTGCTCCAGGGCCTGGCGATAGCCGGCCCCATTCCCCTGGCGTAGGTAGAGTTGGCCGGCCTGCTCAAGGTCGCGACGAGCCCCCTGATCATCCCCCAGGCGGGCCCGGATCAGACCTCGGCTTAAGAACACCTCTGGATCGGAGCTGGTGGGATTGGCCGTAATCACCAGGGTCAGGTCATCGTAGGCCTGCTGTACCCGATTCACCCGCAGGTAGGCCTGGGCCCGGGCGGCGTAGGCTTGCCAATCGTCGGGCTGAACCGCCACCGCCTGGGTGTAGTCATCGATGGCACCAAAGGCATCGCCCGTGGCGATCCGGGCATCGCCCCGGGCTTTGTAGGCCGCTCCGTAGGTTGGATCCAGGAGGATCGCTTGATTATAGGTGGCGATCGCGGCCACCGGGTTGCTCGCCTGGAGCATCAGGTCTCCCTTTTGCTTGAAGGCCAGGGCCGATTCCGGTTGCAACTCGGTCCCTCGAGCCAAATCCTGGGTGGCGCCCTGCAGATCCTGTTGTCGACCCCGAATCACCCCCCGGCTGACGTAGGCTTCCGCCAATTCAGGGTTGAGCTCGATGGCCCGATTTAGATCAGCCAGGGCCTGATCGGTGCGGCCCTGACGATACCAGACATGGCTACGATTCAAGTAGGCGGCCGCCAGGGTGGGATCAAGTCGGATGGCCTGGTTGAGGTCCTGCAGGGCCCGATCGTCAGCGTTCAAATGGTAGTGGGCGACGCCCCGACCCATATAGGCCCGGGCTAGTTCCGGGTCTAAGGCTAGGGCCTGGGTAAAGTCGGCGATCGCCTCGCCATAGCGATCCCTATCCTCCAGTACAAAGCCCCGCAGAACGTAGGCCCTGGGGTTATTAGGATTGAGCTCAATGGCCCGGGAGAAATCCTCCAGGGCCAGCTCCTGACGGCCGGTTTGAGCATCAATCAGACCTCGATAAAGATAGGCATTGGCGCTATCAGGATCCAACTCAAGGGCTCGATCAAAATCTGCCTGGGCCGCCGCCAACTCACCTTGGTGATAGAGGGTGGCGCCACGGCCGAGATAGACATTGGCGTTTTCCCCAGCCAACTCCACCGCCCGGTTTAGGTCAATCAGGGCCTGCTGGTGATTACCCTCTTTAGAATAGACCAACCCCCGGTACAGATAGGCCTCCGCCAGGTTAGGGTTAATCTCCAGGGCCCGGTTAAAGGCGGCCAGGGCCGTAACAAAATCCCCTTCGTTATAGCGATCGACCCCCTGGGTCAAGAGCTCTACGTCTGGAGTGGGGGCGGGTGTCAGCGTGGAGGAGGGTACCGATTGGGATGGATCCAGAGTAGGTTGGGCCCCACCAGGGCCCGCCACCAGGACCGTCAGGGTAACCCCCAGGGACATCAGAGGCAATAGTTTCATGGCGTTTGACTTTCCACCACAGGACTTAAGGGCTCAGCTCAGGCTTTCCTGATAGGATAACGGGGAAGGTCCTGAGTGATCCCTCGTCGTTCATGATAGGTCAGTTGGGTTGAGAATCCCACCCACCCATCAGGCGGGCATCACCACGGCCTCGGTCCCCGTCAGGTTAAAGGCGCTGTGCACCGCCTGCAATGCCCTCACCCCATCAGCCTCAGGCACCACACAACTAATTTTGATTTCGGAGGTGGCAATCATCTGCAGGTTAATCCCCTCCGCCGAGAGGGCTTGAAACATGCGAGCGGCCACCCCGGGATGATCAATCATGCCCATGCCCACCACGCTCACCTTAGCCACGGCCGGGTCCACCAACACCTGGCCGCAGCCCAGGTGCTGGGCCATGGCCTCCACCAGGGTCTGGGCCATGGGGGCATCGGCGAGGCTGACGGTAAAGGCAATGTCCCGGGTGGGCTGACCGTTAATGAGGCGACAACGCTGGGATTGGATGATCATATCCACACTCACCCCGTGGTCAGCCAGACTCTGAAAAATTTGGGCGGCCATGCCGGGCTGGTCGGGCACATGGCGAATGGCCACCTGGGCCTGTTTAGTATCCAGGGCGGCTCCCCGGACCACGGCGGGCTGTCGCCCTGGGGCCGATGGGTCGGGAATGAGGGGGGAGGAGCTCACCTCAAAGGCGGAGCAGAGGGCGGCGATGGCTCGATCGCAGTCCACCGCCTCAATGGTGCAGCTGACCTTCACCTCTGAGGTGGAAATCAGCTGAATGTTGACCCCCGCCGCCGCCAAACAGGAGAACATTTTAGCGGCCACCCCTGGACGCCCAATCATGCCCGCCCCGGCAATGCTGATTTTGGCCATGCGGTCATCCACCATCACCTCGGCCTGGCTGGTGTCGGTGGGATTGGTGCGCAGGGCCGGGGCGATCGCCGCCGCCACCGCCTCAGCTCGATGCAGGTTAGCCTTCACCAGGGTAAAGGCAATGTCATTGGTGTTGCCCTCGTGGATAGACTGGATAATCAGGTCCACATTCAGGGCCTGGTGGGCCAATTCCCCAAACAGCCGGGCAGCAATACCGGGGCGATCGGGAATGCGCAGCAGGGCCACCTTGGCCTGATCGATGTCAAACTCCACCCCATCTACCGGGTGGGCCAACTCCAACCCTTGCAAGGGTCGGGGCTGGGGTTGGGGAGAGATCACCCGGGTACCAGGCTGATCGGTCCAACTGGAGCGCACCACCAGGGTCACCCCATAGTTACGGGCAATTTCCACCGCCCGGGGATGCAGCACCTTGGCCCCCAAACTGGCTAGCTCCAGCATTTCATCGCTGGTGATTTCCGCCATTAATTGGGCCTCGGGCACCAGGCGCGGATCGGTGGTGAGAATGCCGGGCACATCGGTATAGATTTCACAGAGGTCAGCCTTCAGGGCCGCCGACAGGGCCACCGCCGAGGTGTCGGAGCCCCCCCGCCCCAGGGTGGTAATTTCCAGGTCAGCGGTTTCACTGATGCCCTGGAATCCCGCCACCACGATCACCTTGCCCTCCCCCAGGTGACGCTCCAGGCGATCGGTTTTAATGGTAAGAATACGGGCCCGGGTGTGTTCGGCCTCGGTGACAATCCCCACCTGGGCGCCAGTGAGGGAAATGGCCTCCTGGCCCAGGGTCTGCAGGGCCATGGTGAGCAGGGCAATGGAGACCTGCTCGCCGGTGGAGAGCAGCATATCCATTTCTCGACGGCTGGGGCGATCGGTGATCTCACTGGCTAATTTAACCAAACCATCGGTGGTCTTGCCCATGGCCGACACCACCACCACCACCCCATGGCCCTGACTGACTGTTGTCTGGACCCGTTGGGCGACGGCCTTAATGCGCTCCACGGTACCCACCGAGGTACCCCCATATTTCTGAACGATCAGCGCCATGGTACCGCCTTACTCTCCCTGCTGCCCTGGCAGCCTAGCCTGAAATCGAGACTAGGGTACCACGCTATTCCTGCTTAAAGTATTTGTCATAGAGCAGATTGTAGGTGCCGTCTTCCTTGAGTTTCAGCAGGGCCACATCAATGGCTTTCCCCAAGGGGTTACCGGGTGACACGGCAATTCCATAGTTTTCCGGTTTAAATACCTCCCCCACTAATCTCACCAGGTTTTGCCCCTCCCGATTAGCGTAATAGGCCAGTACTCCAGAGTCAAACACCACGGCATCAGCCTCCCGGCTCATTAGAGCCCCATAGACATCCTCCAGGGTATCCCGCTCGAGGACCTTAATTTTCCGTTCCTGCAGGAAGGTTGCCGCCGTGCTACCGGCGGTGGTAGCAACGGTATGACCAGGCAAATCCGCCAGACCCTGAATACCCCCCTGGAGTTGCTGCACGGTTAGGGCGCTGGTGAAGGCGGCGGTAAAATAGGCCACAAACCCCACCGAGGCAAACATCCAAAATAGGGCAATCAACCTGGAGACCACCCCCCTCGGCATATCCCCGTACTCGCCGGCCAAGCCGGTGGCCGTCCACCAAAGGGCTTGAAAAATTCCCGGGAAATAGGCTGAGGAAATCATGGGGTCGTGGTGGTGGCGCTCAATTAGCCAGACGAGGTGGGCCATGGCCCCAATGATCAATAGGGCGAGGATCACCAGTTTGGGTAGGGCGCTAGTCGCTAGGTTTCTAAGGAAGTTCTGATTTTGTCGGTCTAGTCGGGGATGGCGCACCATAATTTGCAGCCCGCTGGAGAAAATCGGTTGGGAAAAATCAACTCTCTGGGCTCGATCAGAGTTAATGGTAATGGCGGCGATCGCCACATCAACCTCCCGCGTCTCCACCGCCCTGAGCAGATCTTGAACATTGGGATACACCTTAAAGGTAGATTTCAGGTCAATTTCCCTGGCCAGACTCTGCCACAGCTCAATGCTGAACCCGGATAAATCCCAGGCCCCCTCCTGAGTGACAAAGGGCGGCAGGATTCTGGTGCCCACCTGTAGGGTGGGCCTAAGGGCTGGATTAACAGGGGCCTGGGAGGTTTGGGCCTGGAGGGACGATCCGTAGCCAGAACCAATCAGGATAGCCAGGAGAATTCCTATCATCCCCCCTAGTCGAGGCCAACATCCCAATCGCCGCAGTAACCCTAAACCGGCGTTCCCTCCCCATGTCCTGGCCAGGGAACCGTTCCTTAATCCCCATCGCTTCGGCAGAAAGTCCATAGTTTTCATCAGTTGTCTACATTCAACTCAGCTCAACTGGCAGGAGTGGAGGAGGTGATCCCGGGTTATAGCGATATGCGGTTACAATTGTATACAACCTGTCAGGTTATCCCTATTCAAGTCTTGCTTTTATCGCCCTAGCCCCCTGCAACAGGGTCGACTGCGGCGATGCACCACACCCATCCCCTGATCTCCAGGGAGATGCGGCGCCTGGTTGACCGGTTAGAGCGGTTGGTTCTTCAGGAGATGTTGCTGTCTGGAGAGCTGACAGCCGGTAGTCATGTAGCGGTAGCCCTTTAACTCACTCCATTCTCTAGGAGGTACTCCCAGCTGGTGTAAACCGCGGCCTGACCGTAGTCAGCCCCCTGTTCATCGACTAGAGTCCAGATGGTCACATCCTTGATGCGAAACCGTCGACCGGTTTTAGCTATCCGAACCCCTGAATAGTGCTGGATATAGCCCTGGCGAGTGACCCTGGCCAGCACCTCGGCCCGTTCCGACTGATTGGGGGGCTCGGCGGACTGGCCAGAGGGGAGGCCAGTAAATTCCCACCAGGACATTTCGAATAGATCTAAGGCGGTCTGGTTGCCGTAGTTAAACATCGGATCGGGCCCGATTCCGTGGGACACCACCACGTAGGGGGCCCTATAAATTACCTGGGCAGCGTTTACAGGATCTAAGCTCGGGTCCACCAGGTCTTTGCCCAGCCAGCGGCGAAAGCTGTGGCGTAAACAGTTGACATGATCGACGCAGTAACCGTTGTCAGCATGGGGAACGGGGAAGGTCATGGTAATTAGCCCCGACCCGGGGCGGGGACAAGGAACTCAATGCTCAGGAACCGATCGCCTGTCTAACAAAAAAGCTAGGGCCAGACTGGAACTGACCGCTAGCTCTAAATCAGGCGCTTTAATGGACTAGTCGAGATAACCCATTAAAATCGAGGCTGGTGGGTCGATGACGTCGTTAGGGGCGATCGGCCGATCGCCAGGTAACCCATGCAGGTCAGAAACCGGCAACGTACTAACGGCGATGGGGCGGTGACCCGGCAACATATCGGTGTTAGCCACCTCAAACGTGTTGGCGGCGATGGGGCGTTCCCCAGCTCGGTCCAGACTGCCCACCACCTGAAAGGTGCTCAGGGCAATGGGGCGATGGTTGGGGAGGGTGTCGCTTTCCACCAGGCGAGTGTTGTCCTCCAGCACGATTACCGCGCCATGACCCTCGGCCTTAACCAGACCGCCGCCGGTGCTGGCGGATGCTTTCGACCGGGAGGCTCGGCTGGGCCGACGACCACTCGTCTCTGACTCGGGGGTGGCGGGGGTAGGGGTATCGACGTCGTTTGGTGTAGTCATGGTCAGGTTAGTCCTTATCACAAAAGACACAATCCAAGGATGAAAAGTGCCAGGTTAACTATCAAATCAGCTTAAAAATGAATGACCGTTATGCCGTAACCGATGGCCCTAATGCCCCCATTACGGAACTAGCGTCTGCTAAGGAAATTATACGGTGCCGGGGGTACCCCCGGGCTTTATAAAATGTGATAACACCTATAAGCGGGGGCGATCGCCCCGGTCCAGCAATTGCCCAATCACCTGCAGTCGGTCCTGCCAGACCTGGGTCCGATAGGTAGGATGGCTGACCGCCACCGTCACCTCCTCTGCCAGGGTTTGGCGGAGGGTGGTCAAACGTCGTTGCACCTGGTCCAGCCGGCGCTGGGAAGGGGTCTGGGCTAGACCCTGCAACTCGACCTCCAGCTGATTGACCGCCGCCACCCAGGCGGCCAGGCGATTGGGGGCTAGGGTTAGCCGGCCCGTCACCAGGAGCCAGTGCCATTCCCGTTGCAGCGCCTGGTAGCGCTGGGTTGCCAGGGCCCGCTGGGACTGCCCCAAGGTGGACCGGGGGGGCTGGCTTTGGGCCAGGGGGACAGCCAGGTCTTGATGTAGATGGGTAGCGGCAAACAGGGCATAGCCAGGGGTGGGCCAATCCCGGGCCGTCTGGATTTGGTCCGCCAGGGCCGAGGCGGATAGGTCTAACAAGCGAATCCCCGGTATGACCAGGGCTGGCCCCAATTGCCCATTCCCCAGCCAGGGCTGGGCCAGCCGCTGGAAGTCTGGGGTGGTCTGGGCATAGCTCATCAGTACCACCCAGTCTAGATCACCGGCTCGGGCCCAGGTTTCCCAGTCCTGCTGAATGCGTACCCGCCGATCGATGGCCGGTTGGGCGAAAACCGCCGCCGATAGCAGCAGATCGGGCCGGCGATGGCGCAGGGTAGCCCTGATCTGGGCGACAAAGTCGGTGACCTGCTGCTGGCGGAAGTCTGTCCAATGGTGCCACAGCACCTCCTGAGCCATAGCCAGGTTGGGGGCAAGGGTGAGGGGGTCCACTCCGGTAAGGCGCTGGAACTGCCAACGGCTCACCTCACCGTAGCCATGGCGGCGGTCAGCCAGGGGGTCTTGAAATGGATACCGGATATAGTCCAGATGCACGCCATCGATGGGATAACGGGTAGCCAGTTCCTGCAGAAGGTCGATGAGATAACGCCGCACCTCCGGGTTGGCTGGATCGAGAAAGGGTTTATCCTGTCCCGGCAGAATCAGGCGTCCCTGGTTATCGTAACTGGCCCAACTGGGGTGGCGAGCCAGAACCGGCCCCGGGTAATCTAGCGGCAGGTTGAGCAAACGATTATGGCTCTGGTTGCCAGCGGCAAACATCCACACCCAGGCATGCAGAGTCATATTACGAGCATGGGCCAGGCGGATGGCACTGGCCAGGGGATCCCAGCCCTGGACTTGGGGGTTGGTTTCGGGAGCCACCTGGCTAGGATAGAGGGGGTAGCCAGCATTCACCGTTTCAAAAAAGATCGTATTTACCCCGACCGCGGCCAGGCGATCGAAGAGGTCAGTCAGGCCGGCTTCTGAACCGGCCGCCAGGATGGCCGCCCGATCCAGCCAGAGGGCCCAAATTTCCGGATATCCATAGGGTTGATCGGGGGGGAAACTTTGCCACAGCTGCGATCGCACCTTGAGCCAGCGGCTTTCCAGTTCTGCCTGGGCCTTGTTGGCTTCCAGTTGGGGCCAGTCCGCCAGCAGTTGCTCGGCCTCCGCCAAGGCCGGATGCAGCGGTGCCAAGACCGAGCCCGCTCTTGGAAAACCCCCGGGCGGCAGGCTCAACTGGTTGGTCATGGTTTGGGCCCGGGCCAGCAATAGGGCACTTTCTAAGCGACCGATCAGGGCCATCAGCTGTTCCCGTCGGTCTGGCATTGATGGGGCCGAGGGCAGAGGATTGAGGAGGCTAGAATCATGGGTTTGAGCCCAGGCCATGGTAGCGGTGACTGGGCCCAGGCCAAATTCTCCTACCCCCCACCCCGCCATCAGCAGTAGGGATAGAGTTAGTCTGCGGCCAACCCACCCTAGCGGTTCCCAGCGATCGCCCATACCACCCATTGGTCACTCCCCTTAGAGGTTGTTTGAAAAGCCAAAGAGAGTCTCAGATTATACCTATGGAGCAGGACAATTATGGCAAAATCCAGTATTTTGGCGGTCCCTTGGCGGTGAAATATACCTGAGCCCTTTTCAAACAACCTCTTAGCCAGGTTCAATGCTACCATCGGCCAGAGCGGGCCAACTCCCAAGGGAAAGCGCACAAATCACCTGTCTCAGCAGCAGATGGCTCTACCGGAGGGATCAGACCTCCGGTAGGGTCGAGGCCAGGCCGCCAAACCCATGCCAATGAAGCCGGGTAACCGGGCCTGGATCGCCGTTGCAATCCCTCCTATACCACGGACTTGAATACCCCGCCCAACGGGGTCCAGCCCAAGCCTTAATGCCCAGCTCATGATTGACGGCTTCAGGAAGGGTGCAACGGCCACTTTTACCGTAACCTACCCCAAAGCCCCCCAGCCCAGACAGAAACCCCTAGGGGAAACGACAGATCACCTGACCCAGCAAATGATCCTGGGGCACCAGGCCAAAACTACGACTATCGGTACTGGCCCGGGGGTTAAGGCCCGCCAGGAAGTACCCTGGCTCCCCCTGGGGATGGCGGACAACCCCATAAACCACCCACTTAATCACCCGCAGCTGGGGTCGGTGAGGATGGCGGGCCACCACCAGATCCCCAGGCTGGGGAGATTGGCCGCGATAAACCTGGGGATTAACCAGCACCTCTTCGCCGGGCAAAAGTAAAGGGGCCATGGAATACCCTACCACCCGCAGCCGCCAGCGGCGCCCCAGCAACCACAACAACACATCCCTCACTTGCGATGATCGCAACTGACTTGGGGGCTGGCCGCAGGGTCCGGCTAGGGCGGCCGCCCTAGCCGGAGGTCCTGACTGGGGTGGCGGTTCCACAGCCAAGGTTAACAGGCGGTGTACCAGGTAACATCGCGATTATGTGTGGCCCAGAACATGGCATGGATTTTCTCGATCGCCGCCATCAGTTCACTGGCATGCTGGGGGCTGACCTCCACCTTACAGGCCGAACAGAGCTTGGCGGCCTTCCAAAAGGTATCGTGCAGGTCAGGGAACTGCTCCAGGTGGACGGGCTTAAAGTAGTCGGTCCAGAGAATCAAGAGTTCCTCCTTAGCCAGTTGGGCCTGCTCTTCCTTAATGGCGGTGTAACGGGCGAAGGTATTGTGATAGGCAATAGCGGCGGCCTTGTCGCCAGGGGCTGGGGGCTCCAGGTCGACCAGCTTCTTAGTCATGGAGACCACCGCTTCGGCGGCTACGCGGGCCGATGAGGGATCGTAAACACCGCAGGGGCCATCGCAATGGGCGTGGACCTGAGGGGCTGGAAACCAGGTTTGGAACTTAGCAATGGCGTGTTTCAGCATAATCACATCCGAACATTGATTGGGTCTAAACGATGAATCATTAAACGGCGTGGGCAACCTAACCCCAGGGTGAATCAGGGGCATAGCCCTGAATCAGGACCGTTATCGAGCCTCCAATCCCCAAGGGGGGGAGGGGGATAACGGGATCAAACCATTCCATTGTTATAGCGACTCGGTCTCTTATGCAAGCTTTACTCTGGCGCCACCGCTGGAACCGCTATCTCAGACTCTGGCTAATGGCTGGTCTGGCGACAGGTTGTGCGGATTTAAGCTGGGCTAGGGGCACTTGGCTGCGCGGCATTGACACCGCCAACCTGCCGCCCTGTGTGGATGATCACTGCCAGTGTGGTGATTTCCTCAGTCAAGCCCAAGCCCAGACGGTGCTGCAGGCCTTCCCCGGTGATCCCTATCACCTCGACCCCGATGACAACGGTCGGGCCTGTGAGGATTTACCCTTCAACCCGCCCCCCCCGGATCCACCATCGCCGGTCTCCAGCAACCCCCACCTGGTGTTGGGCAATCCTAGCCATGCGGCTACCGTCAACCCTAATAATTATCTGCTGGAGCGGCCCCAGTACGTGCTGGCCTACAGCCGCGATCGCAAAATTCTCCATTGGGCCAGCTGGCAACTCCATGCCAGTTGGTTAGGTTCAGTCGACCGACAGGATAACTTTCGCCCTGATGGGGCTCTGCCTCCAGGCTTTTACCAGGTCACGCCCAACGACTATCGAGGTCGTGACTACGATCGCGGCCACATCGTCCCTTCTGGCGATCGCACCCGCCGGATCAGAGACAACAGCGCCACCTTCCTGATGACCAACATTATTCCCCAGGCCCCCGAGAACAACCGGGGGCCCTGGCGGGAACTGGAGGAATATAGTCGTAGCCTGGTCTACCAGTATCACCAGAACCTGCATATCTTTGCCGGCGCCTATGGTCAGCAAGGTCAGATTGGCGATCGAGCCATTACCGTACCCTCTCGGCTGTGGAA
Source organism: uncultured bacterium (assembly GCA_964452545.1). Classification (GTDB taxonomy): domain Bacteria; phylum Cyanobacteriota; class Cyanobacteriia; order Phormidesmidales; family Phormidesmidaceae; genus Nodosilinea. Next base: position 19,833 of record CAYVMR010000019.1, read on the forward strand.
AATCATCATTGTCTACGATCGCCTCGATAACGGTAGCCTGGGTCTTACCGCCAAGAGTCGGGTGATTGCCATAGACCTACCCAACCGCGATCTGGTCAACCCGGACTGGCGGCAGTACCAAACCTCGGTGCATCGGATTGAGCTGGCTACAGGGCATCAATTCTTAAGCAATTTGCCGGTAGCCCTGCAAGCCCCCCTCAAGGGACCCTTGGAATAGATAAAATAGTGGGATGGATGGCTCCGGTAAGCAGGACCTCCGACCCAGCCCATAGGGTTTTGGCTGATGGCCTTGTCAGACTAATGGTAACTTTTATGTCGCAACCCCCCTGCCCTGGGGGGGACAACCGGTGTTAGAGCGTATATAATTAAATTTATATAGATTAACTCTTACCGACCATTATTACGGTTTATCCCCTATTGGTTAATGGACCTTGCTACAAGGGCCGCCACCCATTCCCCTTAGCTCTACAAGAGCCTGGACAGGGTTACCACCGTGTCTACCAACGAGTGGCGGCGGAAGTTATAGATTAGTTTAGTGCATGTTAGGAGGTGGGTATTTAGATTTACCTGACAGGGTGTGGAATACGTAATTAATAAGCGAATCTACGGATTTAGGGATGATGGCTGAACGTTAACCTAACCTAACCATAGTCTCTAGATTTTTTCAGACAAAACCGTTAAACTACTAGACTCTAATTAGCCTCGTTACGAATAGTCTTCGTCACGTTGCTTGGGTGCATCTGTGGGTTGCTGACGTGGAAATGTTGCCTAGGTTCGTTGAGCTAATCATGTTCAGGTAAGGTGCGACCCGTTTTGAAGATGGGGCTGTTAGGTTTTGTCGGGTCAAAGACCGGTAATCCCTGCTCACCTGGTAATTGTTCGCCTTCCCGTTGGTAATTCTACGGTCCCAGGGGGTACTTTTTAAACAGCGTGCTTCTCCGGGTTAATCCCTGTGGCCTCTACCAAGGGCATCCGTGCCCCAAACTTGATTCACTGACCTATCTAGACCCATTCTACAAAAATTAATTATTCAGAAGCTTTTATGTACTATAAGCATGGCTTAAAGAGACTTTCTATTTTTGTTGACGGCAACAACATGTTCTACGCCCAGCAGAAGAATGGCTGGTTCTTTGACCCAAAGCGGATTTTAGACTACTTTCTCAACGTAGAGGGCGGCGTTAGCCTGGTCAACGCGTTTTGGTATACCGGTTTAAAGGATCCCCAGGATCAACGGGGGTTTCGTGATGCCTTGATTAGTCTTGGTTATACGGTACGCACGAAAATCCTCAAGGAATACTACGACGATTCCTCAGGTCGCTATTCCCAAAAGGCCAACCTGGATATTGAAATCGCCATCGATATGTTTAATACCGTAGACCAATACGATCAGGTGGTTTTATTTAGTGGTGATGGTGACTTTGAGCGGGCTATTGAGCTGCTGCGATCGAAGAGCACCCATATTACCGTGGTATCCACCGAGGGCATGATTGCTCGGGAACTGCGTAACGCCACCGATCGCTATATCGATCTCAACAGTGTCCGTAAATATATCGAAAAAGACTAAGGGATTAAGGCGATTCTTGTCTAGGTGTTAAATCTGTGGGATAGAAAAATATAGGCGTTA